>NC_019757.1:2734500-3070500 GCF_000317535.1 Cylindrospermum stagnale PCC 7417
GCGTGATTGTACGTGGCTAGCTTTTTTATTGAGGGTGGCGGTACCATCAAGGAGGACTTCTCCCATTTCTCGAATGGAACTACACAGGGGTAGCCAGCCATCTTTGCCTCTTTTTGTGGCGTAGTCTCTGAGTAATTCTAGGTTGATTTCGGGGATGAAAGAGCTAGGTGCGGGTAGTTGCAATCCCAGGATGGACAGACCTTTTTCTAAGGCTGCTTTTAAGCCAGAGAATGAAAGGTCATTGGTGCTTACGTAGCAGTCGGCTTTACCGCGAAATACTCTGACTCCTGCACCTGTGGCTAGACTGGGTGAAATGCTGGTGATGGAGTCGTCTTCTGCGAGACAACTGATATAGTTGCGATGCTCTAAGAAATATTCAATAAAATCGGCACCAGCGGCGCGTCCTAGTCCTAAAAGGGTAGCTAGGGGAGCTTCCCAGGTTTCATCGAATCGCTCTGGGGTGGAGGAATATTGTAGTGTGGGGAGTTGATTTGAGAGAAGTAGCGTATTTGTAAGCATGGGGAGCCTCGTCTGCATGTGTTCAGTCTAACAAATCGATTAAATTAGCGATCGCTAGTTAGGCAGTAGGGGTTTCCTCACCATCATCTAACTGTTGTCGCGTTATTGCACTCAATATTCCATCGTGAAACCGATACTGTTCAGCCGTAAATGGTTCTAAAACTTCTGGATGCTGTTCTTCAATTTCACCTGTAACAATCAATCCAAATTCAAAAAAATAGCATGGCTGGTTGCTAGTTTTATTTTCTCCATTCATTAATTTGAAGCCTCAGAAGCAGACTTACTCTGAGGGGCTATCATTTCAGCCATATATAAAGAACCTGTAGCATAATCTTCTAGTAAATCTTGAATTTCTGGGATTTCACTAACTCGTTTCATAATAGTTTGCCCATCGGCATCAAGCTCGGCAGCCAAGATGTTTTTTGGTTCAAATTGACTAATGAGGACTGGGGAATGAGTGGAAATGAAGACTTGTTTATTCCATTTTTTCGTAGCAAGTTTCACTGCTTTGGCAAAAATTGCTAATGCCCAAGGATGTAGGGATATTTCCGGTTCATCCAGCAAAATTAATGAATAGCCATTTGGTTTTTCAGAAAATAAAGCTGTGAGATTAATGAGCATTTGAAGATGTCCATCAGATACTCCTGAAGCTTGGATTGGTTTACGGCGTCTTTTATCTAAAAAATTTGCGTAGACTGTGTTACGTCCAGTTTGCTCAAAATATAACCCATCGAAAGCGGGAAAACTTTAGCGCATAAAATTTATAATTGTTTTATATCTCTCATCAACGGCTTGTCTATCATGTAGATTCCGCAAAACTGACCATAAATTTTCACATCCATCTTGTAATATATCTCCAGGTTCTGATTCTGAGCCGTATCGTCTCAGCCTGAATAAGGACATCCCCTTAAATGATAAAAACGCGCCAAACGCAGGAATTTGTCTAACTCTAATGCTGTTGGATCACCTGTTCCAAAGCCTACATAACTGGTAAGCGCCAGTTTTTCTGGTTCTCTGAGATTGATAATAGATTCGTCTTTAGCTATGCCAAGACGATAAAATGTAGCTTTGTCACTACCTATTGTTCTATTGATTAGTAAATTATTATTGATCTTATTAGTTAGTTTCTCGCCAACAAAAGATTTAATTCTACCGGAAGAAAAGCCAAATGTTACTTCATATTTAGTGGATTCATCTTCTATTTCAATTAATATATTGTCTGTTTCACTTGCTCCATCCCAAAGTATACCAATTCCATGATCTCTAAATGAAGAAGCTAAATCAACACCTCTGATTGCACAATCTCTAATAAACCAGATTGTATCTAAAAATGTTGATTTTCCGGCTCCATTAGGGCCAAAGAGAATATTGAGCGTGTCTGTTTTAATGAAAACATCCGCAAGGGAGCGGAAATTTTTGATGTGCAAATGATTTAGTTTGTTAGGCATAATAATATTTTCCTTCAAAAAGGTAGATGCCTAAATGAAGTTTACAATAAATATTAAAGAGTTTGGTTAATCTGCGCGATGCTGAAGCCAAAATCTTTGGTATAATTTTACTCAAATCACCTAAGCTAGAGGAAACATGAATTGGTGTTTTTTCCTCTAACTTAAAGATGATTTTTACTGAGTTTTGCGGAGTAATTTGTTAGTACTGGCGAGAATGAAAATTAACAACGCAAACTGAATCTGCCAAGGCGCTAAGACTAAGCTGATAATGAAGCTGATAGCTGCAAATACACCTGCGATGTAGGCAATTTCATCGTTGCTTTTCTTGAAAAAGTAGCCAGTTACTAAACAAGTAAACAGGGGAATTAAAAAAAATGAAGGCATTTTACTAACCTCTGAACTAAAAGCCTCACGTTTCGAGATATGTAGCGCGAAACTGTTTTGGGAACTGGGGTTAATTCTACACCTAAGTAGGTTTTAGTTACAATACTTAATTTGAAGTGGAGGTGGAAATATCCTCGCATTAGGCAAGCATCTGGTAAATTAGCTTAACAATCTATGCTCATGCTGGCAGTAATGATCTAGCATATAACTTTTAGACGTAGCATTTTTAACGTATATACTCGATGCTGAACATTCCTCAACTACTAGCAACTGAACTAGATATCAAACCCCATCAGGTGCAAAACGCGCTGGAACTTTTAGCGGAGGGTGCGACGATTCCCTTTATTGCACGTTACCGCAAAGAGCGCACCGATGAGATGAATGAGGTGCAACTGCGCGATTTAGCTGATAGGTATAGTTACTTAACGGAACTGGAAGAACGCAAATCGGTGATTTTAAATGCGATCGCAGAACAAGGTAAACTCAGCGATGAACTCAAAGCCAAAATCACCGCCTGTTTACAAAAAACTGAGCTTGAGGATTTATACCTACCCTATCGCCAAAAACGCCGCACCCGCGCCACTATCGCTAGAGAGAAAGGATTAGAACCCCTAGCAGCATTTATCAAATCGCTAAATGTGAAAAATGCTGCAACAGCCTCACTAGAAGAAGAAGCAGCGAAGTATATTTCCGAAACTCAAGGCGTAAAAACAGCAGAAGAGGCGTTGAAAGGTGCAAGTGATATCTTAGCGGAAGAAGCGGCTGAAAAAGCTGAATCACGTGCATATTTGCGTGACTATCTCCTAGAAGAAGGGGTTTTTGTCTCCCGAATTAAAGATGATCATCCCGAAGGTACAACCAAATTTGAGATGTACCGTAACTATCAGATTCGGGTGAAAAATATCGCACCGCACAATATGCTAGCGTTGTGTCGGGGAGAAACGGAAAAAGTATTAAATTTTGAAATTGCTTTTGATGAAGATGTAGTACTTTCTTATTTGGAAGCGCAAGAAATTAAAACCAAAGTCCGGACAATTCGCGATTTTTATCAAGCAATGCTGAAGGATGCATTTAACCGTTTGATGAAAACTTCCCTAATTGGAGAAGTAATTTCCCAAAAGAAAACCTACGCAGATATTGAGTCAATCAAAACATTTGAAACAAATCTGCGAGAGTTGCTGCTATCTGCACCGGCGGGAATGAAACCAACCCTAGCAATAGATCCCGGTTTTAGAACTGGTTGCAAAGTTGCAGTATTAGATCAAACGGGTAAATTCTTAGAATATCAAGCGGTGTTTCCTCATCAAGCTGCTGAACAACGTCAGAAAGCTGGACAAACCCTCAAAAATTTAATTGAAAAATACCAAGTTGAGTTAATTGCTATTGGTAACGGTACAGCTTCCCGCGAGACAGATGAATTTGTTTTAGAAGTGCTGCAAATAATCGACCGAAAACCGATTAAGGTAATGGTAAATGAGTCTGGTGCATCGATATATTCTGCGAGTAAAGTTGCACTAGAAGAGTTTCCTGATTTAGATATTACCGTGCGCGGCGCCATTAGTATTGGTAGACGTTTACAAGATCCTTTAGCGGAACTGGTGAAAATTGACCCCAAATCGATTGGTGTGGGACAATACCAGCACGATGTTGATCAGAAGTTGCTGAAAAAGAAGTTGGACGAAACTGTAGAAAGCTGCGTTAACTATGTCGGCGTCGATTTAAACACCGCCTCAAAGGAACTTCTCACCTTTGTTTCGGGAATTACGCCAACAGTAGCTAACAATATTGTCGCCTATCGCAATCAGCATGGAGCCTTTAAAAATCGCCGTCAACTGTTGAAGGTGGCGAAGTTGGGGCCAAAGGCGTTTGAACAAGCGGCGGGGTTTTTGCGGATACGCGGTGGTGAAAATCCCTTAGATAATACAGCGGTGCATCCAGAAAGTTACTCGGTGGTGGAAGCGATCGCCGCTGATTTGAGTGTAACCTTAAATCAGGTAACGCAAATTGCCGAAAAACTCAATAAAACCAACCTGAAGAAATACGTTACTGATACTGTCGGTGAACCCACGCTGCGGGACATCCTCAGCGAATTGGAAAAACCAGGAAGAGATCCCCGTGCTGAATTTAAGTATGCCACCTTCAAAGAAGGAATTAAAGAAATTAGAGATTTGCAAGTGGGAATGGAACTAGAAGGAATGATTAGCAATGTCGCTAACTTTGGTGCTTTTGTCGATATCGGCGTACATCAAGATGGTTTGGTGCATATCTCCCAACTTGCTGATAGATTTGTGGATGATCCGAAGAAAATAGTTAAAGTAGGACAAGTTGTGAAAGTGCGGGTGCTAGAAATCAACGAGAAATTGAAGCGGATTAGTTTGTCGATGAAAGCAGTTAAGCAATAACTTTTAAATTAAAGTTCCTAGTTCGTGCTAACTACAAGCTGCACATTAGACCTATTTTGGCAAAGAATGTAGGGACGTTGCATGCAACGTCCCTACAAGGGTTATATATAATGCATATTTAATTTTCACAGCTATGTCTAATATTTTCAAGTAGATCATAATTTAACTGAGAAATAGCAGATGACAGTTTATCAAGTTCGACTCATCAATCAGTCCCTAGGATTAGATCTTACGCTTCTAGTACCAGATGATCAATATATTCTCGACATAGCAGAAGCATCTGGTTTCCGGATACCGTCTGGGTGTAAACAAGGAGAATGTTCTGCTTGTGTCGCTAAACTCATCAGCGGTGAAGTTGATCAAAGTGAACAAAAATTTCTCCGTCCCCAGGAAATACAAGCAGGCTATGTTGTTACCTGTGTGACTTACCCTTTGTCTGATTGCACTTTAGAAACTCATCAAGAGCAGGTTTTGTATAAATCATCCCTTTACTGTAAACCTGAAGGGTGATTTTTATAATCTTAGGATTTACGCATTGACAAAAAAATGTGTTATACCAATTTTATGTGAGGTTGCATCAAATAAATCCCGTAGAGACGTTCCATGGAACGTCTCTACAGTCAGGAAGAAAGCGCATTTTCATAAAAAAACGGTATTAGAGATGTCCATCTGTTTTATTCATTGAAAGTCCTATAGATTGTGCGTTAGGGAACGCACACTACAGGTAGGATGAGTAAAGAGAGGCATCAAAACAGCCTAAAAAGTGGGTAAATTTGTACGGTGCGTAAGTCCTAAATCTATAAGTTTTCGGATTTTGCAATTATTCATGGTTGAAATGAATTCACCTCAGGCAATTTGCACGAGGTGAAAAATTTTATCGTTGGACAAGTTGATTCAAAATGAATCGAATTTGCTTTTTATTGCACTGTTGTTTGCTGACAGCGTAAATTCTCCGACCTCCCACACACATTGCGCTATCTCGGTCAATCAAGCCTCTGATAATATCAGTAACATCCTTAGTAGGTGGTGGGGGAAAATCCTCAAAGGTGACGAGATACCAAATTTCGTTTATTTTGCAGTATTGATGATATTTATCAATCATTACTACATCAGTTGGGGGTGAAGTCTTCTGCTTTCGAGGTACACTTTTCGCTAAACAGAGAATTCCAGTTTCAGGATGAATATAGAACTGATCTCGATAGCTAATCAACTGACGAGATCGATAACCTAGATAGGGTTTGCGATAAGGAATATCATCGATTAGTTCTACATGCTGTTCAACATAATGCCATAGATGACCGATAACGTGCCGACCTGCCATTGTGCTAGGATCTAAACGTTGGCATAGTTCGCTATAAACCTGATTCCACGGTTCTCCAACTTTTGATTTTAGAAACCGACGCAGTGGTGCGAGATGATCAGAAAGACGCTTAGAACCGTTTCTAACTTTGATGATGTATGGACTTAATAATCCATCTTCACTCGCTTCTACAGTCAGTTTGTGAAGATTTTTCTTAAAGCCATTTAAACTGGTGGAACTAATTCTCATCCCGGTTCGGGGACGTTCAATCACAATTTCGCTCAAACGATGTTCGCTCATACCTGAAAATGTCTAAATGCATTGGTGTATATGAAGTGGTGTTGGTTAATGAATTAGCGAACATCATTGAACTTACCTCCTTAATTTTGTAATACGATAATACTACATCAGTATAAATATGTCAAGAATGCACTCCAAAGTTTGGGAATTGTGCAAAAAAAACGCTATAATTACTGAATAAATAAATATCAAATGAAAGTTTTGTTTGTAGTGAGCAATTTATTGCTTCCTAGGTCACGATACGCGAACGACTCAAGGATTTTTAGGACTAAAGTCCTGACTACAAGCTTTCTTGTAATTTAACTACTAAAAAATGCTGATTTTTAGGATATTTTACTCAATTTTATGAAGTATCAGCCAAATTGTATAGTCAAAATCTATCTAGCAAGAGAGGTTTTAACCTAGCATTTAGTTAAAGATAGTAGAAGCACTTTCACTCTATCGATTTCTGGTACTAAGGTAAGAACAATGTGGGTAACTTTTTTAACCGCGATTGCTACAGCTTTGAGCCTGCTAATTGTTGATATAGTCGTTCCAGGCGTTGATATTGCTAACTTTCCCGCAGCTTTGATTGCTGCGTTAGTAATTGGACTAATTAACGGCTCAGTTAGACCAGTGCTTTCTGCACTTTCTCTACCGCTTAACTTTGTCTCATTAGGAGCGTTCTCGCTCGTCGTCAACGGTTTCTGTTTCTGGTTAGCATCAGTTCTCGTTCCTGGGTTTGCAGTTCGGGGAATAATCGCTTTTCTTGCCGGTCCAGTGATTTTATCTTTTGCTAACACCTTCATTAACAAATACTTGGCCGAAAGACACCCTGCTTTAAACAGCAGCGGAAATATCAACAACCAAGGTGAGTTACCTTCTAGATAAGTATCAGTGGAGTAGAAACGCCAACAAAATCGCGTCTCTACAGCAAATGAAATCTCCCAATTGAAACAATTCGGTTATTTCTCCCGGAAAATCTCATTACACAAAATCCCAAATTTACCGCAAAATCATGAAAATACTCCGCTTAGTTCTTGGTTTGTTGATACCTCCATTAGGAGTTTTTCTGACAGTTGGTGTTGGTCCAACTTTGGTAATTAATGTCTTGCTCACTTTGCTAGGTTGGCTTCCCGGTAGTATTCATGCACTTTGGGTAATCACCAAGCATGAAGAGCAGGTTGGTAGTTACTAATTTTGGTAATGGGTAATTATCGTAGATCAATATATTACCCATTACTGATTTTGAGAGCTATAGTTTAAGCCTTCACGTGAGATTCAAGATTAATTATCAATAAAAACCGGATGATTAATTACAACCCTAGCTCTATAACAGTCCAAAAGATACCCCCCTTTTTTTAGGGAGGGTATAAATTTTTTTTACCACCTTATTTTAGGATGGGTAAAGGGAGAAAAATCTCACCGAATCGTATTGCTTTAACCGTAGGCTATTTATTAGCAGTTTCTTTCTCTTTATCAGCAGGCTCTTTGTCTTTGAATAAATCAGCCGTTGTTAAGAGCAATTCTCTCAAGGTTTGCTTTAACTGGCGCTCTTTTTTGGCTAAAGCTGTACCAGCAGCACCTAGTTTGTCTTCGAGATGCGATCGCTTTTCTTCTACCTGTGTAGCCAAGGCTTCTGCTTGGGGACGTGCTTGATTATACCAGTTTTGTGCCTCGTCTAGATAATCTTTGACTTCTCCAGAGCGTCCACCATAGCGTGCGGCTAAGTTAGCTTTAACAATGGCTAGCTGTGCTTGTAGTTGTGCGTAGCGTTTCTTTAACAGAGCTACTTCTTCACTGTCTTTAATGGCATTAATCGCCGAGTCTATTGCAGTTTTAGTATTAGCAGTTTTGTCTTTACCCGTTTCTTCAATCTCTGCTAACATTCCATCAACTTCTTGCTGGAGTCGTTGTTCTTCACCATCTAATTGCGACTGTAATCTCTTCAGTTCTCCCTGAGTTTTTACAATAGCTTCGTGTCTTTTACTATTAACACCTTCCAGCGCTCCTTCAATGGAAGCTGTCACTTCTTCTTTGATCTCGCCACCTTTTTCTTGAAGGTTTTCAATCACCGCAGAAACTGCATCTTTTACTAGGTTACGCAGTTCGCTAGAACCTTCTTTAAATTCAGCTGCTACCTGAGTGACTGCGGATTTAACAATTTCGCGAATATGCTCAGTTCTTAACTGACCAGTAGCTTTAGCTTGTTGTAGGTCAGCTTGAATTTTGTCTTTGATATTGTTAGCCATGTTCAACTCTTTGGATTTAACTAATTCGGATAAAACTTCTAATCATGATGCCACATCTGTATTATGGCGTAGTATTATTTGGCTTGCCACTTCCTTTAGATAGACAACTCTCGTGATTTTTTTAAATTAACCGCCAAGGCGCCAAGTACGCCAAGATAAGAAAGATAAATTTTAACTTCCATCAGGTGATTTGTACTGTGTTACCTATTTGTGGGATGATAATCTACTGTTAATAGTTGGGAGTTATGATATGTGGCGGGTAAATATCACTTGTTCTGGGGAAGCTTGGAAGCGCTACGGTGCTGAGTTTAAGACGATGGTGCAAAAGTACCAAGTTGAATTGATTGCTTCTAAAAAAATGCCGGACGAGACGCGAATTATGGCATATAAAATTGAGGATGTCAGCGACGCTGAAACTTTTCAGGAAGATTGTGCAAAGTTTGCCGGATTTACATCAGACTTTGAATCCCTGTAGATTTATTTTGGCATTTATTTTGGCAAACATCCCAGTCAAATTTAGGAGGCGCTGAGTGAAAAATCTTTTAATATTGGTATTAGTCACGTTTTTGTTGTGGACAGGTACTTTTACTTTGTCTGCTAAGGCGCTAGACACAACTAATGGCGCACAAATATTTGGTGTTCATTGTGCTGGGTGTCATATCAACGGTGGTAACATCATTCGGCGGGGTAAAAACCTGAAAAAGAATGCTCTGAAAAAGTATGGGATGGATTCTCTAGAGGCAATTTCAGCGATTGTCACTAATGGTAAAAGTAATATGTCGGCTTATAAAGACCGTTTGAGCAGTCAGGAAATTGCAGATGTTGCTGCTTATGTGCTTGAACAAGCGGAAACAGGTTGGCGTTAAATAATTCAAAACCTAAAAATCAAAAATCAAAAATGGTATTAACAGCAGAAAGTCGTCTCCAATTCACCCCAGATTTAAATATTTGCCGGATTTTAAATGGGATGTGGCAAGTGTCTGGCGCACACGGACGCATTAACCCTACGGCTGCTATTCACGCAATGTTCAAATATGTGGATGCAGGTTTTACTACTTGGGATTTAGCAGACCATTATGGACCAGCCGAAGACTTGATTGGTGAGTTTCGCCGTCAATTTATTGCTACCCGTGGTAAAGAGGCTTTAGCTAATATTCAAGCTTTTACCAAATGGGTTCCTCGTCCTGGAAAAATGACGAAAAAGTTGGTCGAGGAAAATATCAATATTTCCCTGAGACGGATGGATGTAGAATCTTTAGATTTGATGCAGTTCCACTGGTGGGAATATCGAGATCCAAACTACCTTGATGCTCTCAGATATATGGCAGAATTGCAAACTGAGGGCAAAATTAAGCATTTGGCTTTGACTAATTTTGATACGGAACATTTAAAAATTATCACTGAAGCAGGTATCAAAATTGTTTCTAATCAAGTACAGTTTTCGCTGGTTGATCGCCGTCCAGAAGTGAACATGATCCAGTTTTGTCAACAACATGATATAAAACTTTTTACTTATGGCTCAGTTTGCGGTGGTTTGTTATCAGAAAAGTATCTGGGTAAAACCGAACTACGAGCATTTGATTTAGGCACTGTCAGCTTGAAAAAATATAAAAATATGGTTGATAACTGGGGGGGGTGGCAGTTATTTCAAGAGTTACTTTCTACCCTAAAAAAAATCGCTGATAAGCATGGTGTAAGTATTTCTAATGTGGCAGTGCGTTACGTTTTAGAAAAGCCTAGTGTGGGGGGTGTAATTGTCGGTGCAAGACTTGGTTTATCTGAACATTTAGAAGATAATGCTAAGGTATTTAGTTTCAGTTTAGATGCTGAAGATGTAAATTTGATAGATGCTGTATCTCGTCAATCACGGGATTTATATCAGGTAATTGGTGACTGTGGCGACGAATATCGAAAATGAGAAATTCCCTAAGAGGATGTTTTCAACGTCTTTGGTGATAAATATAACACTCGTAGATCCCCCTAAATCCCCCTTAAAAAGGGGGACTTTCCAAGGGGGGTTGGGGGGATCTCGATCAATTTTGATACTTTTAAAACATCCTCTAACGATTAAAATCGCGGAACTACCAGAACAAAGCCTGCCAAAGTCGGCTAGTTATTAGCATTACATATGTGATTTAAATCATGATTTCTGACAATAAACCCACTATTACCATTGCGCCTGGAAGTCTTTGTCGGGTGCATCACATTGCCTTAAATGTCCATGATATGCAAGCTTCGCGGTATTTTTACGGTACTATTTTGGGGTTGCATGAACTCGTTGGCGAAGAAGTACCTGCAACCCTAATTGAACTTGTAGCCGCTGGGAAAGTAGCAAATTTTATCACTCCGGATGGTATGATTTTGGACTTATTTTGGACGCCGGAATTGCTACCACCAGATCCAAATCCAGAGAAGAGTTTTACTAGAGCTTATCATTTAGCTTTTGATATTGATCCGCAGTTATTTGAGCAAGCTGTCGCCGTTATTAGGGAGAATAAAATTGTCATCGCACATGGGCCAGTTACCCGTCCTACTGGTAGAGGTGTGTATTTCTACGATCCTGATGGCTTGATGGTGGAAATTCGTTGTGATCCTGCTAACCCATAAAATTAACGAAACCAATGCAAATATTTAAAGTGATCGAAGATGTAATTACCAACCCGCCAATTCCCCATGAACCATATAGGCAATCATTGAAAGCTTGGGCGATGTATTGCTTGCGAGATAAGGGTTTTAAAGTCGTTTATGCCCAAAATGCTGATTTTGCGATTGAAATTAAAGGTGGGGATAAGTTCTATTTTAAAGTGGCAAATAGTGCTGTTGATTTAGATGATTCTCTTAGCTGGATAGTTTGGGATAGCAGCGCCAAACGTGCTAGCCTGATGCCGGCAAAGTTGTAATTTTGGGATTTTTTCAGCTGCGACTAACGAGGCTGGCAACTACTGCGGCTAACTCAGCCGGCTCAATGGGTTTTGGTAAATGTAACTGATAACCTGCTTGTATAGCCCGCATTCGGTCTTCTGGTCTAGCATAGGCTGTTAAGGCGGCGGCGGGAATTTTGCCACCTTGTTCTGGAGATAGCGATCGCAATTTGCGGATGAGAGAGTAGCCATCTTCCTCAGGCATACCAATGTCGCTGACTAAAACATCTGGCTTCCACTGGGAAATTACTTGCAATGCCTCTTGGACTGACGCCACTACCTGAACGTCTGCTTGACAATGTTCAAGTACCGTAGTGATAAATTCACGGCTATCGGCTTCGTCGTCTACAACTAGCACGCGCACGCCGACGAGGGAAGTACACTCATCTCTAGGGGCGAAATCGGCTTTTTTCCGGCTTTCTGATTTCCAAATCGCTTGTCTGGTGGGTAATAGCAATGGCAGCTTGACTGTAAAAGTCGCTCCTTGTCCCTCTCCCAGACTGTCTACCTGGACTGTACCACCATGCAATTCTACTAAATGACGGACGATCGCTAATCCTAATCCCAATCCCCCATGTGCCCTAGTGATGGAACTATCAGCTTGCCGAAAGCGATCGAAAACGTAAGGCAGAAATTCACGGCTGATCCCAATGCCTGCGTCAATCACTTCGATCTGAACGTAGTTGGGAAGTAGTTGTTTATTTCTATTACCCATTAGCTCTCGACTATGAGCAGTGATTTGTGAAAGCCTGATTTCTACTTTGCCACCAAGGGGTGTAAATTTGATCGCATTGGATAGCAGGTTCCAGATGATCTGCTGCAAGCGCTCGGCATCAGCGGTAAGTAAGAATTGGGAATTTGCATCCTCGGCTTCTCTAAGGAAAACACCATTTGAAGATACACAGATTTGGGATTGTGGCGACGCCAATTCGCTATTTGCCCCCGCCAAGTCTGGATTCTGTGGCGTCTGCGGCTTCGAGACGAGCAATCGCAAATCGATTTCCTTGGCTTGAGCGGCTAGGTTAACAGTCTCAATTGCTGATTCAATTATCGGCACCAAATCACAAGTCCGGACATTTAGCCGCAGTTGGCCTCTAATCATCCGCGAGATATCCAGCAGGTCTTCAATTAGCTGAGTTTGCATCCTCGCATTGCGCTCGATCGTCTCCAGCCCTTTAGCCGTTTGAGTTTCGCCAAACTTGCGTGTACGCAGCAATTGAGCCCAGCCGAGAATGGCGTTGAGAGGCGATCGCAATTCATGGGATAAAATCGCCAAAAACTCATCCTTCATCCGGTTAGCTTGACGCAGCTGCTCAGTTTGCTGCTGCAACGAAGCAATTAAACTAGCGCGTTCGATGGCGATCGCAATTTGGTCGCAAACTGCCTGCATCATCCCTTTTTGATTTTCGCTAAACTGACACAGAGAGCGGCTGCCAAAAGAAAGAGTCCCTAAAACCCGCCCTTGGGCAATCAACGGATAACAATAATAAGCCGTAATCCCGAGAGAGCGAATTAATTCTACTTTTGGGTCAGTTGATTGCTGCACGTTCTCTACAGCCATTGGCCGCTGCTCCTGAGCTACAGTCCCACACACCGCTTGACCAAACTCCAGCCACTCAATTTCTGTTGCTAGTTCCCGTGAAATGCCGCTGTAAGAAGCTAGCTGCATTCGGTGAGCGTTATCCTCAATCAAATAGTTAAAATAAACATCCAAACCAATCTGCTCTGCAAGTTTTTGGAAGACACTATCAATCAATGCCACTGGTTGCTGGCTTGAGAGGAGATTATTAACCGTGTCAAAAAGTAACTGGAGCCTGTTGTTGCCCAAGGTCAGCGCTTTTTCTACCCGCTTGAGATTGGTAACATCTTGGAACACCAACACACAAGTTGCCGGATAACCATGCATCGCTGGCAGAGTATCAGCAAATAGAAGTACAGAGCGAATACCGACGCAGGTATGCCAGTCCATCTCCAACCCATCCAGCCTTTCCCCACGAGCAACCCGCACTCCAGGCATCATTTCGTGAGGAATGCCTTGGAGTAGCCCATCGAAGTTGTCGCATAATTTACCTTTGGGAAATTCACCTCCAGCAAATTCATCAGCGGCTCGATTGGCAAACGTTACCCGCGCCGTTCCTGGTTCGATAAATAGTAGCGGCATCGGCATCAGGTTGAGTACATCTTCCAGCCATTTTTGATGATTTCGGAGAACTAACTCTACTTGTTTGCGGACTGTAATATCCAAAAAAGCACCGATGCAACCTCTGGTTTGACCCTCCTCGTCAAACAGGGGGGCGACAGACTCCAATAAATTGACAATTCTGCCATCTTCATGGACAACTTCCACATCAAAATCTATAACTTCCACACCATGAGCGGCAGAGTACTGCATGGGCAGTTCTTCTGGCAACAGTTCCCTACCCTCGTGGTAAACTTTAAAGTTCGTCGGCTTTTGTTCTTCAGGAGCGCTAAGGGAGGCATTGGTCTCTGGCAAGATTTGCAACTGCTTGGCAAAAGATGGGTTAACCTTGATAGTTTGGCACTCAGGATCTTCCGCAATGCCAATGCCGATGGGAATCACTTCCAGCAAAGTTTGTAACTCATCCACACGGCGCTGTAGGTCTTGATTGAGTTTGAGTATTTTTTCCTCTGCCTGCTTTTGAGCGCTGATGTTGCGAGTCACAGTTGCCAAAGCAGTTGGTTGACCTGTCTTTTTATCTTTGATCGTGAAGGCGTGGAAATTGACTGGTATCGGTTCACCCGTCTGAAAGTTCCGAAAACGGAATTCTCCCTGCCAATTTCCTTGAGCGATGACAGCGGGTACAATATGTTCTTGAAAATAGGCTTTGTCATCAGGCAATATGTAATCTGATACCATTATTTGCTTTATATCTGCCAAACTCGTCACCCCAACTAGCTTTTGCCCCGCGTCGTTGAGATAGAGAGATCGACCCTCAAGGGAAGCGATCCCAATAAAGTCAGCGCTATTTTCGATCAGCGACACAAATTTTTGTTGCTCTGCTGCTGCTCGCTGGCGATCGCTCAAGTTGAGAATGAAACCAACAGCCTCCTGACGCTTTTCTCCCACCAGTGTGTAACCAACTAAAACCGGGACGCTATAACCATCTTTGTGAATAAATTCTTTCTCATAAGGTACACAAACACCGTTCGCCTTTGCTTGGGTGATGCCTTTCTCTTCTAAAGGTTGAAACTCCGGGGGCGTAATCTCGTTCAAGCGGATCTTACCTGCTAGCATCTCCTGCCGCGTGTAACCGATCATTCCCAGAAATTCGTCGTTTGCCTGCTTGACTCCGCCATCCACGTCGGCGAATACAATGCCGATGATGTTAGCATCGACTAAGCTACGCAGTTTCTCTTCATTTATTCTCAATGCTTCTTGGGCGCGATCGCGTTGGCGGCTGAGGCGTTCAATCACCGTTGCACATTGCCAAACCAAAAAGACAAAAAACACAATTATGACAATGGCAAACAGTGAGATTGCAAACGCCGCATCGTACATGGAAGCTTGTTGACCTTTAAGTATTAACCACCCAATGACAAAAGGCACTCCAATGACTGGAAGCAACAAACGACGAGCCAGCAAGCCCCCGTAGGTATCGCTCATTACCACCCGCATCAATCCCTGGTCTGGACGCACCCACAGAACACCAATACACAGCACTAAAAAAGAAAGCACTGTGTGTAACGCCATTGATGTGATGTAGTGGTGTATCCCGTAGATAGTTTTCACTTTGTAGGCATAGCCAATCAGCGCCTGTAAGGAAATAAAAGCGGCTATCAGCACCAAAAACTGAGCATACCAATAGCTAATCCGGCTTTTTTTTTCACCCAACACATACAGAGCTACGCCAATCAGGGTAAAGTTTATGGCTGTGTTCAACCCCATTCGCCCCGGCTGTGATGTTGTCTCCACAATCGGCGAATCACGGAACAGCATTTCGTCAATACCGATATTCCAGCCAAAGGCATATTCAATAATTGTGAGTCCGCTAATCATCGTCACAGCGATCGCACACAGCCTCGAAAGTCTCAAGTAGCGAACAGAAGGAAACCGGGAACCAGCGACGCCCGGATCAGGAGAATTCCTGTTCTGTTTCAATCCTCTCTGCAATAGCCACAGTGAGATCCCAGACAGTAACAAGCAGAGTGCTGTATTCACCTTCATTGTTGCGGCACTGCCAGGGAAGCCACTCTTGAGAACTGCGATATCGAAACACCAGCTAACTAGTACCAAGCTGCCGACCAAGATAGCTATCGTGCTAGTAACTCGCGCTACCCATAAATTTCTAGGGTATTTATCTAGGTCTTGCAGCCACAAGCGGTTGACATTTAACATTGAGGTTCATACTTCCGTATTTATACTGCAATTACTGTAATCCTCAGTATGGGAACGGGATATTACTTAGATAATAGTATCTAAGAATACCTTATCTTTGGCTGAGTTTACATCTACCTAAGTGCATATTTTCAAAAAGCGGGATATGGAGTATGGAATTCTGGCGGCGAAAAAATCTATCTTTGTGCAGATTTCTGAATTACCGACTGTATTGGTTATGATCATTTCCCCGGCGCCTGCTCGAATTTAAGCAAGAGTTGAATAACCGTAAATACACGGTAATTGGTAATTGGTGATTGGTGATTGGTAATTGAGAAGATAAATAAGAGACTTTTTCCCTAATTACCCCTGAGACAGTCGTGCTTCCAGTCTCGTCTAGCAGCAACAAGGAACTTCCAAATAAAAAAACATCCCATCACAGAGGGATAAGGAAGACAAGGAGGGAAGAAGTTGTGTTGAATGCAGAAATTGGCTAATTTATTTTTTGGAGTTCTGCAAAAATCCGCCAATCTCATCTCTATTTAAGTAGATTTTTGAGTTCTATCGCCATGCAGATATATTACTGAATAAATCCGGTTTAAGATAGCACAGAAATCAGTTGCCATATAGATTCGCAGAACCTGCTAGAGAGAATTTAGTAGGGAAAAAAAGCGGCTCTTGCGATCGCCAAAAAAAATTTAGGCTTGGGACGCTACAAAAATATGAATATGCAAAACGACTCAGGAAAAACGATTTCTCTTTGGATGACAACGGCACAAGTGCCCGATCAACCAGTTCTCACCGAAAACATCCAGGCAGATGTGTGCATCGTCGGCGCGGGGATGGCGGGGATGTCAACCGCCTATATGTTAAGCCGTGCAGGTAAGTCAGTGGTGGTGCTGGACGATGGGGCAATTGGTGGGGGACAAACAGCGCGGACAACAGCACACCTCTCAAATGTCTTGAGTTATCGCTATTACGAACTGGAGGAAATGCATGGAGAAACCGGTGCAAAACTGATTGCTCAAAGTCATAAAACAGCGATTGAGACAATTGAAGCGATCGCTAAAACCGAACAAATTGACTGTGACTTCAAGCGACTTTCCGGCTATCTTTTTCCCCCAGACCTGAAATCTACAGATGAAATCAAGCGAGAACTAGCAGCAGCGCACCGGGCTGGACTAACCGAAGTCGAACTGGCGAATAGATCACCCCTAAAAGACTTTGACACAGGATTGTGTTTGCGTTTTCCCCAACAAGGGCAATTTGACCCGCTCAAGTATCTCCGGGGATTAGCTGAAGCAATTCAACGCCAGGGCGGTAAAATTTACACAAACACCCACGTAGAAAAAATTGCCCCTGGTACGCCTCCCCGCGTCGAGACAAGTAACGGTCATCTCGTCACCGCTAATGCTGTAGTTGTCGCCACCAACTCCCCCATTAGTAACTTGGCGACTATGCACTTAAAGCAAGCCCCATACATGACTTTTGCTATTGGTGCAAAAATACCTCACGATTCCATTCCTCAAGCACTTTATTGGGATACCCTCGACCCTTACCATTATGTGCGATCGCAAAACATTGACAATCAATATGATGTCCTAATTGTGGGCGGTGAAGACCACAAAACCGGACAAGCTAACGATGCTGATGCCCGGTATGCCAGACTTGAGACATGGACGCGAGAACGTTTCCCAATGGCAGAAGAGATTTTATATCGCTGGTCGGGACAGGTAATGAATGCTGATGATGGTATAGCCTACATCGGTAAAGACACAGAAAATGTCTATATCATCACCGGAGATACAGGCTTGGGAATGACCCACGGCACGATCGCAGGTATGATCTTAACTGATACGATTTTGGGACGAAAAAACCCCTGGGCACAACTCTACGACCCATCAAGAATCAAAGTTAGTGCCAATGCAGCCAGTGAATTCATCTCTGAAAATCTCAACGTTGCCCTCCAGTACTTAGATTGGCTAACACCAGGAGAAGTGGATTCCGTCGAAAAGATCGCCCCCGGTACAGGTGCCATAGTCCGGCGTGGTTTGACAAAAGTCGCCGCCTACCGAGACGAAAACAACACCCTACATCAGCATTCCGCAGTCTGTACCCACCTCAAATGCATCGTCGCCTGGAATTCTTCCGAAAAAACCTGGGATTGCCCCTGTCATGGTTCGCGGTTTGATACCCAAGGAAAGGTACTCAACGGCCCAGCGATTAACCCTCTTGAACCAGCAGATAAGTAGTCAATGAATTAGGAAAATTGCGCCTCCCCTTTTTTAAGCCGGGTTGGCGGTACCTTGTGAACTACCACACACTCACCCGAAGCGGGTAGAGTGTGGGCTTCTCCCTTCAACAACCACAGCCGCCACAGTAGTAGACCTACGCCCATACTGTTTTGGTCTTACATAGCCTTCAGGAGCAATAACGCTGGTCCCCAACGCCAATACACGCAAGCCTTCATTTTTAAGATTTTTCGCCGCATTAATATCTCTGTCGTGTCTTTGTTGTTCTGTCTCGTAAGACATCTCAAGATAAAAAGCCCCATTTTTAGGAAGAATAGTAAACTCTTTAACCTTGGAGTAATCAATATTTGATGGCATTGGCAGGAAAAATTCGGAAACGCCAAACCATCTTTTAACTGTCAGCCCCAAAGAAAATCTAAGTTGACCATCAACAAAAGTTGGTTTTTGTCCCCCAGAGTTTGGATAAGGGACTTGAAAAAGCTTTGAACCTTTGAGGTAATCTGGTGCTTTTGGTTTGAAATGTAGCTAGGGAGAAAACAACAGAAATTTATGCTGACACAAGAAGACTACAAAACCCACAACCACGTCAAATTCTTAGTTAACTATCATTTTGTGTGGATACCGAAGCGCAGAAAGAAAGTTTTAACAGGTGAGATAGCCACAAGAACCCGCCAGATTTTTGCAGAACTGGCTATAGACAAAGAATGGGATATTTTAGCTTTAGAAGTAGCCCCAGACCATATACACTTATTTGTTAGCGTTAAACCAACGGATACCGCACACCTTGTAATTAAGGCATTTAAAGGTCGTTCTAGCTATTAGTTGCGTAAAGAGTTTCCGCAACTAAAAAAACTACCGTCAATTTAGACAAGTAGTTATTTTGTGAGTACAGATGGGAATGTTAGCAGCGAAGCAGTTAGGCGTTATATTGAAGACCCACACCACGGATAATATAGACCCACACCACGGCACTTATCATCAAAAGTACGGGATAGCCTATTGTTCTTGCCATTCTACATCTAATCTTATATATTCATCCCAGGCATATATATACTGATACATTTCATTCAGAACATATATCGATAATGCCTGACCGTTATGTTCAGAGATGAAGGCCTTACCTTCTATCCGCCAAGAGGTTGCGTCGTTCCAGTTTTTATAGAAACCAACAGAACCTCTACGTACAGACAGCCACCACCCGGCTTGATTATGATAATATGTCCGGCCGTCATGAATGTGGAAATAGGGGGTTATACCTATCGGCCTATCTGAGACAACACACCACTCGTCAGTATCTGCACCTAGCCATCCTATGTCATCCCCATTTACACTCAGTTTAAGGTAAAAAATGTTACTGCCAAGAGCCGCTCTCTCTTTAGTCACTTCAGGCAAAAACTTACCAGTCGGTTTTATACTTCTGGGATCCATGATTGCTCCTATTTAGATGTTGTTTTAAACTAAATAACTCTTTACGTAAACTAGAGGTTGAAAGCTCGCACTTTCGCTTTTCTTAGCCAAAAGCAGGCTTTAAACTATTGCTACACCGTAGCTGTTTTGAATTTAGTTGTTAGCGCAATTAATTTTAAGTATAATTTGATGAATACATGATGGTAAATTGTAAATAATACTGAATTATCTTGAAAAATACATAGTATTACCTAAGTAACAAGTGTGAAAGCATCTAAACATACATAGAACTTACGCACTGTAAAAAGGGTAAACGCCACATCTGAAGCAATCAACCTTCTCGAACGCTGTGCATTTGTGCTGGGTGCGATTTGACCTGTCAAGAACAAAGGCGATCACAGTCGCAGTGACCGGATCGCCTTTCCTCTAAGAAAAATTGCTACTTCTTGCTTGTTCCAGAAAGTTAGGCAGAATGGTTCATGGCAACTTGCTACGCTGTTTAATTATCTATATTTATACTACAAATTAATAGAGAGTCAGATCAAACCCCACAGGAAAATTGGTTGCAGCCATAACCCTATATACTAGACTAGAATTTGCTAAATTTTAAATTTTTGTAAATTTAGATACCAGAACTTATTAGCTCTTAGATGAAATCTAGAGTATCTGTAGTTTTCATGTTCAGTCAAAACTATATCCAGTATCATCAATAAACTGCGGATTTCATGTGGTATAAAAATCAAAAGAGGAGTGAAAACATGGATTTACGTAGAGATGCATTGCAAATCCTCAAAGAAACTAGCCGAACTTTTTATATCCCAATTAGTATTTTACCATCAGGCTTGCAGGAAGCAGTTGCATCAGCATATTTGTGTATGCGTGCCATTGATGAAATTGAAGATCATCCAGAACTGGATAACGCCACAAAGAGACAACTGCTACGAAACATTAGCTTGACATTACAGGCAGGGGTTGATGGTTTCGCGGTTGATGCCTTTTCCGTAGGCTTTAGCGGCTATGAGGCTTCTTTAGCAGAAGTTAGCGTGCGGATTAGAGAATGGTCAATATTGGCACCAGAAAGCATTGCCCCACGGATTTGGGATGCGACTGCGGCAATGGCAGATAGAATGGCTGATTGGTCAGAAAGAAACTGGAAAATTGATACAGAGTCGGATTTAGATCGTTATACATTTGGCGTTGCCGGCGCGGTGGGATTATTGCTTTCTGACTTATGGTCTTGGTATGATGGGACTTCAACAAACCGCACTCAGGCGATCGCCTTTGGTCGGGGCTTACAAGCAGTAAACATTCTGCGTAACCACAGTGAAGATTTAAAGCGTGGAGTTGATTTCTACCCCACGGGTTGGAATAACACAAATCTGCAAGAGTATGCACGTCGCAATTTAGCCTTGGCAGATGCTTACACCAGTTCACTTCCTGCTGGCCCTGTCTTGCACTTTTGCCAAATTCCCTTAACTTTAGCTCATGGCACCCTTGAGGCCCTAGCTAATGGTAAAGAAAAACTCAGCCGCAGTGATGTTTTTGCGCTTATTGAAACGCTGATTGGTGTAAATATGAAAGCCAGCTAATAATCTCTTACAACAGCTAGCGATCGTACAGACGTGGTTATTCGCGTCTGTCCAAAGCCAAAGTTGACTGACTAGTAGCGCTTCTCTACGAGACGGTACGCTAACGCGGAATTAAAAATTAAAAAATGTTATAGTTTATATCTTTTGTCTAATTTAAATCGTAGCTTTATTTCAGCCGTGATGTACTAATGAGCTAAACCACATCTAGTTTGCATAATAGACATAGCAGTGAAAATTAAATATACATTATACAGAACCCAATGTTGAGACGTTACATGCGACGTCTCAACATTCTTTATCACTTTTATGTCTAATGTTAAATAAATTGTACATTTCTTGTAGGGATAGGATTCCTATTTGATTTTTGAAAAACCTGCGTACACCTCAATTTATCATCTCTTGACTTCTTACCTTGTGCCTGAGTGCCTTTTGCCTGCCTTCATCGGTAAGTTCAAAATTAAAATCTGAATGCTATCGCACGCCTAAATAATTCGTGAAAAATTTTATTGCCTCTTGCCTTTTGCCTTCTACCAGCAAGTTCACAAATCAAATAGGACTGCTATATATAAATATTATTGTCTTCTAAAATAGGACAATTATACTAACAAGTTTATATGAGACTTAATTGTAACCCCTACTACGAAACAAAATTTGGTGCCGCTTATTTAGGCAACAGCCTGGAACTAATGGCAGATATTGGCGACGAAAGTATCGATTTGATTTGCACCTCTCCACCATTTGCACTGGTTCGTAAAAAAGAATACGGAAACGTTGATGCCGATGAATATGTTGAATGGTTTAAAGATTATGCAGCACAATTTTACCGCATTCTTAAACCGACTGGCTCACTAGTTATTGATATTGGTGGCAGTTGGATTAAGGGGATGCCAGTTCGTTCACTTTATCATTTTGAATTGGTTGTTGCTTTGTGCAAAGCAAAAGAAAAAGGCGGACTTGGGTTTTATCTGGCACAAGAATTGTATTGGTATAATCCAGCAAAACTACCCACCCCGGCTGAATGGGTGACAATTCGCAGAGAAAGAGTAAAAGATTCGGTAAATACGATTTGGTGGCTGTCAAAAGAACCGCATCCTAAAGCGAATAATAGAAGGGTTTTAAAGCCTTATAGCAATGCAATGAAAAATCTTTTGAAGAATGGTTACAAAGCTAAAATTAGACCTTCAGGTCATGACATTTCCGATAAATTTAGAAAGGATCAAGGAGGGGCTATTCCCCCGAATATTATTGATGGACGTTGCCATATAGATAAAGGAGAAATAGGACAACCAACTCTCATACAAGAAAATTTATCTGAAGATTTAGTTCAACCAGTCAATCTGATTTCTGCCTCGAATACTGCTTCCAACGATTATTATCAAAAACGTTGCAAAGAAGAAGGTTTCAAGCCACACCCAGCAAGATTCCCTCACGCCTTACCAGAGTTTGTGATCAACCTTTGTACAGAACCAGGCGATATTGTTTTAGAACCTTTTGCCGGTTCTAATATGACAGGTCGAGTTGCAGAAACCTTACAAAGACGCTGGTTAGCTTTTGAGATTGATGAACAATATATCATCAGTTCCCAACTGAGATTTGAAGAAAATGCTCCTTTGGTTGTTGAACCTCCAGCAGATTTACCAAAAGTAGCATCAAAAAATGCTGGATCTAATTAAAACAAAGCCCTCACAGTTATGATAAGTATTCAACCTGATATTACTCCAAAAGGATTTTACTGCTGACCGCTGCTGTAAAATCTCTATAATCGAGAGTAAATTTTCAGAGTAGTTCGATCTAGCAAATATAATCAATTTTCTGGATAGACAAACGCAGGCACTCTCTTATAAGCTGGTGTCCCCGAACGCTCTTCAATTTGCGGTTTAAAGATCACATTTACCTCAGGGTAAAACATTAATGCAGATCCCGGACGCATTGCTCCATAAATAATCTCCACATTTTCTAGTTTGCCAACATTTCCCTGAACTGTGACACGCTGATGTTCTCGCAAAGATGCGCTTTCTACATCAGAGCGATTCATTAAAATGCAATTACGGTGAGGCATTCCCCGGAACTTATCTTCAATTTGATAGACAACAGTGTTATGTTGAGCATAACTGCGTCCTGTCATCAATGTGACAATTACACCTTTAGTACCATCAGGAATCCCCAAGTCTTTAGCTACTGGCAGGGTTAAATCTGGTAGTGGTGTAATAAACATATAAGCTTTTCCAGAGGGAGTTTTGAAGAGAGGGGCTGTTAAAATGCGATCGCTAATCGTAAATTCCTCTTTGGTTTGATCAATAGTCGCCAGATTCTCATACCCTGGAACAGTTTGGGCAATTAGTTGGCGAATATATTTGGTATCTTGTAATTTGCGCCAATTAACTGGATATTCGCCATGAATCCGATGGGCTAACTCAGTTAAAAATTCCACTTCGGGAATCAAATCTGCATCTTTTAGATGTGTCTTACCTTGATCATTAAGACGCACAAAATTATTACCCGACTCTACCGTTGTTTTATGTGGGTTCTCGAAGCGATTGAAGACGGGAATAATGATCGTATTTTTACTTGCCAATCCGTTGAAATGCCCCAAATTCGGTTTAGTAGCGAGATAGATAATAGTTTCAATGTTGCCTAATGCCCGCTTGATTTGAGTTGAATTTGGACTGGCTGCATACAAATTACCACCGAGACAGAGGAGAGTATCAACCTTACCAGCGTCCGCAGCTTCAATCAAGGTATGAGCGTTGTATCCCTTCACCCGACTTAAAGAACGTCCCAAGAGCTTTTCTAGGGCTGACTGCATTTCTTGTTTGAGTTGATGTACCGTCACACCCATTGAACCAAAGCCTTGAACGTTGGAATGTCCACGAATCGGCATTGTTCCAGCACCTAGTTTGCCTACATTGCCTGTTAACAAAGCTGTGTTGGCGATGCTGAAGACGTTATCAACTCCGTTGGCCTGTTGGGTGATGCCCATCGCCCAAGCGAAGACGACGCGCTGGGAAGTGCCGATCATTTCCGCCGCAATTTCGATTTCTTCGCGAGATATGCCACAGGTTTGCAGAATAATTTCCCAATTGAGCGATCGCACTTGTTCGATGATAGCTAACCATCCTTCTGTATATTGCTGAAGGAATTCATAATTGACGAGATCCTTCTCAATCAATGCTTTTTGAATACCGAGAAAGACTGCTACATCGCTCCCAGGAATCGGTTGGATGTAATGAGAAGCAATTTCTGAACCTTTGAGCAAAGATTTAATCGGATAGGCGGGGGACGCAAATTTGACCAGACCGATTTCAATTAAGGGATTGATAACAATGATTTTGCCACCGCGATCGCGCAGTTGAATGAGTTCGTTGATCAACCGGGGATGGTTGGCGGGGGCGTTAGAACCGATCAAAACGACGCAATCACTTTGTTTGAGATCAGCAAGACTCACCATCGATGTGCCAGAACCGAACATCTGATTGAGTGCAAATGTCGATGGTGCGTGACAAAGATCCGAACAGTCAGCTAGATTATTTGAGCCAAGCGATCGCATCATCAATTGCAGTAAAAACGCCGCTTCGTTGGAAGAACGACCAGAACTATAGGAAGCTACTCGTTCAGGAGTTTTCCGAAAAGCAGATAAAGCAATTTCATAAATCTCATCCCAACTGATGCGTTCATAATGAGACTTACCTTGACGTAAAATTACTGGAAAACTCAACCTGCCAAGACCGTCTGCTTCCAGGGATGTGAGTTTTTGGAGTTCGTTAATACTGTGTTGTTCAAAGAAGTGGCTAGGGACTGGGGGTTTAATTTCAGCGGAGATAGCTTCAACACTTTTCATACACCGCTGGAGTTTTTCCCCTTCTTCATTAGTAAAACCACCTTTTTGTCCACCAGTTCCCCAGGCACATGACAAGCAAGCACTTTTATGAAGTAAAGTTTTCCAGAGTTTTGGTCCTTCTGGCGACAATGTATGATTTGCCCAGTACTTAATAATAGGTAAACCGCCCCCAAATTCCGGCATATTCTCGTTTGTCTCTTCTAACAGAGGTAAGGAATGGATATTATGCAAGTTATCTTTATCCATCATGTAGCTTACTTACACCTCTTAGTTATGTCTAAACTATGTTGCTTGCAATCAGTGTCAGGAGATCACCAACTTTCGAGTACGATTTTTAGACCCCTTGATTTTTTTTTATTGACACGACGTTGTAAACGTTTTAATCGCTTACTTTGATGACGTTGCAACGCTTGTGGTAAAGCATTTTTAGCTTTCATACCACAAGCGATTTTTATGTTTTGTTTTAGCGCTTCAAAACACCTAAGAGAGAGTTAGGGCGTGTTTTTGCAAATCATCTAAATTACAGACCTCTAAGGCTCTTGCATGGGTGGCTGAAAGCACAACTGGTGGCGCAACGCCAGCTTCAAGGGCTTCTTGCCAACGCGCTGCACACAAACACCAACAATCACCAGGTTTCAATCCAGGGAAATTAAAAGCAGGAACAGGGGTACTCAGGTCATTTCCCAACGATTTGGTAAACGCCAAAAATTCTGCTGTTACTTGGGCACAAACAACGTGCATTCCAAAATCTTGACCACCTGTATGACAAAACCCGTCGCGGTAATACCCAGTTATGGGATTCGTGCAGCAAGCTGACAAATTTGTGCCGAGTACGTTTTTAGCATCTGCCATATTTAATCCTATATTCTGCAAGTCTTTTAATTTAGCTTACATATAACCTCCCAGAGTATTTCAACTTATTTTGACATTACGAATCACACTAGTACATCACGGCGGAAATAAAGCGACCAGTCAAAATACCTGAAAGCTTTACAGTACAAGCTTTTTAATTTTGAATATTAAATTTTTAATTCCGCGTAAGCGCAAAGCGCAGGCTCCGCGAACGCTAAGGCGGAGCCTGCCGTAGGTAAAGGCTATACGCGTAGCGTCTCGTAGAGATAGCGGTACTAGTGAACTGCAAACATAAAGCTAAACATTTGCGTAATAAATTCTTCCCCAATTAGAGTTTAAATTTTGTCTCTCCAACAAATATTTGTTAACTGGGAATTCTTCACCATTTAATAAATCTTTCCATCGACCATTGTGGGGAAAAGGAACATCGACAACTTGGTCAAAACTTGAGCAATTTAAGACGATAATAAATTTTTCTACTTGACCATCTTTGCCGATACCCCAGCGATGATAAATAATAACATCCTTGTCAATATTAACGCCATAGCCTTGATAATTAAATTTAGTATTTGTCTCGTCGTAATTATCAGGGTAAAAGAAAGGTGAACAGAGTGAAGGATAATTTTTTCTGATCTGAATCAGTTTTCTGTACAAGTTAATTAATCTACTACCGATAAAATCAGTACTGCGTTCCCAATTAACTGGTCTGGATTGTACACGATCAGGTCCACTTTCCGGCAAATAATATTCATCGCCAAATTCCTGACCATTATGAATCAGTACTGTACCAGGCAATGTCAACAGTGCTATAGCATAAGGCTGAGTTTTAAACCAATTTTCCTCTCTAGAGACACCAACTCTAGAACCACCAACTTTATTAACTAAAGTGCCGTGGTCATGATTCTCAATGTAGATTACAGGATTATTGCCTGGATAAAAATCTCTACTGGTATGCATGGCCCTCATAATTGACGTATTAACGTTGCCAGATGAACCAGAGTCAAAAGCCTGAAACATTAAAGGATCATACCAACAACCTGTTGCACCAATTCTATTGGTATCATCAATTGCCTGATATCTATTATCAGTTAAATGTTCTATCATCAAAGCAATATTTGTTCGATTAGTACCATATAGATAACCATGCAGGTTTGAAATAAGTCTACTAATTCCAGGATCTACACCATCTCTACGGAAAAATCCCAAAGTGTAATCAAAACGTATGCCATCAATTTGATATGTATCTAGCCAATATTTGCATACATCAAAGATAAATTCCTGAGCACATTTATTATCAAAATTTAGTTCTTCAAAAAAACCTCCACGCTCGAAATCGCCAATAAAAGGCGAATCTTGTGGATTCTGGTACAGCCAATAATAAGGGAAGCCTCTACCTGGGTTATTTTGATCTACATCTACATGGTTAAAAACACCATCCATGATCACATGGATATTACGGCTATGAAGCTCATCGATTAGCATCTGTAGCCTAAATAACCTATCAAGATTCGCCTCTAATTCGTCTGGAGATTGGGGATTGGTATAACGGTCTTCAATAGCAAAATATAAAAATGGATTGTATCCCCAACTAAAATTACGACCATAAGTAGCTGTCCAGGGCATAAACTCAACAGCATTAATACCCAAACCTACAAAATAATCAATTTTTCCTCTAATTATGTCTAAGGGAGCATTTCCTTCAACTTGGGGATTTCTATGATCAAACAGGTTTTCAACAAAATCATCAATCATGATTTCATATATTATTAAGTCCTTTGGTGTCAGGCGGTTAGCTATAGGTTGGACATTTTGAACTGGGTTTCCACCAACAACAAAAGCAGAATTTTCATTATTTGGATCTAGACCACTATATTTGGTGCAAGGGTCACCACACCATCTTTGCTCATTATTTTCAAAAGTGACAAAGAATTTGTATTGATAAAACCCATCACACAGAGTGGTTTCATAAGAATATAACCATCCTTTAGGATGGTCTTGTTTTGTCATTTCTGGGGCAGTATTAATGTCCCAATTTTGCTGATTAATCTTCTCTTGAAAATCGCCAACCACTTGAATATTTCTAATACACGGAATTCCACCTTTTATATATTGTGCAGGATCTTTATGACTGTCTGGAAAGAAAAGCTTAAAAGTAACATTGTTGCCAGCAGTAACCACACCAAATTTTTCGTACATACAATCTTATGAATCTAGTTGCTAGGTAATATTTAAAATCTATGTACTACCTATCGTTTATTCCTCTAACTTTAGAAATAGATTTAGTTTATTTGTTATTTTATAAGGCTAGATGAATATCCATTTTTATCGCGATTATCGGTCGGATTAAATACAATTGAGGGTGGGGTTTTCCATTGGTGTTAACTTAACGTTAAAACCTAGTAACGACGGTATAACAACATTTACCCAATTACCAATTAATCCAGAAGAACCCCACCCCGGTTTTGCTGGCGCAAAACCTCCCCTCCCCTCATGAGGGGAGGGGATTGAGGGGTGGGGTTAAACGTATGTGGAACAACAGTTTCACCTTAAGTTGATATTCATGGGGGTTTCCCCCTACAGGGTTTGCGATTTAAAACTGTAACTCACTGATATGAAAACCGCTATAATTATTTCACTTAATTTTAAATTGCTATAAGCAATTTTATAGCAATTCTAATTTTTTTGAAAATCCCCAGACTGTGGGTTAAAACTAGCAAAAGCATATTAGTAGGGTGCGTCAGACTCGATAATTTGCTAACTATCAATAAATTTTCGATATCTGACGCACCCTACAAGAGACATTGAGATTTTGACAGTCTGGGAATTATCAATTATTTACCAAACACACTGCCAATAGCCCGTGCCATGTTTTGCGGTTGCATCGCATCTATTGCTGCGGTCGGTTCATAACCACAGTGAACCATGCAATCAGCACATTTGGGATTACCACTAGCACGACCGTATTTACTCCAGTCAGTTTTTGCTAATAGTTCATCAAAGCTGGTGTAATAACCTTCATTCAAAAGATAGCAGGGTTTTTGCCAACCGAGAACGCTGTAACTAGGGCTACCCCAAGGTGTGCATTCGTAGTCTTTTTCACCGATGAGAAAATCTAGAAATAGCGGGTTGTGATTAAAGTTCCAGTTCTTTTTACCGGCTGTGTATGGGGCTAAGATTTGGCGGAAGAGGGCGCGGGTTTGTTCCCGCTGGAGGAAATGATCTTGATCTGGTGCCCACTCATAACTGTAGCCTGGAGAAATCATCATCCCATCAGTATTCAGTGTTTCTAGGAAGTCGAAAAACTCTTGCATTTCTTGAGGATTACAACCTTCAAAAATAGTGGTGTTGGTGGTGACACGAAAGCCTTTAGCTTTGGCGGCGCGAATGGCTTTGACGGCGATATCAAAAACGCCTTTGCGGTCTACACATTGATCGTGCCATTCCCGCATTCCATCTAAATGGACGCTGAAAGTTAGATAAGGTGAAGGTTGAAACTTATCTAGGCTTTTTTCTAACAACAGAGCATTAGTACACAAGTAAATATACTTTTTGCGCTCAATTAATCCCCGAACAATTACATCAATTTGGGGATGTAACAGCGGTTCTCCTCCAGGAATAGAAACTACTGGTGCGCCGCATTCTTCAACTGCGGCAAAGCACTGTTCTGGGGTAAGGTTTTGCTTGAGTATTTCTGTTGGGTGCTGGATTTTTCCACAACCAGTACAGGCAAGGTTACAGCGGAAAAGAGGTTCCAACATCAATACTAGGGGAAAGCGTTTACGCCCTTTTAATCGCTGGGTAACGAGATACTTGCCGATATCTATTGCTTGTTGTAGATTAACTGCCATTGTTTTTATCACTCCTCTGTTATATGGAAAAACACCACTGTCCAAGTCAAAACTAAAAAGCACGCACTGGGCTTACTACTAGCTTTTATTGACATAGCCTTGAGAGACAAACCAATCTACAGCATCTTTGAGTGCTAGATTCAGGGAAGACTGAGGTAAACCCAACTCGCGGACAGCCTTAGAGGCATCATAATACATAGGTTGTTTCGCCATGCGGACACCATCTAAAGGTACTGAGGGCGTTTTACCTAAAGGTGCGAGGATTTTTTCATCAACCCAAGCAGCGCTGTAGGGTATCCAAGGGGGGATAGATTTTTGGGGTGGTTTTAAGCCGGTGATTTCGGCGAGTTGTTCTAGCAGTTGCTTGAGGCTGAGGTTTTGGTTTCCTAAGATATAGCGATCGCCTGATTTTCCCTTTTGCAACGCCAGTAAGTGCCCCCTGGCTACATCTCGGACATCAATAAAGTTCAAACCAGTATCTAAATAAAAGGGCATTTGTCGCCGTAAAAACCGCAGGATAATATCGCCGGTTGGGGTGGGTTTGATATCCATTGACCCAATGGGGCTGCTAGGATTGACGACAACGATTTCCTGTCCCAGACTTGCGGCGGCGATCGCTACTTGTTCAGCGAGAAACTTCGATTTTTTGTAATCACCCACCAATTTCTCTAAGGGACTCTGATAACTTTCATCTACGACTTTACCAGATGCCCCCACCCCAATCGCGGCTACGGAACTGGTGTACACAGTGCGTTCAATTCCAGCTTTTTGGGCGGCTGCCAAAACATTGCGCGTACCTTGGACATTATCAAAGTAAAGTTGCTCTTTGTCTACTTGCCATAGAGAATAATGGGCAGCGACATGAAATAGATATTGACAACCTTGCATTTGCTGCCACAAATCCGGGTGATTCAAATCGCCTTTGACAATTTCTACGGGTAAACCCCGGAGATTTCCCAAGTTACTGCTAGGGCGTACCAAAGCTTTAACGGTGTATCCTTCTTGTAACAACAACCTCACAACATGGGCACCAACAAAACCTGTACCCCCGGTAACAAATACTTGCGTCACAGGTTTTCCCTCTGCTTAAACCGGGGAAACCAATCATCTAAGATGGCGTAAACCACTGGGACAACAATTAAACTGAGGATAGTGGATGTTACCAAACCGCCGGCAATAGCTACAGCCATAGGCGATCGCAATTCGGAACCCGCACCCAAACCCAAAGCGATGGGTACCATCCCCAAAATAGTCGAAGCTGTAGTCATCATAATTGGTCGCAGACGCACTGGCCCAGCCTTGAGAATCGCCTCTGTCCGGTCTAACCCAGATTCCCGTAGCTGGTTGATATAATCCACAATCAAGATGGCGTTTTTGTTCGTGATTCCCAGCAAAAACACAAAACCGATCAGGGAAATCATCCCGAAATCACTCTTGGTAATCAGTAACGCCAACATCGCCCCCACCAATGCCAAAGGTAAAGAAACCCCAATTACCACAGGGTCTACCCAGCCTTTAAACAGCCAAATCAGCACCACCACAATACACAGTGCCGATAAACCCAAAGTTGCGCCAAAACTGCCAAACACCTCACCTTGGCGGGCAGAATCTCCTCCCAAGTCCAAAGAAACACCAGGGGGAATTACAGCTTTAGCTTCAGCCACGACTTTATCTGTAGCATTACCCAAGGTTAAATCCTTACCCAAATTTGCACCGATATAAGCCACCCGCTGATTATTCAAATGCTCAATTTGAAAAACTGTGTCTTGTTTGGTATCACCTGTAATGGTGACATCAGCAAATCCTGGTAGTTTCTCAATTCGCTCTTTAATTGCTTTGGTTGTTTTGCTGAGTGCTTTCAGGTCATCACCCCGCAAAGCTATTTGAAGCGGTTTTTGACCACCAGTATCGACAAATTGAATATCTTCAACGCTGGTTGTGACACCAGAAAGATTAGGCAAAGAAGCACGGAACTGATCTTGAAGTTCTGAAGTTTTAATTTCCCGATTTTCCTTCAACTTCACATAAAGCGTGCCTTTATTTGGCTCACCCTCACGAGAACCAATAGTAGTAAATACCGTTTCCACTGCGGGAGACTTTCTCACAACCGCTTCCAGTTTTTTCGCCACCTCCAAAGAATCATTCAACGGGTTGGGGATGGGAATTGAAGGGGAAATTCCTGCCTGTGCGGCCTGTGCTGCTAGCTTCTGCAAAGTAGCCTGATCAGGAATATTTGGCAGAGGAGCAGTATAAACTATATTGAACTCACCCCGGTCGAGTTTGGGAATAAATCCTTTAGGAATCAGGGGAATTAGCGCTATCCCAGCCACAAAACTGAGGACAGCTAACCCCAAAACTATCCCTCGGTGGCTCAAAGACCACCCCAACAAGTTTTGGTAAGATTGGGCAAAACCCGCCCAGAGATTGCTTTCTCGGCGTGGAGAACGGGAAGCTGTGGGTTTCAGCCAGTAGATACACAGCACCGGCGATAAAGTCCGGGCTACCATCATCGAAGTGAGCATCGCTGCTGAGACAGTGATGCCAAATGGCTTAAAGAATTGACCAATTACCCCACCCATCAAACCTATGGGGAGAAAAACCGCTACCGCTGTAAATGTAGCAGCGGTGACAGTTAGCCCAATTTCATTTGTAGCAATCAAAGCAGCTTGCCGGGGAGTTTCCCCATCTTCGACGTGTCGCATGATGTTTTCTACATCAACGATCGCATCATCGACAATACTGCCAATCACCAAAGCCAGTGCCAGCAAAGTAATTGTCTCTAAATTAAAGCCATAAATCGCCATCACAATAAACGTTCCCAGCAAAGAGACAGGAATCGCTAAGGCAGAAATTAGGGTAGCTTGCCAATTCCATAAAAATGGATAGATGACGATGATTGACAAAGCGATCGCTTCAATGAGTGCATCTATCGTTGACTTGGTAGCATCGCGGATATATTTTGCCTGAGTAGCGGCTAAAGAGAGTTTGATATCCTTCAAGCTAGACTGTAGCCGTTGGACTTCCTTCTCTACCAGGCTGACAACTTCCAAGGTGTTAGCGCTACCGCGTTTAATTACCTGAAAAGCCAAGGCATCTTTGCCATTAAACCGAATTAAATTTGCTCCTGCTTGGGGGGCTGCATTTGCGGCACTTGGGGGCGTAGCGGAGCTAGCATTGCCCAATAGAGAGACCTTTAAAACGCCAGGCAATTTAGCGATCGCCGGCACGATTTGCTCTTTTGCCAATTTACTCAAATCGCCGAGATTCCGCGAAGGACTCTCAATGGCGTAGCTAATAGCCGCCGACTCATTTAAATTCAAGGGAATAATTTTATAATTTGCTCCTTGAGGTAAAGTCAACTTTTTGAGTACAGATTCAGCGTTGCTGGTGGCTGTTTCTAAATTCGTCCCCACAGCAAAAGCCAGACTAACAGCAGATTGTCCTGGATAAGTGGATGAGCGAATCTCGTCAATTCCTTCCAGAGATTTCAGTTGCTCTTCCAGTGGAAGAGTGAGTTTTGCTTCCGTATCCAAAGCCGTAGTTAGCGGTGCTTGAGCATTCACCACCACCACCGGAAAGGTAATATCAGGAAACAAAGCATACTTCAGGGAACTGAAAGCTAAAATACCGGCTATAGTTACGGCTAGCCAAAAGCAGACCGTGAGCCAAGAATGTGCGATCGCTAATTTAGAAATATTAAAGCGCTCTCGTGCTGATTTTGCGCTATTAGACTTTACCATCTTAAAAATTCATCGAGCAAGTGACGCCATTACTTACGTCATGCTACAGCAAGCGGTTGTTGTTTGGGCGTTTGGATGGCTGATAAAAGCTATTGTCTGCCATACAGACCATTCGTAGACAGCAATGCTGTGCCCCTACCGCTGATCCAATTTTTATCTAATCAGGGACATACCCAAAACATAGTTGAACGAGTTAATAAATCAAAAATCTTCCCGCCGCTTCTTGATTTCCTGCAAACAGCAGCTTGAAATGTGGAAAGCTACAACCGATTAACTTACAACGCTTGTGGTAAAGCACTTTCAGCTTTTACACTACAATTAATTATGACTGGCGCGACTCCTCAAAACCTCAGAATCCTGAAGATGACTTAATTGTAGAGGGCTGGCGACGGTGCGCTGATGGAACCTTTGAAAAAATCGCCGAAACCGAACAAAATACAATAGATAAAACGGAGGATGCACAGTGACATCTTTTTTATGCGACCAGGTGATAGACTTTGATGCTGTTGATGCTTATGAAGCCAAAGACATAGAAAAGCTAGTAAATCAGATACAAACATTACTTACAACTGATAAAAATTCCAAAGTTGTAGTTTTGCTGAGAAATGCTCATTACCTAACGACAAAAGCCTTTGCTGTCCTATATAGCTACCTTCGTCAGCAACCGTCAGGCGATGTAGTGCTGATACTTGTCTCTGCGGATAAATCAAAAATCTTCCCGCCCCTGCTGGATTTCGTGCAGACAGCAGCTTGAAACGTAGAAAGCTACAACCGATTAACTGACAACACTTGTGTTCAAGCACTTTCAGCCCTTACACCACCGCAAGCGTTTTTTGCTGATATTCCTTTTCCCCTCTTCCTTGGCGTTCTTGGCGTCTTGGCGGTTCGTTAAAAAAGATATACTAACGACACAAAAAGCGAATCTTAACTCTTCTTCCCTCTTCCTCATATCAATTAGATACGACACGCGTGACGGATTTGAAACAAAAAGCAAGCGAATCGTAACTCTTCTTCCTTCTCCCCTCTTCCTCTGCGTCCTCTGCGCCTGGAGCGGTTCGTTACAAAATGCTTAACACCCCACCCATCAACACAATAATTGTTCCCCAAGGAGCAGAATATCAAGCAGTGAAACGCGGCTTAAACCGAGCCAGCGGTGAAAAACCCAACGTCATAGCGATTCCCGTAGGAGTACAGCCCCTACGCCAATACTTGCAACAGTGGACAGGAGAGAAAAATAGAATATTGCTGATGGGTTTATGTGGAAGCTTGCAGACACACCACACAGTTGGGGATGTCGTGTTGTACAAAGATTGTAATTATCAGGGAAAACTGCAAAAGTGTAACAACACACTCACCGCACAGATTCAAACCCATATACCAGATAAAGTAACACTTGTCAAATCATTAACAAGCGATCGCCTAATTTGGTCAGCAGCCGAAAAACGTTATCTAAGTGAGAACACTGGTGCTGATGTAGTAGATATGGAAGGATATGCCGCCCTAGAGTTTTTCCCAACCCTCGCCATATTGCGAGTAGTCAGCGACAACGCCCAGCACGATATACCCGATTTAACATCAGCCATTAGCCTGGATGGTTCACTAAAACCCTTAGAAATAGCGATCGCATTTTTCCGCCAACCTTTAGCTGCAACTCGGTTGATTCGTGGTTCCTTACGCGGGTTAAAAGTGTTAGAACAAGCCACAACTTCACTATTTTCTACCTAGAAAAAGTGAATAAGTAGGTAAATGCTAGTAGGTAATTCGCTCCATTCTCTTACCAAGGGAAGATGGATTGAATTCATATACTTATCTTAGGGTGTATGGAACCGAGTTAAGATATACCTCTATAATCTTTTAGCCAGATTAAAATCACCCCAATAGGTGGTTTTAAACTTTTTCTCTGTAGTTTAGGCAAAAATTGAGGCTTGGCAATGAATACAATCCGTGTAGTTTTAATTGAAGATCACGACCTTACACGAGTTGGTATCCGTGCTGCATTGCAGAAAGTGGATAACTTTGAAGTCGTCGGCGATGCTAGAGATGCCGAGTCTGGTCTAAAGCTACTAAACGCCACCCAACCAGATGTAGCGATAGTTGATGTCGGTCTGCCTAATATGAGCGGGATTGAGTTGACCCAACACTTCAAAAATTCAACAGATCCAGAACAAATTTCTGAAACCAAAATTTTGATTATGACCATGCAGGATAGTCCAGAAACTGTTCTCGCTGCCTTTGCTGCTGGGGCAGACTCTTACTGTATGAAAGATGCCAGCATTGATAAATTGGTAGATGCTTTGCGAAGCACCGCTAGTGGAAATGCCTGGATTGACCCAACAATTGCTCGAATCGTCTTGCAGCAGACTCAAAAAACTTCCATTGCTGGCGACGGAAATGCTCTACCTGACACAATTGCCATCAACGGCTTGCCAGCAAAATATAGCCAGATTGTCGAAAGCTTTCCCCTGACACCACGAGAATTAGATGTTTTGCGGCTGATTGTCGACGGATGCAGTAACGCGGCGATTGCCGAGCAACTATACATTTCAGTAGGTACAGTTAAAACACACGTTCGGAGTATTCTGAATAAGCTATGCGTCAGTGACCGCACTCAGATAGCAGTTCGTGCTTTGCGAGGTGGATTAGTCGCGTAACATCCTCAAAGCTATCGGACATACTGAAAACCTACTATGACTGAAGCATTGCCCGAAAAGGCTTTAAGCCAAGCTCCCCTACCCGCGAACGAAGTCGAACGCTTAACAGCACTTTATCGGTACAATGTTCTCGACACTCCACCCGAAGCTGCTTTTGATCGCATCACAGTTCTGGCTGCGCGGCTATTTGACATCCCAACTGTACTGGTTTCCCTGGTAGACGAATCGAGGGTCTGGTTCAAATCTAGCGTCGGGTGCGACACTCGTGAAATTAACAGGGAAGCGACCATTTGCAACTTTGCAGTTTGGCTGAACGAGATTTTAGTCATTCCAGATACCACAAAAGATGATCGCTTTGTGAATAATCCTTTAGTGCAGGATGAACAAGGCGTTCGTTTCTACGCAGGTGCCCCCTTGCTCACCCATGATGGCTTTAACTTGGGTACCCTGTGTCTGTTAGATAGCAAGCCACGGCAACAGTTGAGTGTTGAGCAAAAAGCCACCCTGACCGACCTAGCCGCAATGGTTGTAGATGAACTAGAGCTACGACTAGCATCTGGGAGAATCGCCCAGATAGATGCTGCCTTGCTACAGGTGACTCAGGGAGTTTCAGCAGTCACCGGCGAGGCATTTTTATTGTCTCTAGTGCAACACTTCACCCAAGTTTTAGGGATGGATTATGCCTACATCGGTCTGGTGATTGGTGATGAGCCAGAGGCAGTGAAAACCATAGCTGCTTGTGAACAAGGTCAGGTCGTGGACAACTTTGAATATTTGCTGCGTGACACGCCTTGTCAAGAAGTGATTCAGCAAAAAAAAATCTGCTGCTATCCCCGTGGAGTGCAAGCTCAATTTGCCGACGCCCAGATGCTGGCGCAGATGGAAGTAGAAAGTTATGTGGCGATTCCGTTTTTCGACTCTACAGGCACTCCCCTAGGATTGCTTGGTGTCATGGGACGAAAACCTCTAGAAAACGTCCAACTAGCATCCGCCCTGCTCACGCTCTTTGCGATGCGGATTGTGACTGAACTAGAGCGACAACAAGCCGAGGAGGCGCTAAGGCAGCGCGAAACAGAACTTCGCTTGATCACGAATACAGTCCCAGTTTTGATTTCCTTTGTAGATTCCGAGCAGTGCTATCGCTTCAATAATCGGGCTTACGAAGAATGGTTTGGCAAGAACGCAGCAGACATCTATGGTAAGCATCTGTGGGAGGTTTTGGGCGAATCGGCATATCAAGTGATTCGTCCCTACGTAGAGCAGGTATTAGCAGGAGGGCAAGTCACCTTTGAGAGTCAGGTTCCTTTCAAAGATGGTGGAACACGATACATCAGCGCCACTTACGTTCCCCGACTTGACAGCCAAGGAAATGTGGAAGGATTTGTGGCGTTGGTCAGCGACATGAGCGAACAACTTGCGGCGCTCCGCGATCGCCAGCAGGCTTATGAGGCACAGCAGGAGAGTGAAGCACGGTTTGAGATCCTGGCAGACTCAGCTCCTGTATTGATCTGGATGTCTGGACTCGATAAACTCTGCTATTACTTCAGTCAAGCTTGGCTCGACTTTACCGGGCGGACTCTGGAACAAGAAATGGGTAACGGTTGGCTGGAAGGCGTCCATCCTGATGAGCTAGAACATTGCATAGATACCTATGCTACTGCCTTTGATGCCCGTCAAAAGTTCATGATGGAATATCGCCTGCGGCGCTTTGATGGAGAGTATCGCTGGATTTTAGATATCGGCGTCCCTCGGTTTACACCAGACGGTAGCTTTGTTGGTTATGTCGGTTCCTGTATAGACATCACTGAACGCAAGCACTTTGAAGCAGAACGCGCTCAACTCCTAGCTCGCGAGCAACAGCAGACCCGCCTGTTACAAAAGCTGGCTGAAGCATCTCTCACGATCAACTCCACCCTATCGCTCAACGAACGGCTGCGGCTAATCACAGACCAAGCTCGCGAAATCATCGCCACTCATCAATCTGTTACCAGTATGACGGATAGTGATAACTGGGCACAAGCAATCCATACGGTGTCTCTCTCAGATAAGTATGCACAGTGGCGCGATTACAATCAGCAGCCAGATGGCTCTGGTATCTATACACTCGTCTGTCGTACGCAACGTGTTACGCGAATGACTCAAGCTGAACTAGAAGCGCATCCAAATTGGCATGGGTTTAGCTTGGAAGAAAGTAAACATCCTCCTATGCGTGGTTGGCTAGCTGCACCTCTCACCAGCCGTAACGGCAAGAACCTCGGTTTAATTCAACTCTCAGACAAATACGAGGGTGATTTCACTCCAGAAGATGAAGCCATTTTAGTGCAACTGGCTCAGATGGCATCCTCAGCAATCGATAATGCTCAACTCTATGAAGCATCTCAGCAAGCTAATCGGGTCAAGGATGAATTTCTGGCAGTGCTTTCCCATGAATTGCGATCGCCTCTTAGCCCGATTTTAGGCTGGTCACAGTTGCTGCAAACCCATTCGCTCGATGCAGCCAAAACCCATCAAGCCCTAACTGTGATTGAACGTAATGCCAAATTGCAGGCTGAACTGATTGACGATTTACTAGATGTCTCTAAAATTTTACAAGGCAAACTCAGCCTGAATATCTGCCAGGTCGATTTGACATCGATGATTCAAGGCGCAATCGAAACAGTGCGGCTAGCTGCGGTTGCCAAGTCTATTCAAATACAGACAATGTTTAAACCGAATGTAGGCAAAGTTTCCGGTGATCCTAGCCGATTGCAGCAAGTGATTTGGAATCTCCTCTCCAACGCTGTCAAATTCACCGATGTCGGCGGACTGGTGAACATTCAACTCGAACGGCTTGGCTCTCAAGCCCAGATCACTGTCAGCGATACGGGTAAAGGCATATCTCCAGACTTTTTGCCTTATGTCTTTGACTACTTCCGCCAAGCAGATGCGACGACAACCAGAAAGTTTGGTGGATTGGGGTTAGGGCTGGCGATTGTCCGTCATTTAGTCGAACTGCATGGCGGCACAGTTCAGGCACAGAGTTTGGGAGTTGGACAGGGAACCACCTTTACAGTGCTACTCCCGCTGATACTACCTCTACCCGAGACAAACCAAGAATCTCAACAATCTCGGCAATCCCTAGATTTGAGTGGTGTAAAAATTTTAGTAGTGGATGATGATGTCGATACACGGGAGTTTATTGCTTTCCTGCTAGAGCAGTATGGAGCTAGTGTGAGAGTAGTAGCCTCAGCCAGGGAGGTGCTAACCGCTTTAACTCAATCTCGGCCAGACGTGCTATTGAGCGATATTGGTATGCCAGAAGAAGATGGCTATATGCTAATTCAGCAAGTGCGAACCCTGCCTCCAGACAAGGGGGGGCTGATTCCGGCGATCGCACTCACCGCTTATGCTGGAGAAATTAACTATCAGCAGGCACTAAAAGCAGGCTTTGAAAAACATATTCCTAAGCCTGTAGAGCCAGATAAGCTAGTTGAAGCAATTTCCAACTTAGTCGTTAAAAAATGATGGCGACAGATGGAAGCGAGATACCCCAGATACACCAAGCGGTTTCCAATCCAAAATCTAAAATTGGTATAAGCTCTCGGCATAAGTCTTGTGAGGGATGAAGCGAACGCCAATCCAACGTATCACATGGAAGAAGTAGACCCAGAATATTTACCATGCAATTGAAGCCAATTAATCAGCAGGTAGTGGTCATCGTTGGGGCTTCCAGTGGGATCGGGCGAGAAACAGCGCTGAAGTTTGCCCATGGTGGGGCTTCCTTAGTAGTTGCAGCACGTAGCGAACCAGGGCTAAAGTCCTTGGTGGAGCAAATCCGTGGCAATGGCGGTCAAGTGATATCTGTGATTGCAGATGTCAGTGACTTTCAGCAGGTAAAAGCGATCGCCGACAAAGCCGTGGCAGAATACGGAAGATTAGATACTTGGGTTCATGCTGCGGCTACAGGTATACTCGCCCCCTTTGAGAAAATCACACCAGAGGAATTTGCCCGCGTCGTTGATGTGACTTTGATGGGACAGGTACATGGGGCAATGGCCGCCCTACCCTACCTCAAACAAGAGGGACGAGGGGCGCTGATTCATATTTCCTCAGTCGAGGGTAGGCGTGCTCTACCGTTGCAAAGTCCCTACTCTGCCGCCAAACATGGTTTAGAAGGTTTTTTAGAAGCCTTGCGGGTGGAATTGCAACAGGAAAAATGGCCGATTAGTGTCACTTCTGTCAGACCTTCGGTGATTAATACACCTTATTACAACAAAGTTCGCACCAAGCTAGGGGTGAAACCGACGGGAATACCACCATATTACCAACCAGATATTGTTGCCGATGCCATTGTTTATGTTGCTGAACACCCGAAGCGAGATTTTATCGTTGGGGATACAGGCAAAGTATTAGATCTGCTGCAACGCATCTCTCCTGAATTAGTGGATGCGCTGTTTTTAGCGATCGCATTTTCGGGACAGCGCACCGATGAGCCAAAATCAGAAGATGCGCCAGATAATGTATTTGCACCGATTCCCGGCTACGACAGAGTAGAGGGAGACTTTAGAAACTTGACAATCCCAACTTTTTTCGATTGGTTGGATATGAATCCCCCGCTAAGGTGGGGGGCGTTAGCGTTAGCAGCCTTGGGGGTAGTGGCATTTGTTAGTGGGTGGCGTCAAGGGAATGATCTTTGATGAGTTTTTCATGCCCTACAATTTGAATAGTGAACTACCACACACTCACCCTCAGCGGGTAGAGTGTGGGCTTCTCCCTTCAACAACCACAGCCGCCACAGTAGTAGACTTACGCCCATACTGTTTTGGTCTTACATAGCCTTCAGGAGCAATAACGCTGGTCCCCAACGCCAATACACGCAAGCCTTCATTTTTAATATTTTTCGCCGCATTAATGTCTCTGTCGTGTCGCTCTTTACAGTGCGGACAATCAAATTCACGCACAGACAAATCCATTTTTGGCAGTGGCTTCAAGGTATGGAAGCAAAGATGAGTTGAAGCAAAGAATCGACCTATTTCTAGATAGACTTTGCCCAGCATTTCGGCTTTGTACTTGAGCATGGTACAAAACATTCCCCAGCCAGCATCAGATATTGCCTTGGCTAGGCAGCGGTTCTTGACCATGTTTCTGACTGCCAAATTTTCTACCACTATGACTTGGTTTTCGTCTACTATCTTGCGTGATAGTTTGTGTAGAAAGTCTTCGCGGACTCTTTTGATTTTGGAATGAACCTTGGCTACCGCAAGCTTTGCTTGGCGACGATTGTTGGTCGTTTTATCCTTCTTGCGAGACAGTTTTTTTTGCTTACGAGCTAGATTCCTTTCGTACTTCTTTGTCGCTCTAGGGTGTTGATATTTTGAGCCTTCAGAGGTGACAGCGAAATCAGTTAGACCTATATCTATACCAATCACATTACCTTTACTACTAGACTCTGGGCATTCAATCCCATCATCTACTAGCATCGAAGCAAAATATCTACTGTCAGGATTTTTGGATAAAGTCACAGTTTTAACTGTACCCTGAATATCTCTATGAACCTTGGCTTTAACAGTACCCAACTTGCCAGGGAATTTAATCTGACAATTGTTCAAGACTTTGACATTTTGAGGGTACTGGATTGACTGTTTTCCTTGGCGGTTCTTGAATGTGGGATACATTGCCCGACCATCAAAGAAGTTGCCAAATGCCACACCTAGATTTAACACAGACTGTTGAAGGCATTGGGAGTAGCACTCGGACAACCATTGAAATTCAGCCTTCCATAAAGGTATGAACTTCTTCATTGTCATGGCTGTAACACCTTTGCCAGTCTCAAGGTATGTCGCTGTCATCGTAGCCAAAGACTGATTCCAAACCCAACGTACACAACCGAAAGCCTGAGCAAGATGAGCTTGCTGGGCTTTTGTTGGATAGATTCGGACTTTGACAGCTTTTAGCACAAGACTTAGATGGCTTCTTTGATTGCTCTAAGAGCATCTTAGGCGATAATACTGGAGAAAGCAAGGAATTTGTTCACCTACTCATACCGACGCCCATCTCCCGCTGGCTGTGCCAATGCATCTAGTGGACGGGTGGAATCGGCGGCTCACTCGCATTCATCCCGACGCTCACCTGAGTACAGGTTGAGCGCGGGGATGAAAGCTGTTTCAGCTAAATTCAAAAGTAAGGCAAACTTGCTAGAATGTGACAATGCTAAAAGTTGCTGTTGGTCACAGTGAAGATCCTGATTCTCAAGGTGCTATTGAGGAAGTCCTAGCTCAATGCATCAAAGCCTTGACAGGCAATCTTCCTCAAGCCGGTCTGTTATTTGCTGCCATTGATTTTGAACATAGCCTAATCCTCCAAGCAATCAATCAGATGTTTCCTGAAATCGAACTGATTGGTTGTACCACAGATGGAGAGATGTCCTCAATATTGGGTTTTCAACAAGACTCTCTCACACTCATGCTTTTCTGCTCTGATACGGTAGAAATCCATGCAGGAGTAGGATATGAAACCAAAGAGAATCCGCTGACTGCTGCTCAACAAGCAGTGCAACAAGCAACTGAAAACAGTAGCACACCGCCCAAACTTTGTATTACCCTACCCGCTAGCTATACAGCAGACGGTTCAATCACCAGCAGTGATGCGATTCTTAGCGGATTGGAGTTAGCTTTAGGTTCACAGATACCGATTATTGGTGGTATGGCTGGAGATCAATTCAGGATGCAAACAACTTATCAATTTTGCCGAACTGAAGTACTCACTGATGCTCTACCCGTTCTGATATTTTCTGGAGATTTGCAATTTTCCTACGGAAAAGGATGTGGGTTGCAACCGATTGGAAACAAAAGTATTGTCACTAAATCTCAGGGAACAGTTCTATATGAGATTGATGGAAAACCTGCACTCGAATTTTACCAACGCTATTTAGGTGATCGCCTACCAAGTCCTGAAAATGGACTAGCTGTTTATGAACAAGATAGCGAGTACTATTACATGAGGGTTCCTAATAGTTGCGATCCGGAAACAGGCAGCATTAATTTTCTTTGTAATATTCCTGAGCAAGCAGTAGTACAAGTCACTGAAAGTAGTCGGAATGAAATAATTGCCGCCGCTGAAACTTCCTTAAAGATGGCTTTAGAAAACTATCCAGGCACAGAACCAGAAGCTGTTTTGCTATTTTCTTGTTGCTGTCGCCGTTGGATTTTGGGTACGAGAGCTAAAGAAGAATTTAATCTTGTAAAAAACGTCCTAGAGCAAACAATACCTATCTGCGGTTTTTATACTTACGGTGAATTTGTGCCCATGAATTTACAGGGGTTAAATTATTATCACCAAGAGACATTTGTTAGTCTAATTCTAGGTACAAAATAACAGTTTATGGAATCCGCAGACAATGAAGAGCAAATTAAGAGATTAGAAAAAGAAATTCGGATTCTGAAAAAAAAACTAGAGCGTTCTGAAGAAGATCGATACCAACTAGAGGACGCCAGTGAACGCAGCGAGGCTATCCTCAAAGGTGTGATTCGAGAGTTGGAAGAGTCGCAAACCACTTTAGCAAACCGCAGCCGTGAGCTAGAAATCGCCCTAGAAAACCTCAAAGCATTGCAGGTAAAACTTGTTGAATCTGAAAAAAGGTCTGCTCTTGGCGTTTTGATTGCTGGTATCGCCCACGAAATTAACAATCCCATTAGCTTTATCTACGGAAACTTGCCCTATGCTAATAATTATTTTCAAGATTTATTCAGACTAATTCAACTATATCAGCAGTCTTACCCTGAACCAGTCGATGTAATTAAACAAGAACTTGAAGCAATCGAACTAGACTTTCTCAAAAAAGATTTAGAAAAAATATTTCAATCAATGCATGTTGGAGCAGAGCGAATTGCTGGAATTATCAAATCACTAGGAATTTTTTCTCGATTTGATGAAGCCAGTTTTAAAGAAGTTGATATTCATGAAGGAATTGATAGCACGCTGGTGATTTTAAATAACCGCTTGAGAGCAACTCCAGAAAATCCAAATGGCATTCGATTGATTCGAGAATATGAACAACTACCTTTGGTTTCATGCTATCCCGGTCAACTAAATCAGGTATTTATGAATATCTTGTCTAATGCGATTGATGCGTTAGAAGAAGCAAATCAGCAGCGGACGCCTGAAGAAATTATTGCACATCCCAACACAATTTCGATTTATACTCGTCTGATAGCTGGGAATCAGATCATGATATCAATTGCCGACAATGGTCTCGGAATTCCAGAGACAATTAAATCAAGATTATTTGACCCCTTCTTCACTACTAAAACGGTGGGTAAAGGAACTGGATTGGGTTTATCTATCAGCTACCAAATTGTGACTGAACTACATAAAGGTCAACTTGATTTTAATTCAACCCTAAAAAAAGGCACAGAATTTGTTTTGACACTACCAATAAAAACTAAAGATTAAGCCAGAAACTAGCTACACGCCTGAGTAGGGTGCTAGGGCTAAAGTCTGTGTCAAATCAGCAAGGAGAAAGCGATTACCTACGGTAGGCTGCGCCAACGCAGAGGTTAAACATTTCTAGCTCGGTCTGGGTGTGTCGCATCAGCCGCAGGAAATGACCTTCAGTGTCAAGAGCGATCATAAAACCAGCCGATACTTGATTGAATAGTCAAGTATACTGTAGGCGCTCGCTTGTTTTCCCTGATTGTATTGGTGGGAGGGTTCGCCCAAGGAACACTGCGATAATTTCCTTAGGGGAAGTTGAGACAATTTATTATTTGGAAGTTCCTTACCTAATCTTTTGGGCCTTGAAATTTAGAAAAAACTGATACTTCTACAGGTAGGAGAGCAGTGTTGTTGACCGTGAATTCTTGGAATCCTAAAATTGCTATGTATTTATATGTGGAGTTACCAAAGTTTACTCCAATAATTGGATAGTTTTTTGTAGGCAATCCACAAGAATGCACTGTAACCTTAAATGTTTTTTTGGTAGCAGGGTTAATGATAAAAAACAGGTCGCCCACTAATGAACCTTCTGGGTTATACACTCTGTATAAGAATTTAGGTTGCTTTTTACTGTTATTACCATAAATTAACAGGTTGTAAGGCGCTCCTGAATGAGAAACAATCTTTCCTTTATACTTAAAGCCTGGAAATACTGTGGTATAAGGCTCACAGTTACTAGGAGCACCTGGAGGAGTCACCTCAGTAACATCGACAAAAGCTGCCAATGCAGATTCACGAGAGATATGCCCCAAAGATATGGTCGTTAGGATTGTTCCAAATAAATAAAATTTCTTTAGCATCATAATACGTAAACCGATTGCTCAAGAATGAGAATCAAGAGATGATGGACAGGTGAAGCAAGTATAACCGTTATTTTGCTACATTGCCATCAGGCTATCATTGGATAATTTATTTGTTGGAGTTCCCTAATTGAAGTGCAGAATGTGCGCTATGGCAATCAAGAGTAAGTTGTTTTGAAAGCGCACGTCGCGCCATTTCCATCTGCTCACCGCCACTCACCTTGTAAAGTGAAAGCCGCCCAATAATAAGGTGCGGCGTAGTTTTGATGGCGCCACATTTCTATTTGTGCAGACCGGAGTGCCACGGCAGGCTTTAATTTTTCTTGCAGCATTTTTTGGTAAAATACCTTCATCAGTTCCGACGTGGCCTGATCATCGACACTCCACAAACTCACCACAACTCGCGAACTACCAGCATACATAAATCCTCTTGTCAACCCCACTAATCCTTCTCCCTTAACTTCTTCTCCCAGTCCGGTTTGACAGGCGCTGAGTACCACCAGTTCGGCTGGTAGGTTGAGGTTGAAGACATCGTGCAGACGCAAAAAGCCATTTTGTGGTTTACCCTGATTGTCAAATAGCGACAACACGACTCCTGATAATTCTGGTTGCTTGCTGTTGAGAATGCCATGAGTAGCGAAATGGACGATGCGATATTGACTCAACTCATTGCTGGTGGCTGTGGTACGACTAGCAGTAAAATCAAAAGCTGGTTTGCGATCGCTAATCGGTACAAAAGAAAGAATTTGCTCGGCTTCTTGGCGCGTAAACTGCAACCGTGCAAAGTTAATATTTGCATCTCTAGCGGATCTATTTAAAGCCAAACTGTCTAAACTACCTTTTGTTGGTGCAAGTGGGCGTTTACCTTGGAGACGTTCATCATCACCGCTAAAAATGGGATCTGCCAACACAGCTAATGTCTTAGGTGCTGGTTTGCGCCCTTTGTGTTCACCTCTGAGGACGGCTAAAGTAGACGCTGAGGGTAAAGAGATGATTTCGTGGTTTAGCAATAATGGTTCATAGCTGCCGCTTTTTTGTGATTTTGGTATGGTTAAAGCAGTAAATGGCACATATTGTAAAGCACCATCGCTGACAATCACTAAGCGTTTCTGTCCCAGTTGCTCGGCTACTGGTGCCAGGATGATTTGAGATAAAGCATCGAAAGCTGGGCTATTTTTTCGATATGGGGTGGTTATGGCTTGACGGAACTTTTGCACAGCAGCTTCGATATCTGCACGTTTGGGAAGTTCATAACTAGTAATGCCTTTGTTCGTAACTGCCCAAAGATAACTGCGTTCCGTTCCAAGGGAATATTCTAAAAGTAGAGTGTCGTCATCAAGTACCTGCTGCTGAATTTCTGCCAGTGTCAGAGGTTGCGGTTGAGTTAACGCTGCATAACGGGGACTGGTGGCGCGAATTTGCGTTTGAACTTGTCGATATTGTTCTAGAAGTACTTCACTTTCTTTTTTTAGGGCTTGGGACTGTGCCTCAGTATATTTACCAGTTAATAACTCTATCTGGCGTTTTTCTAATGCATCGAGTTGTTGTTGTAAGTCGCGTTCTTGGGAAAGTAATTTTGGCGCTACACCTTGACGAATATCGGCATTAGCTTCTGTCAGCAGTTCCAAAAGACTACGGGCGCGGGCGCGTTCACTCGTTTGCAGTGCTAGAGCAGCGTATCCTTTCGCTGGTTGCTGTTTGTCTAACTGCATCAACAAGTCGATGTAGAACTGATAATAATCTTGCACTGTGGCAAAGTAGGCAGTACGCAGTTCTTGAGAAGTAACTTTAGTGCGGATATCCTCAACGATTTTAATTGTGGCTTCTATTTGGGTACGAGCCGCATTAAAATTACCGCGATCGCGTTCTGTCACAGCGATTTTGTACTGTGTAGCGGCAACTCCGGTGCGATCGCCTAATTTGCGCCGGATTTTTAGTTCCTGATTGTAATGTTCAATTGCTGGCTGCGGCTGCTTTAATGAATTATAAGCTTTAGCAATATTGCCCAGAACGTTGGCTTCGGCCACAGGAATGCCTAGCGTCTGGAACCTAGAAACAGACTGTTGAGAGAATAAGAATGCTTTTCGATAATCGCCTGAAGCTTGATACACTCTACCCAATAAAGCCAAAGCAGAAGCTTCGCTAAAGCTACTTTGTTGTTTGCGTGACAATGCAAGCGCTTGGTTGGCAACATCCAGCGCTTGGGGATAATCCTTCAACGACTCATAAACCCTAATGATGCCTGTGAGTGTGGTGAATTCCTGAAAGACTGCCCCCTGTTCCTGCCACAGTTTCAGCGCTTGGTTGTAATATTCCAGCGACTTGGGATAATCTTGGGTTGTTCGGTAAACGCTGCCAATATTATCTAGGGTTTGGGCAACCTTAGTGCCATCGCCAATTTTCCGAAACACATCCAGCGCTTGGTTATAAGTTTCAATACTTAATTTATAGTCACCCAACGCACTATATAGTTTAGCGATATAGCTGATTGTATTTGCTGCCTCAAGGCGATCGCTCACTTGACGCTGGAGAGTTAACGCTTGGTTGTAAAAGTCCAGTGCTTGCTGATAATCGCCCAAAGATTCATAAATTGCCGCGATATTGCCCAGCGTGAAAGCTTCCCTATTGCGATTTTTATTAGCACGCTGTAACACCAAACCTTGGTTCAAAGAGTCGAGGGCTTTCTGCTTTTGCCCTAACTTGTCATACAAAAAACTGATTTGTGACAGAACCTCAGCTTCCCCAAAGCGGTTTCCTAACTTTTGCCAAAGCACAAGCGCTTGGTTAAAGTAATCCAACCCCTTTTGATAATCGCCCACAGCCAAATAAGTTCCGCCTAAACTCATAAAAGTTACTGCTTGGCTGCCGGGGTTCAATTGTGGCGATTTTTGCTGCAAATCCAGCACTAAGCTAAAAGATTCTAGTGCCTTTTGAGTCTCCCCCAAAGAGTTGTAGAGTGTAGCGATAATCGTCAGAGTATCAGCTTGTCCAGCCAAATCCTGCCTTGTTCGGTGAATTTCCAGCGCCTGATTTAGTACCTCTAATGCCTTTTGCGGTTCCCCCAATTGGGTGTAGAGTTGACCGATAATTTGCAGGGTTTCAGCTTGTCCATTAAAATCTTTCTCAGTACGTTGAATCAACAGTGCTTGATTGTAAGAGTCAAGTGCCTTCTGAGTTTCGCCCAAACTAAAATAAACTCTACCAATACTCACCAGGGTAGTAGCTGCTGTAGAGGCTTGTTTTTCAGCTTGAAATAATGACAAAGCTTGGTTGTAAGATGAGAGTGCTTTTTGCTTCTCACCCAAGTTAGCGTAAGCATTACCGATAGACTGAAGCAACACCGGAACTCCCAGGCGATCTTTGAGTTCACGTCTAATTGCTAGTGCCTGATTAAAATATTCCAGCGCCTGTTGGTTGTCACGTTGGATATAGTAGATCGTACCGATGCTGAAAAGAGTTGTAGCTTCATTTTGGCGATCGCTATGCGGGTGCTGTTGCCCATCGCCTAACTTCTGCCAAATCTTCAGAACTTCCAAGTATTTACCAAGGGCCTGTTGCCGAGATGCTGCCGTTCCTTGCTCAAAGAGTTTGTCTGCTTCCTGTAACAGTTGCTTTGCCTGTGCATCAGAATTGATATTTTGCGGTGTAGCCGTTGGTTGTTGAGCAAGCTTCAAACTTTTTGCATCTGCTGTCACACCAACCGACTCTGACAACAACATCATACAGACAAAGACAAAAAGCGTATTACGGCTGAAAAATCGGCTCAATCGCCATTGCATTTGCTGAAAAATCTGCCATTTTTTCATAAAAACACCTATATATTTAACCTAACTATTCCTGACTTGATTTTTCACGGCGAAAAGTCTTCCAAAATCTCACCCTCTACTGACGGACATCCCTCTCTATGCGTTGGAGAGGGACAGGTAAAGCGATAGCAAAACCAGGGTTAGGTAATACAGCACTTTCCAGTAACGTGTAAGTACAATAATGTAAAATAGATAAGCTATTATTATGAAACCATATTCCGTTGATCTCAGAGAAAAAGTAGTCAATGCTTAGAGGATGTCTGAAAACTTTTTGGTGATGTATCAAGCACCCGTAGATCCCCCTAAATCCACGCCAGTCGCTCATGGGGAGCCACTGCGTTGGACGGGTTTCCCGGCTTAAAGCAAGTGGCGTGGAGACCCCCAAGACCGCGCTGGCTCCCCTTCTGGGGGACTTTGACTCCAATTCCCCCCTTGGAAAGGGGGGTAAGGGGGGATCTAGATCAATTCCGATACGAATCAGACATCCTCTTATCACTCAGGAGATATTTCAGTTAGAAAGTTAGCTGTAAACTTTGGTGTTGATAAAGCTTTTGTGCAAAAAATGTTGAAACAGTATCAAGAGCAAGGACATGTTAATCCTGGTAAGCAAGGGACAAGAAAAAAAGCAGTACTAGCAGAATCGGGGACGCAACTTGTTGCATTGGTAGAAAAATACAGCACTTTCCTGAATCATGAAGGGTGCGAATGCGGAAAGCCAATACCTACAGCGCTTGGGCAAAAATGAGGCGATAGCGAAGCGCTGCTGCGAAGCGCAGATCGCTATTTGAGATTAAATTACTGGTGCTGGGTGTCAAGAATGCAGAGTTATAGACATTGAGCCGGAATGTGTCCCATTTTGCCGTTATCTCAATCGAAACCACATAGTAGAGACATTTCATGAAACATCTCTACAATGTGGTTTTAATGATACTAGTACAGCACAGCGCAAATAAGCAGATTATTCCAAATTAACAAAACGCTTACGTTGTAATCATTTTGAATTTTGAATTTTGAATTTTGAATTCTGCCTTGTGGTACTAGAAGCTACACCAAGGTAGTTGTAAAGTTATTGAGTCCTAGAGCGCCGGTTAAACCTGTCACCTCAATGACGGCATCAGCAGTGGCATTAAAGCCGGCTGTAGCATCATTAATAGCGACAAAGGTACGGCTACCAAAGGTGAATTGAGCAGCAAAGTTAGAACCAAAATTAGCGTTGGTTAATGCGGCTGCAATGCCGACTGTATCAAGAGTTGCCACAGTTCCCGCATTAGAGAATCCGGTGCGTGCAGTAGAAACAAGGAATAAATCATTACCAGCGGTAGCAGTGAAGTCAGTAATAACGTCATAGTTGCTAAAAACGGAATCAGCTAAGTTGCGGTAGTCAAAACGGTCTGCTCCAAGTCCCCCAGTTAGAGTATCTTTTCCAAGTCCACCGGTTAGGATGTCGTCGCCTTCATTGCCTTTTAGAAGGTTATTCAAATCATTCCCTCGTAATGTGTCGTTTAAACTACCGCCAATTGCATTTTCCACATTGATGAAAGTCTGCGAACCTATAGTCATGCCTAAAGTCAAAGAGAGATTTTCATTGAGCGACTGTTGTCCAGCAAGGCTAAGGTCCAGATTGATGGTTTTAGTCGTGGTTGCAGAGAAGTCTAGTGTGCCATTACTAGCATCGATGACAGTGAATTTTTCCCAACCTTGTACCTCTATGCGATCGGCTATGAGATCATACGATGGCGATTCTTGAGCAGAAACGTACCTATCATGGTCTGTTTTCAGAGCTATTTTGCCATCACCAGTATTGATGAGAGTGAATTTTTCCCAACCTTGTACCTCTGTGCGATCGGCTACGAGATCATACGACGGCGATTCTTGAGCAGAAACGTACCTATCATGGTCTGTTTTCAGAGCTATTTTGCCATCACCAGTATTGATGAGAGTGAATTTTTCCCAACCTTGTACCTCTGTGCGATCGGCTACGAGATCGTACGACGGCGATTCTTGAGCAGATAGAGCAGAAACGTACCTATCATGGTCTGTTTTCAGGGCTATTATTGTTTCATTGATTGTGTCTGCTCCTTGTGATGTGTCCGCATCAAAGATATATGTATTATCTCCTGTTCCACCGTTCAGGATGTCATCGCCAGCGCCACCAATCAGGGTATCATTGCCAGCACCACCATTGAGAGTGTTATTACCACTGTTGCCAGTAATGATGTCACTACCAGCACTACCTGTACCATTAATCGCGGCTGTTCCTGTAAGAGTCAGGTTTTCAATGTTAGGCAGGTTGGCTAGGCTAAAGGTGACACTGGATTGAATTGTATCTGTGCCTTCTCCCGCATTTTCGGTAATCGTATCGGTGGTGGTATCAACAACATAGATATCGTCACCTAACCCACCAATCAGGGTATTAATGCCAGCACCACCATAAAGTGTGTCGTCACCAGCACCACCATTGAGAGTGTTATTACCATTGTTGCCAGTAATGATGTTATTACCAGCATTACCTGTACCATTAATCGCGGCTGTTCCTGTCAATGTCAGGTTTTCAATGTTAGGCAGGTTGGCTAGGCTAAAGGTGACACTGGATTGAATCGTATCTGTGCCTTCTCCCGCATTTTCGGTAATCGTGTCTGTGGTGGTATCGACAATGTAGATATCATTGCCTAACCCACCAATTAGGGTATCAATGCCAGCACCACCATTAAGAGTGTTGTTGCCATTGTTGCCAGTAATGATGTTATTACCAGCATTACCTGTACCATTAATCGCGGCTGTTCCTGTCAATGTCAGGTTTTCAATGTTAGGCAGGTTGGCTAGGCTAAAGGTGACACTGGATTGAATCGTATCTGTGCCTTCTCCCGCATTTTCGGTAATCGTGTCTGTGGTGGTATCGACAATGTAGATATCATTGCCTAACCCACCAATCAGGGTATCAATGCCAGCACCACCATTAAGAGTGTTGTTGCCACTGTTGCCAGTGATGGCGTTATTACCAGCATTACCTGTGCCATTAATCGCAGATGTTCCTGTCAGGGTCAGGTTTTCAATGTTAGGCAGGTTGGCTAGGCTAAAGGTGACACTCGATTGAATTGTATCTGTGCCTTCTCCCGCATTTTCGGTAATGGTGTCTGTGGTGGTATCGACAATGTAGATATCATTGCCTAACCCACCAATTAGGGTATCAATGCCAGCACCACCATTAAGAGTGTTGTTGCCACTGTTGCCAGTGATGGCGTTATTACCAGCATTACCTGTACCATTAATCGCGGCTGTTCCTGTCAATGTCAGGTTTTCAATGTTAGGCAGGTTGGCTAGGCTAAAGGTGACACTGGATTGAATCGTATCTGTGCCTTCTCCCGCATTTTCGGTAATCGTGTCTGTGGTGGTATCGACAATGTAGATATCATTGCCTAACCCACCAATTAGGGTATCAATGCCAGCACCACCATCAAGAGTGTTGTTGCCACTGTTGCCAGTAATGATGTTATTACCAGCATTACCTGTACCATTAATCGCGGCTGTTCCTGTCAATGTCAGGTTTTCAATGTTAGGCAGGTTGGCTAGGCTAAAGGTGACACTCGATTGAATTGTATCTGTGCCTTCTCCCGCATTTTCGGTAATGGTGTCTGTGGTGCTATCGACAATGTAGATATCATTGCCTAACCCACCAATCAGGGTATCAATGCCAGCACCACCATTAAGGGTATTATTAACAGCATTACCTGTGATGACGTTATTAGCTGCATTACCTGTAGCGTTAATCGCGGCTGTTCCTGTCAGGGTCAGGTTTTCGACGTTGGCTAGGGCAGCTAGGCTGAAGGTGACACTCGATTGAATTGTGTCTGTTCCCTCTCCTGCATTTTCGGTAATCGTGTCTGTGGTGGTATCGACAATGTAGATATCATTGCCTAACCCACCAATTAGGGTATCAATGCCAGCACCACCATTAAGAGTGTTGTTGCCACTGTTGCCAGTGATGGCGTTATTACCAGCATTACCAGTACCGTTAATTGCGTCTGTTCCCGTTAGGGTGAGGTTTTCGACGTTTGCTAGGTCAGCCAGGCTGAAGGTGACGCTGGATTGAATTGTATCTGTTCCCTCATTGGCATTTTCAGTAATCGTATCAGTGGTGGTATCGACAATATAGACATCATCACCTGTACCACCTATAAGGGTGTCAATACCTGCATCACCACTCAGGGTGTTATTAGCAATATTACCTGTAATAACGTTATTAGCTGCATTACCAGTACCGTTAATTGCGTCTGTTCCCGTTAGGGTGAGGTTTTCGACGTTTGCTAGGTCAGCTAGGCTGAAGGTGACGCTGGATTGAATTGTATCTGTTCCCTCATTGGCATTTTCAGTAATCGTATCAGTGGTGGTATCGACAATATAGACATCATCACCTGTACCACCTATAAGGGTGTCAATACCTGCATCACCACTCAGGGTGTTATTGCCAGCACCACCATCAAGAGTGTTGTTGCCACTGTTGCCAGTGATGGCGTTATTACCAGCATTACCAGTACCGTTAATTGCGTCTGTTCCCGTTAGGGTGAGGTTTTCGACGTTTGCTAGGTCAGCTAGGCTGAAGCTGACACTGGATTGAATTGTATCTGTTCCCTCATTGGCATTTTCCGTAATCGTGTCAGTGGTCGTATCAACAATGTAGATATCCTCACCTGTACCACCTATGAGGGTATCAGCTCCTGCACCACCATCGAGGATGTCATTGCCTGCACCACCATTGAGAGTGTTGTTGCCACCGTTGCCTGTGATAACGTTATTACCTGTGTTACCAGTCCCGTTAATTGCTGCTGTTCCTGTTAGGGTGAGGTTTTCAACGTTGGTTAGAGCAGCTAGGCTGAAGCTGACACTGGATTGAATTGTATCTGTTCCCTCATTGGCATTTTCCGTAATTGTGTCAGTAATGGTATCGACAATATATGTGTCATTGCCTGTGCCACCTATGAGGGTATCAACTCCTGCACCACCATCGAGGGTGTCATTGCCTGCACCACCATTGAGAGTGTTGTTGCCACTGTTGCCTGTGATAACGTTATTACCTGTGTTACCAGTCCCGTTAATTGCTGCTGTTCCTGTTAGGGTGAGGTTTTCAACGTTGGTTAGAGCAGCTAGGCTGAAGCTGACACTGGATTGAATTGTATCTGTTCCCTCATTGGCATTTTCCGTAATTGTGTCAGTAATGGTATCGACAATATATGTGTCATTGCCTGTGCCACCTATGAGGGTATCAACTCCTGCACCACCATCGAGGGTGTCATTGCCACCTAATCCCTCAATTTTGTCATTATGGGCTGTTCCTATGATGGTATCGTCATTGGGAGTACCTGTGAGATTGCGAATGTTAAGTACGAAAGTATCACTTGCGGTTGCTCTACTAGTATCCGTGACTATTACCTTGATGTTCAATAAACCTACATCTGCTAGTGTAGGAGTGCCAGTAAATGTGCGTGTAGTGGGATTAAAATTTAACCAATTGGGTAAGGGACTACCATCTTCTTTGATAGCTGTATAACTTAGGCTGTCACCTATATCTATATCGGAAAAGGTGTTTTCAGGAATAGAGAAGCTGAGTGGAGTATTAGAACCAAATAGTTGGTCAACGATCGCATTCTTTAATACAGGCGTGTCATTGGTATTAGCTACCGTTAATATGAAAGTGTCAGTAGCAACCAAGCCTGATTTATCTTTGGCTTCTATTTTGATGCTGATTCCACCGACTTCGCTATTAGTTGGAGTACTGTTGAAGGTACGAGTCGCTGCATTAAAGGTTAACCAATTTGGTAAGGAATTGCCATCTTCTAAAGTTGCAGAATAGGTGAGAACATCCCCCGCATCAACATCGCTGAAGGTGTCGCTAGGAATGATGAAGGTAAAAGCACTATCTTCTGTCGCTGTTTGGTCTGTAAGTGCCTGTTTTAAGGTCGGTGCTTCGTTGACATTGCGGAGATTAATGATTACTTGGCCACGACCAACCACGTTTCCTGTTCCGTCGGTAGCTTGAACTATCAACTGGTAGGCAGGGATAGTTTCAAAGTCTAACATTGTGTTGACATTGACAGTGATTTGACCAGTATTGGAGTTGATCGCAAAGGCATTGTTATTATTCCCAAAAATGATGCTGTAGATATGATTATCCCCATATCCAACACTACCTACTACTGTATTTTGGATTGTGTTTTCATTCAGAGCGAAGAACTTGCCTATATTTTTAATTGTCTGTTGATCTCCACCACCACCACCACCTCCTCCTCCGAAACCGAAGGGAGGAGGTGGTGGTAAACCATCTCCTCCATCTTCAGATGAGCTATCATTGTTATCTTCAGGTTGATTGATGACGGTTAAAGTGAAACGTTTTGAGTAGCTCAAACCGCCGTTGTCTGTCGCTTCAATATAAAAGCTGACAGTACTTCCGTCCTGATAGTTTAGGCTTTGACTATCTTTGAGTTTCAGTAGCCAACCATCGATGACATCGATGACCTCGAAGCGGTTATCACTAACACTAAAACTATGGCTACTGTTGGCATCTTCATCACTTACTTGTACATCGCTGATGGCTGCACCTGGTACTTTTTCAACTACCTCATCGTTAGACAATGTAATGTCTGTTGGGGCTTCGTTGAGATCCCGGAGATTAATAGTGATGTTGGCAGTAACTTTCAGATTTGTGGTGCTGTCGTTAGCTTCTACTTTTAATTGGTAGCTCTTAGAAGGGGTTTCATAATTTAACTTAGCGTCGCCACTAACAGTAATTTCACTCGTTGTTTGGTTGATGGCAAAAGCATTATTATTATTGCCTGGAATAATATTGTAAGTAAGATTATCGCTTGCTTGACTGGGAGCAACCCTACCCACTGGTTTTCCTTGCTCACTGTTTTCATCAACAGTAAATGTGTTGTTAGGGAGAATAATCTTTTCTATAGAGGAATAATACTGAGTGACATTCCCAATTTCTACTCTACCCCAATTGCTACCAAAGCTGAAGGAATCACTTTTAACTCTTACTGTTCCAGGTACCAAACCGCTGTAGTCTAATGTGTCTTCACCAGGTCCACCATCAAAGGAAAAGTAATCACTAGGATTTGCTACTGTGATGTAGTCATTGCCTTGACCAAGTTCAAATTTTTCTATGGATTGGAGTTGATGGGTATAAGTTTGCCCATTGGCAGCAAAGCTCGCTGTGGAATTACCACCTCCATTATCTCTTAGTTGTATGCTGTTTTGCTGATTCTCATATGTAGCTGCATCGAAGCCAACATCACCATTAAGAATGTCATTACCTTCTCCGCCATCCAGGGTGTCATTACCTTCTCCGCCATTCAGGATGTCATCACCTGCGTTGCCATTCAAGGTGTCATCACCTGCGTTGCCATTCAAGGTGTCATTACCTACTCCGCCATCCAGGGTGTCATTACCTTCTCCGCCATTCAGGATGTCATTACCTTCTCCGCCATTCAGGGTGTCATCACCTGCGTTGCCATCCAGGGTGTCATCACCTGCGTTGCCATTGAATCTATTTGCTACATTGTTACCTATAATATGGTCTTTATAATCGCTACCCTCTACATTTTCCAATGTTACGCCAAACGCGATCGCTGTTCCAAAATTAGTCGTGAAGTGATTAGAAGGGGAAGGCTCTCCCAAAGCGGTATATCTATCGCCAGTCAGGGAATTATTAGTTGTGATAATACCACTCTTTACTCCTGCGGCTGTATATGGATATCCATCCAAACCTTGTCCCTTCAAATCAAAGAAGTAGTAATCATTAGAATTATTAGGGCTATTTAAATTTGGAAGTGCGGAAAAGTCTAATGTATCTATACCACCAGCATCCCAGATAGTCTGCTTAAGACGATAATTTGTATTAAAGAATAAGTCGGTATATGGTATCCCACCGTCCACTTTAAACTTATCAACCTCTGTAAACTGATAAATATTATTATTGCTTTTATACTGTGCATTTGAACCATACAAAAATTGCAATGCCTTAATATCATAAGGCATGGGAGTGGTGTTGTTACGAACTCCGTTATACGACATTATAGTATTAGTCGAATTATCATCTCCATATGCTATGTCTGTGTTATCTCTTACAGCGGCTTTCTGTTCTCCGTTGTAATTCCCTGGGTGGTTCAAACCAAGAGCATGAAGAGTTTCATGTATTAGAGCGGAAAAACCTACAGACCCTGGTTTACTTTGGAATCCTGATGTTGATGTATTATTGTCGTTCCAGTAACTTAAATGCACATCACCAGATAGCGGCTTATTTGGATTAGGATTATTCGCATAGGCATATTGGCTAGATGAAAGGATAGCTCCCATATTTGATCCCATGTAGCGGATTTGCCCATAGTGTCCACTACCATTTTCTACAACTTCCTCAAATTGAACATTAATAAAAGAAGGAATTATTTGACCGAGAATCCGTCTGATATTATTCTTCGTTTCTGATGTTAGTTCGTAAACTCTTTCGTTTCCTTGATATGATTCAGTATTATTAAAGAAACTATAAGTGATTACAGTTTTACCACTAGTATCCACTTTAGACTCACTTGAGTCTGAAATCCATTTATAAAAATCACCTCCATCTTTAATAAATGATAATCCAGTATTAATATACTCACCAAACTCAATGCTGGGATTCAAATCTCTAAAATTGCTGATCGTGCTCAAATTTTTCTTAGGTTCGATAGTTCGTCCCATTAAAGTAATGAACTTATTATTGATCATCCCCTTAATATCAGAAATCCGAAGTCCCAATGTATAACTAGAATTAGTATTAAAGTCTAACTGAGTGATGTCGTTAGCTGTAATGACACCTGTATTAGCATCGATAGAAAAATAATTGTTATCATTCCCCTCAATAATGCTGTAGGTTATCTCATCTCCTTCTGGATCTGTAGCCACAACTTTTCCAATGGCTTGCTTACTGTTTTCATCAAGACTAATAGTTGGGTCAATAATGAAAGTTTGGTCTTCAACAACTGGAGCTTCGTTAACATTACTCACATTCAGGGTGAAGCTACGTGTGAAACTCTGGGAGGGTGTACCGTTATCTGTGGCGGTAATATTCAAGTTAACAGTGGGTTCAGCTTCAAAGTTGAGACTTTGACCGGCTTTGAGTTTGAGTTGTCCATTCACCACTTCAAAGCGACTGTCATTGACACTGAAGCTATGACTACTACCTGCATCGGGGTCACTCACTGTTAATGTGCCAATCACCGCAGCCACGGCGTTTTCTGCCAGGCTGTTGTTAGATAAGGTGATGGCTGTGGGGACTTCATTAACATTACTCACATTCAGGGTGAAGCTACGTGTCAAACTCAGGGAAGGTGTACCGTTATCTGTGGCGGTAATATTCAAGTTAACAGTGGGTTCAGCTTCAAAGTTGAGACTTTGACCGGCTTTGAGTTTGAGTTGTCCATTCACCACTTCAAAACGGGTGTCATTGACACTGAAGCTATGACTACTACCTGCATCGGGGTCACTCACTGTTAATGTGCCAATCACCGCAGCCACGGCATTTTCCGCCAGGCTGTTGTTAGATAGAGTGATGGCTGTGGGGACTTCATTAACATTACTGACGTTCAGGCTGAAGCTACGTGTCAAACTCAGAGAGGGTGTACCGTTATCTGTGGCGGTAATATTCAAGTTAACAGTGGGTTCAACTTCATAGTTGAGACTTTGACCGGCTTTGAGTTTGAGTTGTCCATTCACCACTTCAAAGCGGTTGTCATTGATGCTGAAGCTATGATTACTACTCGCATTGGGACTACCAATCATTAACATCCCAACTATTGGATTAACAGCATCAGGGTCAGTGACTGCTAATGTGCCAATCACCGCACCAACAGCATTTTCTGCCACACTGTTGTTAGATAAAGTGATGGCTGTAGGAGCTTCGTTAACGTTGGTGACATTCAGGCTGAAGCTACGAGTTACACTCAGATTGCCATTATCTGTGGCAGTAATAACCAGGTTAACAGTGGGTTCAGCTTCATAGTTGAGACTTTGACCGGCTTTGAGTTTGAGTTGTCCATTCACCACTTCAAAACGGGTGTCATTGACGCTGAAGTTATAACTACTACTTGCATCGGGGTCACTAACTGTTAATGTGCCAATCACCGCAGCCACGGCATTTTCTGCCAGGCTGTTGTTAGATAAAGTAATATCTGTCGGGGCTTCGTTGACGTTGGTGACATTCAGAATTAAAGTACTTGTGTCGCTCAAATAGGGTCTAACGTTATCTGTGGCGGTAATAGTCACATAAATGGTGGGTTCAGTTTCAAAGTTGAGACTTTCACCGGCTTTGAGTTTGAGTTGTCCATTCACCACTTCAAAGCGGTAATCATAGGTGCTGAAGCTATAACTGCTACCCGCATCGGGGTTAATAACTGCTAATGTACCAATGATTGCACCAACTGTATTTTCTGCTACACTTTTGTTAGATATAGTAATACCTGTTGGGTATTCGATGACGTTGCTTACACCAAAAGTTATTTCTTGTTCGTAGGAGTACCCACTTTGGTCTGTGGCTTGAACTCTAATGCTGTAACTGTTTTTAGTTTCGTAATCAAATACAGTGTAGGTTTCGAGTTGATTATTGATAATCGTAAAGAGACTGTTATCAGTTGCACCTGTTCCTTCTACTAAGCTATAGGTGAAGGTGTTATTAGGATTTGAGTCTGTGGTACTAAAATTACCAATTACTCCACGAGCCTGATTTTCCGGTATTTTAGTGCCTTGCCACTGAGACAACTTGACTTCAATGATACCTACAAAAGAGGCATATTCACTGTTATCATTCCATCTGCCATTACCGTACATCGCCACATAATGTTCTCTGTTATTTGTATTATTTGGTTCACCTGGCTCCCAGTTAGTATAAGTAGAGGTTTCACCGTTCGCCCACCTGAACTGGCCTTCTGTCACCTGGTCTGTCAACCCAATCCAAAAAGTTTGACTACCAAAGGTAAAGGTATTGACTAACCAATCTTGCTCTGCTTGAGAGTTGATGGTGACAAGATTTTCCCCTAAACTTTCTGCTTCATTTTGAGCTTCTTGCCATGGGGCATAGGTACTGAGGTGATAGATAGACCCATTAAACTGGTAGTAATTATTGGGTAAGAATACAGTGCTGAGGATTGTGAAGACGGAACTATAAGCCTCCATTACCTGAACCTGCAAAGCCAGAGGCGCTTCAATCAATCCAGTGGCATATTCTAATGACCAGTCTCCACCCAGTGCAGCACTACCAGTCAAATCATCAGATGCTGCTACATCTGCCCCAGTTAACTGACTAATTTGCTGTACAAAAGCTTTACCTACAACTCCCTGAGCAACATCACAACCATACAGCAAGATGTCTCCTGTAGCCGTGAGAGATTTACCCCACTGTTGCAATTCTGAACCATAACCATTGAGGCTTTCCGAGTTCAGCAAAGTTGAACTAAGTGACAAACTACCCTCTGCACCGTGAGAGATAATCTGAAGGCTATCAACGTCTGTAAGTCCTGCTAAATTCTCAGTAATTTGCCTAATACCATCCCGTCTGGGGTCAAGAATAAACACCAATGTGCCTGGTTCGACACCATTAACCAGATTCTGGTAATCTGCAACCGTAGGATCAATGAAAACGACTGTTTTGGTAGATTGTGCCATGATTAGGTTCTTATCTGTATGTGTAAGTATATTCGTCAACTAAGTAAATAAAACTGTTATTCTACTTACATTACTCAACTGCGTACTGAGTAATTTACTGATAATAACCCATTAGTGACAAGTCAAAGGCGAGTAAATTTTATAAATTAAATTTTGTCAATATGTCTAAATATAGAAATAACTCTGCATAAGAATGATAATCATATAAAGGGCTGGGGTCAGCAAGCCTGTCATTTGCCACCACTTAACTCTTAAAAGCCTTGTCTTGTAAAGCTTCTAGAAAAAAACGCACTCTTACTCGTTGTGTGGCGGGAAACGTCAGCTTCGGTGATTTTAGCCCCTCTAGGCGATGGCGCAGATCGCTATTCTATTTGAGATAAAACTTTTAGTGCTGTCGGTCAAAAACGCCGAACTGTGATTTAACACCATTAACAATCACCTCCAACTTTCCAGACTTATAGCCCTGATAAATAGTAGCTCTGTTTAAGTTGGTATAATCAGCCCTGTAAACGTCTCTGTATAGGTTCCAGTCTACATATCTGCCATCTCTCCACACCTTGGGAGTTGTGCCGGTGTACTGAAGTTTTACCCGATTCTTAAGGGAAATATACTCAGCCACTGCTCCATTGGTTTTTAACCGTGAATTTACCAAGGTAGTTAGTTTGAAATTATCATAGTTTCCCTCGCCCACCTCCAAAGCAAACCCAGCTATACCTTCACCCTTGACAGTAGAAATAACTAAATCATCTGGGTAATTTGGTGCAGGGGTGAAATTGCCAAACTTTAGGTTGATGGGTGCGATCGCCTCCGGCGGGCGCTCTGCGCCATCGCTAAATCAGTCTTCTCCAGTTTAATAAATAATTTTCCCCCAAGAATCTCAACCACTGCCGATTTAGGTAAGAAGAACTGCACATCACCCGTGCCCAACCAAACTGCTAAATTCTGATATTGAGCTATGGAGTGGGGTTTTGACGACGAGGGAATAAAGTAATCAACACCCCGGCGAGAGTTGTAAGCCATCATTTTAAACCCACTCCAATCAGCAGCGCTGCCTTCTGCCAAGGTTCCCAACTGGTAAGTTTCGCTAAAATACAGAGTTTCGTGAAATGCTGGCGGCTTGTCCTCTTTCCAGTTGAGATAGTCAGGTTTAGAGTTGAGCAGTTCTAGGGGCTTGATAAATTCCTTTCTCGCTAACGCCACCGCGACTCCGGGGGGACGATAGCTGCTCATAATTAAATGCACCAAATCAGGATTTTGATTTAAATCCTTCACCGGTGAATCACCAAAATACAAGCCCAACGCCTGAGATGCACCACTGCACCATACACAATTCCCCTTACCATAGTCTCGTTTGCTGGGGCCACCAAAGGCACCACGCCAGTACTTTAATGCCCCGGTGGTGGTGAACCAATCTAACGCAGACTTGGCATATTGCTTTACTTCTGGGTCTTTGGCGTAATCATACAAATTTACATAGGTGGTTAAACCGTGCCCAAGGTAGATTTCACTATCCCACTCACCTTGTCCTGTTTGGTAGAGCGATCGCACCTTTTGAGCAATTCTTCCTTTATAAATTAGTCGTGTCCGCTCGTTTCCAACTTCTTCTGCAAATAAGTAAACTGCAACTTCCCGCATCGCCTTGAGGTTGTCAGTGTCCCGACAATCAACCCAGGTATCGCAGTTATCGGTTGAGTTTTCCCAAAACTTGCGGGGTTGATCAAAATGTTGAGTAAGGGGGTCAACTTTAGTAAATAACCTCATTGCTTCCCTCATTCTTGACTTGTAACCAGGACTGAGAAACTGTCCAAAGCCAAAGTATTTCCTAATTTGCCCCTTGAGTGTAAAGCCAGAATAAAAGTCTATCCCCAATGTATGAGAGTGTAACTCAGATTGTTTATCCTTACCTTCCAAAAATGCGATAGCGTTCGCGAAGCGTGTGCCCTGCACTCAGCGCTCCGCAGTAATCGCTTCCTCTTTATTTCCCCTAAGAAAGTCAATCATCGCTCTGGGATAGCTTTGTTTCTCATACTCGTAGGCTGTGCTGCCGTAAATACCCGCAGGAAATTTTTCTAAATACTCTGCTGAACGTTCTTTAAATTCTGCCTCTAGTTGTGGACTCCAGGCTAGCACTGCCCTCTGAGCTATTAGTAAAATTAAAATTGTTAGTAGTTTTTTCATAATTGAATAGACTTAACGCCCACCAGGCAATATGTGTAAACTGACCCGATTCAAACCAAGTAAGTGTGTAAATTAAATAGGCAATAATTACCCCAGCCAGTGGGGAATAATTTGATTTAACTACTCTAACCAGACAGTATCCAAATATCAATAAACATAAAGCTAATCCAGGTATTCCAATAGATATAGCCCAATCAATTATTAAATTGTGTGATTTTGTGTAAGGCACTTTAATCATTTCATGGGTATGCACACTTTTAATTAAATCATGCGAAATACTAAAGCAATCCATACATAGCCAAATAATGGCTTTTCATTAATTTTTTTAACTGATGATTGCATATAAAATGCCTGCCAGATGTAAGTTTTTCAGTAAGGACTCCGGTCTAAATTTGAGGGATTAAATCCGGGGTTTGCACATTAGGATTAACATTGTCCTTGCTCTTGATACTGTTTCAACATTTTTTGCACAAAAGCTTTACCAACACCAAAGTTTACAGCTAACTTTCTAACTGAAATATTTCCTGAGTGATAAGCATTAACTACTTTTTATCTGAGATCAACGGAATATGGTTTCATAATAATAGTTTATCTATTTTGCATTATTGTACTTCACGTTACTGGAAAGTGCTGTATTCCCTCTGTTCGATAAATGATAAATTGCATTGAGAGAGACTTGTGTGTACACCTTAGCCTAAAAACATAGAGACGTTTCATCAAACGTCTCTACATTCACCCGAACCAGCTAACAAAACTAATCACCAAGAAGTCAAAAAATTCCACCCTTCCTTTCCTTCCGGTATATCTAACTCTTTCTGTTGAACTAAAGCATCATATTCTCCTGAATCAACCCATTTCAATAACTCTCCAGCCCGCATAACTACCCAAGAAAGACCAGTTTCGCTATAACTCAATATTTTAGTTACCTGATCCAAACTATCAAAGCTATTAGCTGCAAACTCACGGGCTTGGACAAGGAAATCGTCAATTACAGTAGTAGTCAAATACTCTTCTGGCAAACCTGCGAGTTTCATCAGTGCAGTAGTTGCCACATTAATATCTTGACAAGCCAGTAATCCAGCACGATCAGCAGTGAACCTAGCCATCATCAGCCAATTATACAAAGCCAGTTCCATTCCAGTAGCTACCAAGCCACCAAACCCCAGTGTGGTACTGGTCAACAAATTTTTTAAAGTTGGCATCACAAATGCCATTTGGTGATAAATCATGCTCTCACTCTTAATGCGAGCGACTTCGTGTCCCAAAACGTAAAGTAACTCATCTGCGTTCAGCCACTCCATTGCATCTAGATTTATACCAATAATGGACTTTTCCACCCCGACAATGTAGGTTTTAATGTGCCCTGTACCTCGAAACAGATACATTTCAGGTACTGTGGGAACATCAAGAATTCGACAAGTTTCTACAAGTGGCTGATGCAATTGAGGAAAATTATTAGGCGTAACTCTGATTTCACTGCCAAGGCTTTGTAGCCTAAGTAGACGATCAATTCCGTACTCATTAATTTTTTTGAGTAGTGGGGAAACACCAGGCATATTTTTCAAAGAAGCCAAAGCTTTGCGGTCAAATGGGTGTTCATAAGCTTGTGAACTCAGTCCAGTTAATATTTTTCTCGTCATTGGTTTTGAAGTTTTTGTAGGTTATGTTGTAGAAACTGGTGGGATACAAGCTTTTTGTCTAAAAGCTAATTAAAATTAGCAGCTAACTGCATTTTTTGCCAATAAATTTAACTTTAACTGAAATTGAACGTCAGAATTGACCTTTTAGGATTCCAAAGAGGTCGATTCTTGGTTAACCGAACCGTATTGGCTGCCGACCTAGCTCTCATGCTAAATGGGGTGACAGAAGTACGGTTATTGCTGGATTTTTCAGCAACACAAGCAGCAAATCTTTTGTCCAGCACGAATATCTGCATTGTCGATGCAGTAGGAACCGACAAACTAGTGACTTGGTTGAAGGGGAAGTGAAGATTACCCATCAAGTAATGCAGATATCAGTGCAGAAACACAAATTTTTTGTGAATTCGCCTAAATCCCTCATAAATGCCGATAAATCTACAGAACGCTCTGCGAACGGGCATAGCTGCGCTTACCGCGTAGCGTCTCGAAATAAAGAAACATATGTAAGAATATATATGTTTTGTATACATAAACACAAATTTACAAAAACATGAAAGCAGCAATTGTCGCTTCTTTGACCTTACTCAGTTTGACTGCTCCTGCATTAGCTGTTACCACCGAGCAATATAAATTCCAGGGAGAAAGCGCTTCAGCCTATTTTTATCAAAATGATGGCTGCAACTCAACCTATGTTGATGTTTATGCTTTTGAAAATGCCACTAAAAATGCGCCGGGTGCACCAACTAAGCAGTCAGAGGTTTACATCTACTATTCAAACTATAACTACTGCACCGCAACCAAGTCCTATGGTTCTGGCGCTAGTAAAAACCCAATCTTCAAAAGTAACAAATCGCTGCAATCTGCCTCTTTGAATGGTACTTTCACCGTCACTGATTACTTATCAGGGCCTACTGTCAAAAGGGCACCGCTTACTAAAACCGTAGACTTGGCTTTGACATGGACAGGTGTCGGTGATATATACCGTGGCAATAATCACAGTCACAATCAAGGGCCTGGCTACAGATCAAATTTTCGCTCTGTCGGTGCTTATCGTGATGCCAAAGTTGCCGGCACTGTTACCTTAGATGGGACAGACCTAATTGCAAATCTGTCTAGCAATGCTTCTTTGAGTTTTTCTAACAGCGCTTCTCTGTCTATTACCAAAAACTAGACTGTAGTTTGATTGGGAAGAATTCTTTGTTGCTTGGTATAAACCAAGCGAGTAAATCCATTGCCATCCGTCAGTTCGTCCATCCGTCCACAGACTGATTATTTATATCTACAGTTTCTGTGGACGTGACCGAAGGACGATTTTGGACGCTAATTTCGGTCAAATTTACACACAATCGCTATTTGTCTGTTTCTCTGTTTCTCCTTCTTCAACTTTTTGAGGCTTTTTTTTCGGAATTGGTTTTTGTGGAGCATTAGGGCGCTCGACATGATCTTTTTTAGATGGTCGTTGCACTCGAGGCTGATTTTTTTTAGCCTCTTGTTGCACCGTGGCTTTATCTTGTTTGGAGGCTTTGAGAAATTTGGGTGCAGTTTCTTGGGGTAGCGCGGTGAGTGCTACAAAACCGAAGACATCACGCCCCGGCATAAATTTCGCCTTGAGGCTGACAAATGCTGGACGCCCTTGCTCTTCTTTCGGCACTTTGGGATTAAATCTGAAGGGTCTAACAGGTGCATCCTTCCACAACAGGGGTATGTGGCTAGCTTTCATGAATTTCACTTTTTGGGCAGGCTCTGCCTGCTTAATATATTCGAGTCTTTCACTGCTAAAGTTGCGGAAGACTGAGATGCAAGGAGTCGGGCAGACGGGAATAAACTGCCACAGACCAGAAAATTTAAACTCTAGGTCTTCTAACTCTTCGGAAATTACTTCTCCAAATCGTGCTCTGTCAAAGCCCACTAGCTGAAAAGCGATGACTGATGGTTGTTCTTTTTTGGGAAAATGAATTGCCTTAGGATAAACTACTAAACGCTGATTTCGGTTGCCAGTAACGTTTATTTCTTTGGTCAGAGCGTCAAATACTTTGCGTTTTTGCGGAATGTAGAAAAGTTGGTATTCAGAGCGACCGATGGTAATAGTGTTTTTGCCATTTGGATTTAAGTTGACTTCTCCAGTAATTATGCCCACAGCTTGAAATATCGCTCCCGAATCTGACAGGGCATCTATCTGTTTGTCGGTATCAAGTTCAACTTGTTGATCAACAGATGGGGCTTCAATTGGGGTTACAGCCTCGTTTGGCTCATTGGGGGTAGGTTCATTAGATGCCATAATTTGCAGTGATTGGCTGGAATTTAAGCTTGATCGACTTGTAATTCATCCAGTAAAAATAGTGAGTTACCCAATATTCTAAACTAGCTCAACTGCGCCAGTATGATGCGCCTTAGTGGCGATCGCGAAAATTACGCCAGCTGTGGCCCTGCCATGAAGCTTTCAGCAGGGGAGCAGTTCGAGTTGCGGGTGGTGCGTGAGCTAATTTATGCCTCATTTTAGTCTGACCACGCCACTACGAGGTGAAAGTTTTGCATGTTATTCGAGCCAATTTTATCAACCACTCCCAGGCACTACAGCCACGATCTTTTCCCCTTCGTCCACCGTTACCCGCGCCAAGCCAAATTGCTCAATTACGGCGGCATTTGTCGTTAAGTGGGTACTCACTTCAGCCACCCGGTATTGACTTTCCTGTGAGGCTAAAGCAGCGGGTAACAATAACTGATCTCCTAAATGTTCATCGACAGGTGCGCCGGTTTGATGAAACTTCAGCAACTGTTCACAAGCCATGTCTGCAACCTTTTCCGCAGTCAAGCGCAACCGCCCCAACCCACCAAACCCAGCCAAGGAATTTTTATACTCTGCCGTTAAGAAAATACCCGCACCTGCTGCTACCCCTGTTTCTCGCAACGTTTGGACAGCAGCTTTTAATCCTGCTGCCGTTAACAAATTTTCGGCACGATTCGCCATTCGTTGGGGAATATGGGCAGGTAATTCTGTGACCACCGCTAGTCCCCGCACTCGCTGCAAATCTCCCCGTTGCAGCAAATTAATGCCTTCAATTTGACTACCACCACTAACAAGCAACTTTACTTCTCCCCCACCTTGGGGATGCCACCCCCAAGCGCCTAACTTAATTTTTGCATCTATACCCATGCGCTGCAACATCGGCAAATAAACTTGCTGAATATAGAAAATTGTCGGGCTAAAGCTAACATGAGTTCCACCCCGTAAGGTTATCTGAGAATCACCTGTTGCTAAGGCTAAAGGTAAAAGGATGGTTTGTAAAATGAGCGTAACCGCCCCAGCGGAACCCATTGGTTGGGCTTCTTTGACATCAAAGGTGTAATTTCCTGCTTGTACAGAACTACTGGGGATGAATTCTAGCATCATTGAACCCAAAGCATCACCCCGCAACTGGGCCTGGCAAATTCTCGCCGCAGCGCGAACTGAGGTGAGGTGTTGTGGTGCTAGTCCTGGTTTTGGGCGTCCGGCGCGGATGCCGGCTATGCGTATTGCATGGCCTGTGATGGCGGCTAGACTCAGGGATGTGCGGAGAATTTGTCCTCCTCCCTCTCCGTAGGAACCGTCAATTTCAATCATGGGTATTTTTGGATGCTACCGTTAATTTGACCCCTCTCCAAACCTCTCCCCGAAACTGAGAGAGGCTTTGATTTTACCTTGTTAAGAGCCTCTGACTGGGAATGCCCATTCGCAGTCAGAGGCTCCAGTATTAACTCCGTCGAACGCAAGATAAAGGTATCAAAGTCTCACGCAAGGGCGCAATTAAACGCAGAGGGGAGACGCTGCGCGAACAAGCCGGGAGACCCTAGTCGAGCAGTGGCTCCCCGTTGTAGCGACTGCTGTCGCGCAAAAGTATACGCAGAGGAACGCCAAGAATTAAGGCTCGTTTTCCGGGTAACTCTGCGTTTAAAAACTCTAGTTTTGATGTTGAACGGCGCTTGGATGCCATGTTCTGACAATAACCTCAAATTAGGCACTTAAGCAGGCAAAAGTTAGTCCACCCAACTAAATTGTTAAACCTCATGTTTTAGCTGAGTCTAAGTGTACATTCTAAAATCAATTTTTGATTTACTAGAGAATAGGGTTGAATTTTTAAAGCGCGCTGAAAAGCTTGGATAGCTGCACCATATTCTTTCAGTGCTGCATAACACAAACCCATGCCATGAAGCGCCCCAAAATGTACTGGATTTATTTGGATCACCATCTGACAATCCGCCAGAGATTTTTTATAATTGCCAATGCTGTAGTAGAGAAAAGCACGGCGATTCCAGGCTTCAGCAAAATCTGGTTGTTGTTGGATCAGTTCTGTAAGTAATTTCTCGGCTTCGGCAATTTCCCCAGCATCCAGCAATTTTTGACTATGATCAATTTTTTCTAGCCCATATATTCCCTTTTGCTGGAACCAAATCCGCCAGATTTTTCTGGTGGCTTGCTCACGAACTGAGACATCGGGATTTTTCAAGTCTTCAAGTAAGGAAGTGATAGATAAAGAATCCATGAATTTGAGATGGGTAAATGTATCTTCGGTTCAACTTTCGCACAAAATTATCTACTAAGTTAGGCTGAAAGTCATCCTTGAGTTTTTCTAGAGCAATTGCAAATTAGACAATTGTTGTGTTATCTATTGTATTCAGTAATACTGTTATTACTACGATCAACGTCTAAAATCAGGAGCGATTGGTCATGCTGTATGGGTCGCGAAGCGAAATAAAGCATTTGAGAATGACTCTTTGCCAAAAGTCCCATAGAGCAGACACTTTTAAAGTTTAAAACACACTATTGGTAGTTGACAAATCCCTGGTGACTAATAGTTGATTAACACATAACAAAATAACAAATGACTATGCCAAAGCAAAACAGCGTTTCCAGGCATATTGTGCTTACTTCCCATCCGAGTCGCTTTGGCCCGAAGCCGATCGCTATTCAATGGGGGGCAGCTGATCCGATGACACGGGGGCCGATTATTGCGACGCTGACTCAGCAGGGACACCGGAATGTAATTGGGACTCATTCTGGCAGTTATGCAGTTTATCGTGCTTTAGCTGTGGCTAGCGGGGCGCTACAATCGGATCACCGGGCGGATCTGACTAATACATCACCGGTGGAGCATATTGGCCCTTATTCTAGCTGGGCTGACCCTGATAAAATTGTATCCCTTGATCCTTATGGGGCGATCGCATCTGAGGTATTTGCTTCATATTACAAACAGGGCTATGATATCCGCCCGACAATCGCCATTACCAAGGCTCACATCAATATGCCAGAACTGCAATATGCTGTAGCTAAAGGGCGCTTGCAGGTGGATGGCAAGATTTTGAAGGCAAATGGCGATTTGGTCGTGACTAAAGCCGCTATTGAGCCAGTTTGGTATTTACCGGGAATCGCCAAGCGCTTTGGCATTACAGAAGCCGAGTTACGCCGGGCTTTATTTGAACAAACTGGGGGGATGTTCCCAGAACTGGTAACACGTACAGATTTGGAGGTGTTTTTACCACCAATTGGCGGGTTGACGGTGTATATTGTTGGTGATTTAGAGGCGATCGCCGATCCAAGCAAACCTCTAGCGTTGCGGGTACATGATGAATGCAACGGTTCTGATGTTTTTGGCTCAGATATTTGCACCTGTCGCCCTTATTTAGCACATGGCATTGAGGTGTGTGTGCAAACAGCCCAAGCAGGCGGTGCGGGTGTAATTGTCTATTGTCGCAAAGAAGGCCGCGCCTTGGGAGAAGTGACGAAATTCCTCGTTTATAATGCCCGCAAACGTCAAGCAGGTGGCGATCGCGCTGATGCCTATTTTGCCCGGACAGAATGCGTCGCAGGTGTCCAAGATATGCGCTTTCAGGAACTCATGCCGGATGTGTTGCATTGGTTGGGAATTACTCGGATTGATCGCATGGTGTCAATGAGTAATCTCAAGTTTAACGCTATCACTGCGGCAGGGATTGAGATTGTCGAAAGAATCGCTATTCCTGAAGATTTGATTCCTGACGATGCACGGGTAGAAATTGAAGCTAAAAAGGCTGCTGGTTATTTCACTACTGGTGATGTGTTAGATGCTGATGGTTTGGCTGATTTGAAGGGGCGGGGATTAGATTCTTAGGGGGTTTCCCGCCCAGATTTGCTGTAGGGGTGGGGTTTCCCGCCCATTTTCGGTTGACAAATGGGGGTGAAGAGTGGAGATACGAACCGCCCAGACGCAGAGGACGCAGAGAGAGGGGGAAATGATTGCATATCTTCGTTCGCCGGTGGCGATTCGGGAACGTTGTGGGGAGTTGTTTGAGTTGGTGGTTGAGGGTAAGTCGCGTCATTTTGTTTGCGATTTGACGCGGTTGGCAGGGGTGGCGGATTATGTGATTGAGGTGATGAGGGCGGAATACCCGGATTTACAAGTTCCTTTTCACAGTCGTTGGCGGCATTTTCAGGCTGGGGGTGTGCCAAGATTAACTGAGTTGAATGAGGTGTTGGCGGGGTTAACGCCTCAAGAAAAGGCTGCTGCTAAGTTTGATTTGGCAATTATCAGTGTTTTGTTGGATGCGGGGGCGGGGCATGATTGGCGTTATCATGAACAGGAGACTGGTTTGAGTTTTGGGCGTTCTGAAGGTTTAGCTGTTGCTAGTTTCCAGATGTTTTGTCAAGGTGCTTTTTCTGGTGAAGGGTGGCTGCAAGTCGATGCTGAAAAATTGCAAGCGTTAACAGAATCAGAATTAGCAACTGGCTTTCAGGTAAATGCTGATAATCCTTTGGTGGGAATTTCTGGGCGGTTGAGTTTGTTGCAAAGGTTAGGTGAAGCTTTGGTGTCTGCACCTCATTTGTTTGGAGATGAAAACCCCCGTCCAGGAAATTTGGTAAATTATCTTTTGGGGAAAGCTGAAAATGGGCAGTTAGCAGCTACCACTGTATTTAGCGCCGTTCTGGAAGGATTGAGTGATATTTGGCCGGGAAGATTAGAAGTGGCTGGGGTAAATTTGGGGGATGTGTGGTTTCACCCAGATGTTGCTGATAATAATTTGGTGCCATTTCACAAGCTTTCCCAATGGTTGACATACTCTCTTTTGGAACCACTGCAAGAACTGGGTTTAACAATCACTGGAAAAGATGCCCTCACCGGATTACCAGAATATCGTAATGGCGGTTTATGTCTGGATTTGGGGTTAATCAGCGCTAAATATCCTGAGATTTTGCACTCATCTCACTCGGTGGCATCAGAAATTATAGTTGAATGGCGTGCCTTGACGGTGATTCTTTTGGATTTGATTGCTGTTACAGTCCGCGACAAGTTGGGAATGAGTGCTGAAGAATTACCCTTAGTTAAAATCCTCCAAGGGGGAACTTGGACGGCTGGGCGGAAAATTGCTGCTGAACTTCGCACGGGTGGTTTACCCCCGATAAAAATAGAAAGCGATGGTACTGTATTTTAACTAGTAGTGCAGGCGTCTCGCCTGCACATAACTGCACATAACTGCACATAACTGCACATAACTGCACATAACTACACATCACTCTCGTGCCGCCTGTTCTAGATTTAATTAAATAAAATTCTCAAATATGTATAATCAAGTAATACTAATTGAACATCCATTAATTCAGCACAAACTCACGCTGATGCGAAAAGCTGACACCAGCACAACGAAATTTCGTAATCTTCTCAAAGAAATTAGTTTGTTGTTGGCTTACGAAGTAACGCGAGATTTGCCGCTGAAATATGAAGCGATTAAAACACCTTTAGCGCCGATGAATGCGCCAGTATTAGCACCTGATAAAAAGCTGGTTTTAGTTTCTGTGATGCGGGCGGGGCAAGGAATTTTAGATGGGATGCTGGAATTGATGCCAACTGCACGGGTGGGGCATATTGGTTTATATCGTGATCCGAAAACATTGATTCCAATTGAGTATTATTTCAAAATTCCTGAAGATGTGGAAAAGCGAGATATGTTGGTGGTAGATCCGATGTTGGCAACTGGTAACTCTGCTGTGGCGGCGGTGGAAAGACTAAAATCAACTAATCCCTTATCGATTAAGTTTGTCTGTTTACTCGCTGCACCGGAAGGGATTGAGCATTTCTGTGCTGTTCACCCAGATGTCCCACTATATACTGCGGCGATTGATGACCATTTGGATGAACATGGTTATATTATTCCCGGTTTGGGGGATGCAGGCGATCGCTTATTTGGGACAAAATAATTAGTGGTTATTGCCGTTCGCCTTTAATGTAGGGAACGCCTAAAGCCTTTGGGGGTGTGGATTTGCCCGCTAACCCCACTAAGGCTAAAATAGCGATCGCATAAGGCAACATGAGCAAAAACTGATAGGGAATATTTACACCCATTGCCTGAATTCGCAGTTGCAACGCTTCTGTCGCCCCAAACAGCAAACAAGCTAAACTACTACCTATAGGATGCCACCTACCAAAGATTAAAGCAGCGATCGCCATAAATCCTTTACCAGCACTCATCCCCTCGGCAAAAAATCTCACCTGTACTAAAGTTAAATAAGCACCCCCCAAACTGGCAAGACAGCCACCAATAATCACGGCGCCATAACGCACCAATGGCACTTTTACCCCAGATGTATCAGCAGCTTGAGGATATTCCCCCACCGCCCGCAAGGTTAAACCAAAGCTGGTGTGAAATAAAATATATCTAGTTAAGGCAATTAACAGCAACAGTAAATAAACAAAAATATCTTGTTGAAATAGCAGAGTTCCAATTAAGGGAATATCCGCCAAACCGGGAATTTTTATCGCCTCAATTCCTGGTAATCTTTGGGTGCTAGCACCGCTAAACACCAGCCGCGCCAAAAACGATGTCATCCCCGCAGCCAAAAGATTAATCGCTAACCCTGACACTAACTGATCAACAAGCAAACTGACACTTAAAAAAGCATGAAGTAAACCCACCAAACCCCCAGCAATTAAGGCGGCGAACATCCCCAACCAAGCATTACCAGTGTAAAAGGTGGCAGCAGCGCTAGTAAAAGCACCAGTTAACAACATTCCTTCCAGGGCAATGTTTAACACCCCTGAACGTTCCGAGTAAAGTCCCCCCAAAGTGGCGAATGCTAGGGGTACAGCTAGATGTAAGCTAGCAATCAGGTAATCAGAGAAGAAGTTGAGGTGATTCATAAAGCTTTTTTAAACGCAGAGTATCGCAATATCTGCATTTTTAATTTTTAATTTTTAATTTTGAATTGTTCACCCGTCTTTCTACGGCGAGACTGATGGCAATAAATAACACGGTTAAACCTTGAATGGCATAAACTACAGTTACGGGAACACCGGCGCTGCGTTGCATGACATTAGCACCACTGCGAAGGGAGGCAAAAAATAGGGAATTTAACACCACACCGATCACACTACCACGACTTAAAAAAGCGATCGCGATCGCATCAAATCCATAACCCGGTGACACCGACTCAAACAGCCGATATTTCAACCCCATGACTTCACAAGCACCCGCTAACCCCGCCAAACCCCCAGCTAATCCCATCACCAGCATAATGGTGTTTTCTACTGATATACCAGCATAACGGGCGGCGATAGAGTTAAATCCGACGGCGGTAATTTGGTATCCTAAAAGCGATCGCCCCAGCAACACCCACAAAATCCCGGCGGCGATTAACCCCAGCAATATCCCTGCATGGGCAAGACTCTGGGGTAAAATAATCGGTAGACGGGCAGATTGGGCAATCAATGACGTATAAGGACTCGGCGCACCAGGTGCTTTCAACGGATTTTGCACCAAATAACTCACTAAATTCATCGCGATATAATTTAGCAGCAAGGTGGTAATCACCTCATTTACCCCCCGCTTGGCTTTCAGATAACCGGGAATTCCCCCCCAAACGGCACCAAACAGAAACCCCGCCAACAACGCTAAAGGAAGATGAATCAAAGCAGGTAATTTCTGCACATATAACCCAATCAAAGCACTTCCCAAGGCACCAAGATAAATTTGCCCTTCTCCACCAATATTAAATTGACCGCCACGCAACGCCACCAACACCCCTAAACTGGTGAATAACAATGGTGTCATTTTGGTCAAGGTGTTACCAAAGCCAAAGTAGGTGGTAAGGGATTCTTGAAATAAAGCGGTGTAAGCGACGATGGGATTTGCCCCAGCGAGTAGAATGAGAATTGCGCCGACAATTAGGGCAGATGCGATCGCAATTAGCGGTGATAAAATTGGTAGCAGTCTGTGAAGCCGATTTTTGATGATCATTAAATGCGATGATTGCCAACCGTAAAAAATCAAGACGCTGACAAAACCTCTAGTCCCCATTGATCTAGCGATCGCACTAGCAATTGGTCTAAATTCGGGGGAGTGCTAACTTCTTTGATTACATCGATCATCAAATCTTTCGCAACTTTTGGAGTCTCTGGATATCTTACCAGAAATAAACCATCATCAGCCCACATAGAACGAATATCAGATAATCTTACCGCTGCACCTTCATGAATCACTTTAAATAACTGGTTAAAATTGCGGCAATTTCGAGCTATCTTGCAGCATAATCATCGAGGTAGGAATAGTAATTTCCCAAGGTTCGCTGACATGCTTGGACTCGCGATCGCTCTGCGGTAAAATTTTCAAGTCATTCACAAGTGACACATATTTCTCATCAGTGGGAGTCAGTGCATTTGCCCCAGTCCAGATTGTCCCTGACGACAGATAATATAAAACAAGCATGGCATAGTCAGGTCTTACTGGTACCAACACTCTAACTGCTCCTGCTTGCAAAAAGCTGGTGAATAGAGAGTCATTTCCTGAGTAAGGATTGAAAGCTGTAAAAGTGAATTCATCTTGATTTTCTCCTTCTTCCAATTGTGGATAGAAGTTATAGGTTATCTCATTCCACTCCAAAGACTGCTCAAAAAATTGGATATACCTTGGTTCATTGACAGCAAAGTTTGATGGTTGATTCTTTACGGAATTATCATCAGATGAACCCACAAGCTGAAAGTGCCGCTTGATAATTTGTCTTGTGCAAGCTTTTTTAAGTTCATGCTTTTCGATTTGCCGATATTTAAGCGGGTTATGGGACTTGATTTCGGCTAGTCCTACTCCAGCCCTTTCATAATATTCTGCTTGCTGTTGACGATATCCTTCGAGAATAGCGTTATAAATGTTTATCTGCCATTCTGCAAATTTTTCAGGTGCGAGAGTACATGTAACTTCAATGCTGACAGAATATTTTGCATCTGATTTATCTTTATCAGAATCACACAGCACAGAAGCCGCGATCGCAGTATCTTCTTGATTCATCCCTAATTTGCAAATATGACGGGGAGATGTAGTCAAGTCCAAAATTTGTATACCAATAAATCCTGTCAGTGCAGTGACACCAGAGAAAACACCAGCTACATCTGCTGATGTAGCCCTATAGCCTTCAGGTATTTGAATTTTTTTGATACTATTAGGTTCTTTATCTTTAAATGCAGTCGGCACAATCTTCACTGCATCTGGTGGTGTTTGGATATCTTTGACTTGATACTTAATAGCCAAATCGGCGTAATTTTCCCTAGTGATGGCTTTATAACTATGCAGATTGAGCTTGTCTGGTGCAATTGGTTTGTCAAGCGATATACCTTGAAGATGAAGCAAACTATTAATGTATGAATCAGCCGGATTTTCCAACATGAACTCCAGCATCAATCGCTGACCATAATTGACCACATGGGCTGTATAAATCTGGTTAACCCAGCGATAAATACCAATGACGTTGCTCGTACTATTTTTATTATCAAATGCATGGATTACAGTTTCTTGAGTCTCATCAAGAATGATAGTTCGTACTTGATTAACATATCTAGCAATGCCATATCTAGCAATGCGATTAGCTGTCCTTGTTGTGATATTCTTGGCAAATTTATTGACATCTTCTCTATAAGGCTGTGTTGAGTCGGGAGCATTAGAAATAGTCCAACCTCCTGTGACTTTAACAGTTGATGGTGTGATTCCATACTCTGTACTCAAGCTATTAAAGGTCGTTGTCACCGCATCTTTAGCCAGAGTTTTTTGTGTCTCATTCAATATATCTGCTCTAGTATCATCAATACCGTCTGCAATCTCTTCTAATTTTTCACTGCTGTTAGTTACAGATTGATTAACTCTGTTTAATTTTCTCTGGGTGGTTTCTTTGCGCTCACCTTTTAGAACATTTTCAATGTAAGCTACTTCTCCTAATTCATATCTCAACAGCCGTTGGCAAACCATTTGTAAGTCACCTATGGCATAAGGTTCGATCCATTCTGTAATTTTAGATTTGCCAGCACTAGCAGATGGTAAGGGAAATATTTCTGTAGGTAATATAATCGTAGATATTGCTGTTTCTAAAATTACTACATTCTCAGTAATTGCACTTCCTGAGTGACAATTTTTATCATGTTTAATAATTTTTTCAATCAGAACCAACATCACCAAAGTCTTGGTGAGTTCTTCCAGCAAATGTGGGCGATATTCAGAGATGATAGTCAAAGCAAAATAATTCTGCCATACCCTATCTTTTTCCTGGATATATTTTTGGCTCTGGATGTATTGTTTGAGATTACTCCAGTCTAATTTTAAAATAACCTCTAATTGCTGTTTCAGTTGTTTACAACTGAAACTTGTTTGGTGACGTAACCATGTATCAAGTAGCGCAAAATATTTTATATAACCATTAAGGTTGCTGTTACTGGGGATGAATTGCTCTGCAAACTGCTTCCCCTCGATAAAATTAATTGCCACCTGTCTCATTTGCAAACGGGCATTATTTTCAGATGCTTTCTTAATTTCGACTAACTTTTTATATAGGGATTCAGACGGTGCATTTTCGCTGTCATACTCAATGAACCGTCTTTGTTGCACATCCGGACTAATTTCAGTCCAAGTACGCATGTAAACGAAAGGAAAGAGATCTTGGTGTTCTCCACTGTTGACAAATACTGTTTCTGAGGCAGACTCAAATGCATCACATGATTCACTTGGTTCAGAAAAGAGGTATTGGCGTTCCCCACTGTTCACAAATACTACTTCTGAGGCAGACTCAAATGCATCATACGGTTCACTTGGCTCACTTGAAACAATAGACTTATCTGGACCAGGCAAAATATCATACTTTACCGTTTTGAGATTGTCTTGAAGACCATATCTAATATCGATACCTAAGTAAAGTTTTCCTTTGGCTTCAATGAAGTTAAGTTTGCCTTTAGCAGAACTATCAAGATATTGAAGCTCGAACGAGCATTCTTTATTAATTTTGCTTAACTGACAGTACTGATGTGGGTGCTCATTAACAAATAAATTGCAAATAATTGATTTTCCTTCTATTTCGCTAGAATTATAAATTGCCCACTTTATAAAAAAGGGAGAAAAATCTTCTAAATTCCAATCTGTATTCATAGCTAGCTTGTATTAATTAAATACTGAGGTTAATATCGCTGTAAATTTGATTATTTTATTTAACCAATCAAACATCTAGATATTGAGAAAATCCCAATATTTAGATGCTTTTTAACTTAGCTTGATACTTTATTTCCTGTATTGCCAAGCATTCAGACTGTCCTTAAATTTAGCAGAAAGTTCACCGTACCTAAAATCTGCGTCTAGCCAAACATCACTCCCCACAGGATCAATATTTAATGTGACTGCACCCTTGGCAAAATATACATCGTTTTCCATGTCAAAACTGAAACTAGTCGGGCAACCAGGCGAACCTAAAATTGTCCCAGGATATGTCTTCCCCTGTAGTTGTAAATTAACCGCTACTGCCTTGCCTAAGCCACCAGTATGTTCAGTCGTCCATGAGATAGACACGAGTTTGATGCCATTGTAATGCCAATGTCTTGTTCCCGCACTTCCAATCAGTTCAAAGCCAGATGTAGCCATTATCTTTTTCCTTGATTTTCAATTAGTTTGAGTTGTGCAGCAGATATTTATCTGCTCATATGCGATGGAATTGGGCGGCAATTTGGTTATTTCAGGTTTGCTGATATAGACATTAGAGATAGGTAAAACCCCAAATCTCTAGATAGATGCTTTTTAACTTAGCTTGATACTTTATTTCCTGTATTGCCAAGCATTCAGACTGTCCTTAAATTTAGCAGAAAGTTCACCGTACCTAAAATCTGCTTCTAGCCAAACATCACTCCCCACAGGATCAATATTTAATGTGACTGCACCCTTGGCAAAATATACATCGTTTTCCATGTCAAAACTGAAACTAGTCGGGCAACCAGGCGAACCTAAAATTGTCCCAGGATATGTCTTCCCCTGTAGTTGTAAATTAACTGCTACTGCCTTGCCTAAGCCACCAGTATGTTCAGTCGTCCATGAGATAGACACGAGTTTGATGCCATTGTAATGCCAATGTCTTGTTCCCGCACTTCCAATCAGTTCAAAGCCAGATGTAGCCATTATCTTTTTCCTTAAGGTTTAATATTGAGTGAAAATTTCAGCAGCATCTTTGGGGGTAATACCAAACAATGTGCAATGATTTGGTCCACCGCCGCCCACACCAGGACTTAGTATTACGTTTCCCCCCTTTTGACGGATTTTTTTTACGGTCGTTGCTCCTACGGGTCCTGCTGGAATCGGCCCTCTCCATAGGGCTATAGTGGCAATATTTACGTTTTTTACCGCAGTAGTGCCTGAGCATTGAACCGATACATCGTTCAGTCGATTATTGATATCAAGAGTACCGCCATTAATGAAGTTATCCTGTGATATCCTTCCACCTCTAATGACGATGGCATTATCATCTGCTGTTGGCATCAAACTCTCTTTTGTTTGTTGTGTGTTGTTTTCTTGAATCCAATTTGCCCTTTTAACTCCTGAATCACAATCGCAGTTTAGGCTCTTAAGAACGAACTTAAGAATTTTTGCCCATATTTTCCCCAAAGTCTTAACCAGTAGGGATTTCTGGCAATTTAAACTGGAATGAAGGTCGCCGCTTATCTTCCTTAAAGTCTGATCAAATACTTTCGAAGTTCTAAGCGATGGCGCACAGGTTTATCTACCCATAGTTTTTGCACAGCAGTTGCTTAATCCAATCGCCATTAAATACCAATTCGTAAATACGGTTATGAACTCTTAGATTTCCTTGTTGCTTGACCACCAAACCTGATAATAGTAATTCCTTTTCTTGTGGACTATCAACCGCAACAACCTCTCCTTGATGCCAAATTGCTTGATATAGCTTTAATATCTCAACAACATGAGACTCCATATTGACGAGGCGATCGCGTATAGTTTTTAAATGCTCAGGTTCGTCTTGAGTTTCCCAATTCTCAATCACCTGTGTTTGGACTAAGTTATTTATCCAATCGGCTTCACTATCCTTGGGAATGTTTACTGATGAATTCCGGATAAGCTTACAAAGTTTTTGGGTTAGAAAAGGCTGTCCACCGGTCCAGGCTAACACTTCCTTAAGGACATTCTGAGCATTACCTACTCGTTCAGCTAGTCCTTGTAGTAACGGTTGGGCTTCATGCAATTGAAAGCCACTCAGTTGAATAGCTTGACCAATGTTAAAAGGCGTTCGTTTTTTGTCTTGAATTAATTGAGAAGGATTAGCTACTCCCAAAAAAACAAAAGTGAGACGTTTATATTTTGGGATGTCAGCCCGTTTGTTATAAAAATTTCGTAGTAGTACAAAGAAGTCATCTATGTCAAAATTAAGATTGATAACACTGTCAATTTCGTCTATAAAAATAACAATATTATTTTGCCGAAGATTTTCTAATACTATTTGGTCTATAAAATTACTGAGACGTTGCACTGGGGATAAAAATTTATGCTCACGCCACCAAGTACTAATATTAACTTTATTTAAAAGATTTAAACTACTGCCTAATATATAAATGAAACCTGCATACCACTGTTCCATAGTCAGCTGCCGATTACCAATTTCTGAAATATCGATAGCTGCACAGGCAAAGCCCTCGGCTTGTAACCTTTTCATGATTTGCACTCGCAAGCTAGACTTGCCCATCTGCCGAGTATTGAAAATGTAACAAAACTCTCCCTGCTTCAAAGCCTTGTAAAGATGTCTATCTGCCTGACGTACCACATAAGTAGGTGCATCTATTGGTAAACTTCCCCCGACTTGATATTCATAAGTTAGGGTTTTTTCTGCGCTTCTTAATAAAGCGTTCTCAATCACTAATTCAGCTTGAGTTGCTTTGAGGATCTCTAAAGTTTGACTTAGCTCTTTGGTTCGCTCCTGAACTTTAGCTTCTAAGTTGCGGTTAGACTCAGCTAATTGGTCTGTTGCTTGCTGCAAAGCTGTATGTTTGAGGGCAAGTTCTTGGGTAAACTTAGCTCGCTCTGCTTCTGCCTGCTGACGCTGTGTAATATCTTGAAAAGCTGCGATCGCATAAATAATTTGACCTTTATTATCGAAAATGGGTGTTGCTAACACCTCCAAAGGAATAATTTTATTCCCTAGATGCAGTTCCATATCATCAATAACGATACTTTCGCCATTCAAAGCTCTGATAATTGGCTGCTTTTCAGTAGGATAATGCTTTTCTGTTCCCTGCACGTAAGCTTGGTATATTTCAGCTAATTGAGTATTTGTAGAGTTATCAACAATCCCTTTGCCTAAAATTTTTCGTGCAGTTAGATTAGCATAGTAGGGTTGTCCTTTGTCATCGATCACAAATATACCTATTGGTACAGCTTCGAGAATCTGTGTTAACTTTTTTTCACTCTCTCGTAATGCTTCTTCTGCTTGTTGGCGCTCTTTAATTTCTTGCTTCAGATTTTCATAAAGTTGAGCATTCTTAATTGAAATTGCAGCTTGAGAAGATAAAATTTTCAAGACTTCTAATCTCTCTGCTGTGAAAGTACCAACAGCCAGATTATTTTCTAAATAAAGTAAACCAAAAAGCTCACCTTGGTGAATAATCGGTGTACACAATATAGACTTAGGTTGGTGGTCAATCACATACACATCTTTGGTAAATCTTCCCTCATGGGTTGCATCACATAAAATTACGTTCTCTCTAGTTCTGACGACATAGTTAATTAAAGAATTGGGTAACTGTTGGCTAGTTTCAACTAACACCGATTTACATAGCATTACCTCCGAAGTAGTATCTACAGCACCCTTAGCTGCAATAAATAGCTGTTTTTGCTGCTTTAAAATTAAAAAACCAGTTTGAGCGCCAGCATTTTCAATTACAATATTCATTAACTTTTCTAGCAAATTATCTAAAATAATTTCACTAGCGAGAGTTTGAGAAGCTTTAATAATTGTTGTGGCATCTAATATTTGTGAATTACTGCTGGTAGTAGAAGAATAAGAAATATTATTTTTAGCTAATGTTGAATCCCTAGTCGAGTTAATAATTATTTCTGAATATTTTAATTCTAAATGTTTGACTTTAGCAATAGCTCCCCAGCAGATATAACTATAGTGTGCCTTAGTCATATAAGTTCGCGCAATTTCTTGCCGTCCTAAAGCTAAATAAAACTTTGCCGCTAATTCATAAGCTAGTGCTTCATCTTGAATATATTCATTTTCTCTAGCTCCAGCTATAGCGCGCTCATATAGTTCCATAGCTGCAAGTATATTTCCCAACGCTCTAGCCTTTTCTGCCTCCACTAATTCGTATTTATGTTGATAATTCATAGGAGCATTTTCAGCCCAGTATTTCATAAATTCCTGATTTTCATCTACTTGCTTTAAGTAAATTTCTAATTCATCTATTCTTGATGATTTAGTAAATAGAAATTTACGAGAATACTCAGCAAGTAATGCTAAAGAATAAAATAAATTATTATATATAAATAATATTCCAGTTTGCTTGAAGAGACTGTAATTTGAGGCAAGCCTTACAAATTTCAAGCATTCTTCATATTCTTCAAAAAGATAACAAAGCCATGTTTTATAAGAATAAACATCAAATAATGATAACGTGCTATTATTTATAATTACAGAATTAACAAATTCCTCTTCATTTAAAATATCACCAGTTAATTGAATTTTAGCTACAGAGGGATTGATTAAATTCTCTACTGTCTGAGCGCATATTTTAATCAATCCTAGTTGATGTTGTTGTTCAAATTTGCCAACAAAATCTATATAATCAGCTTGCATATTAGCAATAAAATCTAAATCTTTACCCACAAAAAAAATATGAGAACAATAAAAGCTAGCTGCATGACAAGCATACTCAATATCTCCAACTTCTAAGCCACTTTCAATTGCTTCATGTATAGGATTTAGAGTTTCTTGAATGTGCTTTTTATAGTGAATAAAACTTATATACACTATCAAAATAACTTTAGCTTTAACTTGTTTATCATTTAATTGATCTATTAGTTTAAGAGCTAACTGACCCAGATGATAACTTAAATTAATATCTGCCATTGATGACGCTATGACCTGACCATAAACTACATAAGCATAAGTAGATAATGGGGAATTTCCGTATTGTCTAGAAAGCTCAACCATTGTGTACAAAATTGGTCTTGCTATAGTATTTTTTGCAAAACAAGCAGGAGGCCAAATAAGAATTAAAGTTTCCATTGCTGCTAGTTTATATTGATCAGTCATAAGCGGTAGGCTATATAACTGCTCAATATCAAGATTTTTTGGTGGCAATTCTACTAAAGAAACACCTAGCATTTCCAAAATATCCAGACCAATATCTAAAACTGTGTTAACTTGATTTCTAGCTAAATAAATTTTTATTTTTAATTTTTGAAATTTTACTAAATCTAAAACATTACTAATTTCTTTTGTAACTAGTTTGCATAAAGATAATGCTTGTTCTAAATTAGAATTTAGATATTCTGCTTCTGCTGTCTCTATATATAAATTCAAAGTCAATATATATTTATGTGTCCAACTCTGATAATTTAGTAATTGTAGACCTATGTTCAAGTATTTAACAGCAGCTTCGTAAGCTATAGCAGCTTTTGCTTTTTGACCAGCAATAAGATTAAATTGGGCTAACTCATCCTTTTCAACTTGGGTTGTTAGTAATTCAATGCCAAAATTTAATTGATTAGCTAAGACAAAAATATTATCTTTTTGAATTTCTGGTGTATTATTCCTGAGTAGGATTTGACCTATTTTCAAATGAGTACTTTTTTTATTAGTTTCGGGAATCAAGGAGTAAGCTGCTTGTTGTACTCGGTCATGTAAAAACTTATAGTTAATTTTGACATTACTAGCTTTCAAAACGTCTGATTTTGTCTCACAAAATGCCAGAGGAATTTTGTAATTTGACGATAAAGGTAGAATTAGACCAGCTTGCAAAGCATTCCACAAATGAGTTGCTGTGATAATGTCTGAGGTTTCATTGACAGTTGCTAAAATTTCTAGGTTAAATTGGTTGCCCATACATGCTGCCAACTGTAAAATTTTCTGCGTTTCTGGTGGCAATTTACGAATATTCCTAGCAATTAATTCAACAATATTATAGTCAGTAATACCAACGGCTTGAATTTGCTGAATGTTCCAATTCCAGCTATCTGTACCTACCTGATAAATTAAGAGATTTTCGCTATATAAGCTTTTGAGTAACTGAGTTAAGAAAAATGGATTACCTTGGGTTTTATTAAAAACTAACTCTGCTAATAACTCAACTTTTTTAATATCACTCGCACAAGATAGTGTATCTGCTAATAGTTGTTGAACATGAGTGAGTAACAAAGGTTCTACAGTGATGTTATGCACCACAGTGTTTGTTTGACGTATTTTTTGTAGAGTTTGTATTAATCGATGAGTATGGTTAACTTCGTTATCTCGGTAAGCACCAATAAAGAATAAATATCGGCTACTATTATCTGTAATCAACAATCTAATTAATTTCAAAGATGCAGAATCTGCCCATTGTAAATCATCTAAAAAAATGACCAATGGATGCTCAGGTTGACAAAAAACATTGACAAATTCTTGAAAAACACGGTTAAATCGATTTTCAGATTCAGCAGCACCTAGCTGGGGAACATCAGGCTGTAAGCCAATAATTAACTCTACTTCTGGAATCACTTCAATCAGGATTTGAGCGTTAGAACCTAATACCTCTAGTAGTTTGTGTTTCCAAATCGTAATCTGCTTCTCATTTTCTGTTAATAGCTGACGAATCAATTCTTGGAAAGCTTGAGTTAAAGCAGCATAGGGAATGTCCCGCTTTAACTGGTCAAATTTACCTGTAATAAAATATCCTCTGGCGGCAACCATTGGTTTGTGAACTTCATTGACAATTGAAGTTTTACCAATACCTGAATAACCAGAAACTAACATCATTTCTGTTGCTCCCTGGCTGACTCGCCAGAAAGCATCCATTAGTGTTGTAACTTCTTTTTCTCTACCATAAAGCTTTTGTGGTATTAAAAGTTGACTACCGCGATCGCGCCTGCCAGGGATAAAATCTATAATCTCTCCGGTAGTTTGGATTTGTATTAGGCAAGTTTCTAAATCGAATTTAAGTCCACCTGCACTTTGATATCGTTCCTCAGCATTTTTAGCTAAAAGTTTCATCACAATATCTGAAACTGCTTTAGGAATCTGCTTGTGCAGGTAAGGTGGTACTGGTTGTTTGGCAATGTGACAGTGAATCAACTCTAGCGGATCGTGGGTAGGAAATGGCAGTGTTCCTGTCAACATTTCATACAAAGTCACTCCCAAAGAATAGAAATCAGTGCGATAATCAATCGAGCGATTCATCCTCCCTGTTTGCTCAGGTGCTATATAAGCTAAAGTCCCTTCTAATAAATTAGGATTACTGATAGTTTGTTTTTCTAAAAAAAGCCGTGATGACAGACCAAAATCAATTAATTTTACTTGTCCAGTTTCAATATTGATAATGATATTACTAGGCTTAATATCTTTATGAATAATTGCAGCTTGCTCTAAATCAATTAATGTTTCTGCAAGTGCGATCACTATTTGCAAACACTCTGAAATCGTTAATTGCCTAGATATGATAATTTGACTTAAAGCTTGTCCACCAAAATCTTCTAAAATCAGTGCAAAACTATTCTGATATTTTTCTAATTTATAAAGTTTAACAACTCCATTACTCGTCAAATCTTTGAGAATTTTATACTCATGCCGTAAATTAGTAATTTTTTCTAATGTAGGATACTCACAGTTGAGCAGTTTAATAATTACTGGCTGCTGTTTCTGTTTTTTCTTGCCTCGATAAACAACTGTTCCTGTACCTTCATGAATTTTTTCTAAAATTTCATATCCTGGTATATTAATCATAACTTGCACAATTCCTATTATCTTTACTAAAATAGAGATGTTTTGTAAGAACGTCTCTACTAGTTTTTAATAAAATTAAAGAGTTAGCCCCAATGAAAATGGAATTAGCTACTAGGGTTTGAAGCTGATTCAAAATGAGGATAAATTTCTTCCTCAAATAAATCCTGAATATCAGGATGTTTTTGCGATGCTTGGTGTACTAATTCCTTGTAATCTTCGCGCACATTAATATAATAAGTAGCTTGACGTTTTCCAATATTTGGCAACCAAGCAGTATGCAAGGTCAGAGCAAAATCAAGTGAAGGATGGGATAGTTGGCAGAGAGGCCCTTTAGACAAATGATTAGCATCAAAAACCCAGAATTCGTTTTTATCTTCATACCATACTGTGCAGATAATATAACCATCAGTTGGTTTTTTAGCATCGCGATGCGGCATAAACTGGGGAGAAAGTAGTATGTATCCTGATGGTAATTGATAGCTGTCAACGATCGCAGCTGCTTCCGTTGATGAGGCATGGAGTCTAAACAAGTAAGCGGGTATTCCCTTGGCAGCCATACTCAATACTTTTTCGATAGGAACTTGCCGATTTCTATAATGTTTATACTGATTGACAATAAATTCTGTCATTAAGTCTTTCCATAACCCAAAAGAACACCAGTATATGTCTTCCAGGCGCTCTAAGGTTTTTTTTGTCTGAGGATCTTGCTCTGGATAAGTATAGAGATCTACACCCCAGGTACGTTCAATATCAGAAATAATCTGTGACTCCAGAATATCTCCCGTTTCTCCATTAATTACATAGCGTCCCATACGCCCAATATCGGCTTGACTTGGCTCCATACCATGAAGATATGAAGGCACAGGATTTTCGGGATTGTAAGCAGAAACATCATAGTTTCCGATCCATTTAGATACCTCCATACCGCAGATATGAGATGTATTTAGTGTAATGTTTCCTTGGGGGTTGTCATAGTCTACTAAAAAATGCGCTGCTTCTAACGGCAACACAACTTTTTGGACGACTACTTCAACTTCCTGCTGATTAGATACTGGAAATTGTCCGGCTTTTAAGTCAGCACGACGCACAATATAAACTAAAGAATCTGGAGAAGTAGGCCGTTCTAATAAGTCTCTCAGTAGTCTTTCAACTTTTTTATCGTCTGGAAAAGGGTTATTGAGTATTTGTTCTAATCCTGTTGTGAAAGCTGTATCCATAATCACAACATAATCTCTCGTTACTCCAATCTGATGTATGGTTTGGTCAATTGACACAGGTGAACCATCAGGTAAAACTAGCTTCCATCTTTCCAAGTCACCTGCACCATCCCAAGAAATTAAATAAACAAAGTTATCAATTTCTAAGTTAATTAGTTTCTCGATCAATTCGACGTAGAGTTGCACAAATCTTTGCAAAGAATGAGAGGCGAAATCAAAAATATCTTTGAGGAAATTTACTCGCAGAAATGAGCTAAGTGCAGTTAAAAACTCATCTATTTCTTGGGGAAATTGCTCAAGGTCATAAATAAAAGGAATAGTGTCTAGAAAATTAAGTAATGATCTACCATAGTTAACTGTAAATATCTGCTGTGTATGAGGATCAAAAACAGGATGAGCCGTACTCAAAAACGGTGGAAAAGGAGCATTATAACCATTTAACTCAGATTGCCATTCTTGATTAGTGCCAATAGGAGTAACAAGCTCTAGGGTTTCAGTATCAATCTCATAAGGACGGCCTGCATCATAAGTAACTAGTAACCGTTCTTGCGAATCTGAGGAAAACTTTATCGGTAGAAAAGCTGTATTCAGCTGGTTGCGAATACCCAAGGTTAGGGAAAATCTGGTGATGCCATGATTGCGAAAACGATACTTCTTATACTTTGAGTTCTGACAGGTTGCTTTGTCAGCATAGTAATCAGGTGGTTTGACTATGCTTGTTGTCAATCTCACTTCATATGGGGAATTAAAATCCAACCGATAAATCATACCGTCCCCACACAATACAGAATCTCCATTGCGATAGGGAAGACCTCCAGAGTTAACAGTTCCTACGGAAGTAACCATGAAGACATGACCTTGCAAATCCTGGGGAAGATATCCAGAAACTTGCATTTGGATATCTTTGAGTTCACGTTGACTGGCTGTCATGATTGACTGTGGAACTCTAGGGTAATCTTGAAGATTTTGGATTTTAGTTGTCATAAAAGATTCTTCAGACATGGTAATTTACTCTCTTGATTTGATTAAGCAACGATTACTTACTGGTTATCTAGGCGATCGCCAAAATATTCGGCATACAACTTACAGCTAGGGGTAGCTTGATTACCGTATAAATGTACTAATCCCATGCTTTGCAACTTGAACGCTTGCTCTAGATGTAATTCCACAGGTCTAGATGCTTTGGCAACCTGTGCAAAGGCGGCTACTAATTCTGGATTTTGTTGGAGGTTCCACCATTGTTGTTGCAGGTGTTCACGGTAAATTCCATTTGAGCTTAGGGCAGTTGACAACAATTGCTCTAAACTGACACCTTGTTGCCATGAATAATAAAAAGCCAGTCTTACAAGATAAGGTTGTCCACCAACCAAAGCAAACAGTTGTTCTACTGCTTGCTCTGAACAGTTCAAACTATAGAGATCTCCTAAAGCCTGTACTTGTTCCCGGTTTAGGCTTTTTAACTCAACTGGTAACCCCACATTAAAAGGTGACTTATTCACATTCAGGGGAATATAAACCTCTGTTGCGTGTGCCACAACTAACCGCAGTTTTTTCCAAATCTCTCGATTTTTGGCTTCCTCATGCCAAGCGCGTAACAACCCAAAAAAATCATCCGCCAAGTCAGGATATTGGAACAATATATCTACATCGTCTAGACCCAGGACAATAGGGCTGGTTGTTTTGGCTAAAAGATACTGCTCAAAGTAAATTTTAGAGCTAATTTTGCTGCCAAAAAGCTCATCCCAATAGTCTGTGAGTCGATTTTGCACCTGTAAACCCAGACTGATACTTGCACAAAACCAACGCAAGAATTTATCTAAGTCTTGAAAAATTGCTTTATCGGCTAGCTGGAAGCTTAAAGATACAGTGCGATAACCATCATTAGTTGCAGACTGAATAATTCTTGACATTAATGAAGTTTTCCCCATCCGTCTAGGGGCTTTGATCCGGATTAAAGCTCCTGGTTGCAAAATTGCTTTGTAACAATCGGTTTCAATAGGAGGACGTTCTAAATAAAATGCAGAATCTAGGGGTACTTGTCCTTCTGGTATCTCTGGTGCTGTTTCTACTACGAGCAAGTTAGTACCTAAGACTTCATCCTGCTGTTGTGGTTCAGGAAGGAAATAATCACTCTGTTCCAGAACTAGATTAAATGCTTGAAAACAGTACTTCAAGGTTTGCTTGTCCACTCCTAGTTCACAAGCAAATATTTTCGTCAGTGTATCCACAGACAAACATGTACGTTCGTTCAATGCTTCAAGAGTATACCGATTACCGGAGTTTTCCCCAATCTCTGCTTCAGACTTAGCTGTTTGAAGTTTCTTTAATCCTTGAGGTGTTAGCAGTACACCCCGTCTGCGTCGGGTTTTCTGTAAGAACATCTTTATTATTGAGACTGGGCAGCAAAATCAACAATAACTACAGATGCTGTTCAGTATTTTCCCGAATTCAGGACAGTTTTTCTGAAATTTAATTGTTTCTTAGTTTCGATGATCAGTCTAGTGCTCGAAAAGCCCATTGGGAATACCATGCGCCAAAATCAGCTTCTAATCTGCTTTTCAAGTACCTCTGTTCTGGATGAACCTAAAAGCGATCGCAATTGACCGTGATTACTAGCCCCAATAACGTCGTCGGAAACCCTGATTCTTTCGTCAACTTTCAAAAGTTTTCGATCTACTGACTTTTATCTACCTTGCTATGATCCGTATTATGGTTAGGCGACTTGCTTAAATTTTGACTCCCTAAAACTTTTCAAACACCCTCTCAGGCGTTAATTCAGGCTGTAATTCTGGAGATTGTTTTTTCCCTCCAGCCATCAACAAACCAATCTCCTCGACTGTCGCTGTCTGTGCATCCAAAATATCGACAAACTCACCTCTGTAGATTACAGCGATGCGATCGCTAATTGCCATCACTTCTTCTAACTCTGTGGATATATACAAAACCGCTGCACCGCGATCGCGTTCTGCTAACAACCGCAAATGTATCGCTTCTGTCGCCCCCACGTCTAGCCCCCGCGTTGGTTGCATGGCGACAATTAACGCTGGTTCTCCCGCCAATTCCCGCGCTAACACCACCTTTTGCTGATTTCCTCCCGACAACTGACATAAGGGCACAGCTTCCCCAGTCGCGCGGATATCAAATTCTTGCATGGCATTTTGGGCATAATTTGCGATCGCATTTGGTTGCAACAAAAAACAACGACAAAACGGCAGATTTCTAAAAGTCTTCAAAATCAAGTTTTGGGCGATGCTAAACTGCAACACCAAACCCATTTTCTGCCTATCCTCCGGGATATACCCCACTCTCAACCCCCCCTCTCTGACTCTTACTCCTAACCCCTCTTTCCCGTGGTAGAGGGGTGGCACAGCCGGGGTGGGGTTCTGCAACTCAATTTTCCCCTGTTTGATAGTCTGCAAACCTGCGATCGCATCTGCCAATTCTCGCTGTCCATTACCATCTACACCAGCAATCCCCAAAATTTCCCCCGCCCGCAGTTCAAAAGAGACATTGCGAATGGCGATTGCCCCCCGATCATCTGCAACCTGCAATCTCTGCACCGACAAAATCACCTGGGATGGTGAAGCAGAGGATTTGGGCAAGTTTAAAACAACTTCGCGCCCCACCATCAATTCGGCTAACTGCTGGGTGGTAGTAGCTTCGGTAGTTGTCGTTCCTACCACCTTTCCCCGGCGCAACACCGTCACTGTATCGCAGAGATGCATTACCTCCTCTAACTTGTGGCTAATAAAAATAATCGTGTTACCCCTAGCCGCCAGTTGCCGCAGGATAGTAATTAATGATGCCACTTCCGGCGGCGTCAGCACTGCTGTTGGTTCATCCAAAATCAACAACTTTGCTTGGCGATAGAGAACTTTGAGAATTTCTACTCGCTGTTGTGTGCCTACAGGTAAATTTTCTACCTTAGCAGTGGGGTCAACTTCCAACTGATATGCTTGGGATAAAGCGGCAATTTCTTGTTGTTTTTGTCGCAGATTTAAGCGCCATTTATTTTGGCTGCCCAGGATAATATTTTCTGTAACAGTTAACTGGGGAACCAGCATAAAATGTTGATGAATCATCCCAATACCCAGTTTAATTGCCTCATTAGGTGAAGTAATTTTTACTGGTTTTTCTTTTAGATATATTTGACCCGCATCGGGTTGATAAAGACCGCTAATAATATTCATTAAAGTAGTCTTACCCGCACCATTTTCACCCAAAATAGCGTGGATTTTGCCAGTTTCCACAGTCATGTTTATCTGATGATTGGCAACAAAAGAGTCAAAGATTTTTGTGAGGTTTTCTAAGCGTAAATATATCATTTTATGATCAGGCGAATTATCTTCGCGCTTACACAGATAAATTTTGCCTGTGCAGACTAATTAATCGGCTAAAAGCCTAGTAAGCCAGGCTTTATTTAGGCTGATCTAAGCCGTGTGTTTTTTCACACAACGGGTATCTTTACCGGCTTCTTTGCAATTTTCAAAAGTAATTTTTTTATCAACAATTTCTTGTCTTATATTTAGCACTTTTTGTTTAACTGCATCCGGGACTTTATCCCCAAACTCTCCTAAAGATAATATAACTGGTCTTTCCAGCCCAATTGTATATATCTCCCCTTTTAGCTGTTTATCTTTTGCTAGTTCTGTCAGGTAAACAATTCCTAAGTCTAGCCGCTTGACGGCACTGGTTAAAACTGCACTAGGGGCAATATTTAACTGATCTTTTGTATTGCCAAAAGCATATACTCCTTTATCGCTGGCAGTTTGCAAAACTGTAGGTGAGGCATTATCTAACCATTGATAGATGACATCAGCACCAGTAGAGATTAAGGCAAGAGTGGCTTCTTTTGCCTTGGCGACATCATTCCAATCACCAGTAAAAGCAGAAGTAACTTTGATATTTGGCTGAACAGATTTTGCCCCTAATTCAAAACCTCGCAATTCCTCTTGAGTGGCTTCAAATTCCTGTCCAGCAATATAAGCTAATCTGTTAGACTTAGTCACAGAAGCGGCAATAATTCCACATAAATAGCTGGCTTGCAGGTTATCTATACGTAAAGCGGCAATGTTTTCACCTTTGATAGAACCGTTAACCGCCACAAAGAATGTATTGGGAAATTGTGAAGCGACTTGTTCCACAGCTGCATCAAACTGCCCGCCGTGGGCAAACACTACATTGTAGCCTTTACGTGCAAAGTCAGTTAACACTTCTGCTTGATCCGCTTGTGCTACTTTTTCTACATAGGCAGTTTCTGCACCAACTTCTTGTTTCGCCAGGTTCATTCCTTCATAACCAGATTGATTCCAGGCTTGATCGGTAATGACGCCAGGAAGTGCGATCGCAATTTTAAACCCTTGACTACCGCTAGTCGTCGGTGTCGTCCTTTGGTTGTGATTGCAAGCTTGCAGCAGAAAGCTTGTAGTCAAAGCAGCTGAACCATACAAAATAAATTTACGTCTGCTAACGTTTACCGCCATATAGTAGCCCTCAGATGGATAGTTATTTTACTTACTTAAACACTTTAAAAGGCAAATGCGGTATTTTGGCAGAGGTCGGCTGATTTTGCTAACTGTTACCTTAAGACATAGTGACATTAGGCAAAAAACACTGTAGTAGTAGAAGTAAGTATAGAGTGCAGCATAACACATGAACAAGTATAAGGAATTATTGCGTGTCATCCTTGCCCTAGCTATCATCTTCGTAGGAGTGACGCACTTTGTGATTCCCGAACCCTATGTCAAAATTATGCCCCCCCAACTTCCCTACCCTTTAGAATTAGTTTACATCAGTGGCTTTTTTGAAATTTTGGGTGGGATTGGGTTATTAGTTCCGCCTGTAAGTCAACCAGCGGCTTGGGGATTAATTGCCCTTTTTATTGCCGTTTTTCCAGCCAACATTAATATGGCAGTTAATCATATTAAGCTAGAAAACATACCAAATGAACCTTGGGTTCATGCCATAAGACTGCCCTTCCAAGCAGTTTTAATCGCCTGGGCTTGGTGGTATACCAAACCTTCAGATAGAGAAAAACAAGTTTCGATTATTCCCAAGTCACTCATCCCCAAAGATTTAGAATGGTAATTAGAGAATTTTTAAATTATTACCCAACTTTACCCTTTAGCAATCGGAGAAAGTTGAGCGATAATCGAGAAACTCAAATCTAAAGTAATCAATGCACAAAAAGCTTTTTTATGACTACATCACAAACAGTGCAACAATTGCAGGCAGAATGGGTGACACCAGAAAGTTTTCAGCGTTTTGGACAGGTGATTTTTGCTAGTTCAGATGGTAAAGCTTTTGATGAAAAAGATGCTTCGTTAAATTTGCAAAATGGGATTCCGCGATTTTATATTATGCGGCTGCAAAAGAAAGGACGGAAGTTTCACAAAATTACTCGTCATCAGCAATGCACTCAATGTCTGGGTTCTTTAGAAGGAAAAGACTGGTTAATTGCAGTTTGTCCACCTGATAATAATCTGAATGAACCAGCCTTATCAGAAATTGCCGCTTTCCGCATTCCGGGGAATTGTTTCATTAACTTACATCAGGGAACTTGGCACGCTGGACCATATTTTGAGCATGAATTTGTAGATTTTTATAATCTAGAACTTGCTGATACGAATGTGGTAGATCATTTCACCCATGATTTTCTCAAAAGTCATCAATTAGAGTTTGAGATGCTGTAAGCGATTTTAATCTACCTGTTGTCACGTAAAATATTAACTTACTTGATATTTTTATTCGACACCAGGACTTTTTGCGAAAATGGGATGCATTGTAATTAAGTTGATGATTTTTTGTTATGCGTAAAATTTTAACTACCTGTTTTCTGACGACTGTTTCCTTGGCTTTCTCCCCTCTAATTTTAGTTAGTGCCAATAATGTTAATGGTAATCAACAAGAATTAAAACAAACTAATCGCCGGAACCCAAATGAAATACCCTTTAAAGTTTGTGGTGAATCAAATACTTGGAAGCGTCCAACAGCAGCAGAACAAAGAAAACACCTGCAAAGTTTAAGCAGGTATTCTCCAGCAGAAATTGAGCAATTAGGGGGGAATTATTGGAAGTTTAATATTTTTTCCTTTATCAACTATCCAGGTGGTAGTGGTAGTTTTGATCTGATCAACCGTACTGGACTTTGGCAACTCAAAAATCCAACTCGCCCAGTAAGATGTGATAATTACATTGCCGAACTCAATGCTAAAAAAATAGCAGGAGTTTGGGTTTTTTCTCACAAAATAGTAAACATTGAATGGGTTGGTGGTCGCTATGTGATGCAAGTTAAACAGACAAAGCAAGGTGCTCAAGTTATCCAATTTCCCCGCCGCGAAACTCTTCAAACACTACCATTAACAGTGGTAAATCAAAATGGCAAGAAAGTGGCAGTACTGGCAGATTGAACTTAGGATAATAAATAAAGGTTTGTAGTGAGGGCTTCAGCCCTCAACTTAGGGCTAATTTAAATATTTTTTATATTAGTTAACATAATGACTCCAATTCCCCCCTTTTTAAGGGGAGCCACTGCGTTGGGCGGCTCCGCCGACTTGTTCGCGCAGCGTCTCCCCTTGGGAGAAGCATGTGGCGTGGGCTAGGGGGGATATCGATACGACTTGATACTTTACAAGCATCCTCTTAACTCTTTCTGATATTCTTCCGGCGTGTTGATATCCACAAGTACAGCCGGATTATCAAACTCGACTTGGCAAATTAGCGGGTAAAATTCGCTGATAACTTGTCGTAAACCTAAAGTTTCTTCGCAAATCTTTTCTAAATGCGATCGCATTTTATTTGCAAACAGCAACGGATGCCCCATCTTACCTTGATATGTAGGTGCAGTAATCAAAGCTGAATTTTCTTGATGTGCTTGCAATAATTGCTGGTAAATCTCGAAATTCCTGGGTTGGTCAACTGCGGAAATCGCTAACACATCAAACTTTTGGGGAATATTTTGTAACCCTGTAATAATAGAAGTTGTTTTTCCAGCATTGCTATGAGGATTAATTACACTCAAACAGCCGGGAAGACAATCTTTTTGCTGATGACTGTTATGTAAACCAAACACCACTAAAGGTGTAAAGCCTAAACTTAACCATTTTTCTAGTTGATAAGTTAATAAGGTTTTACCTTGACACCAAGGTAGCGTAGTTTTACAAATACCCATGCGAGTAGATTTACCCGCCGCTAAAATAATCACAAAGTGCATATCTTTAGATAACGCTTTGACAAGTCGAATTCGATTAGTTGAGAGGACTTGATACTTTACAAATATCCGCTTAAAACTTCCTCAAAATAATTCGCAAAAGTTCATATTTACTTGACATTTATAATCATTTTTATCTGAGATGAGGAAATTTTTTTTTAATTCAAATTAGATATGAATGCAATATTACAATTTATATATTTGAGAAATAAAAGCTCAATTTGATGATAGTTTTATACCTCAAAACGCGTATCCAATAACAGGAGCTTAAATTGGCTGATAATTTCTCTCGCCGCCAAATTCTCAAGACGGCTGGCCTGATTACTGGCGCTGCAACAGTTGGGAGTACACCACTACTCGGCAATTTAATTAATGGTTCTAATACTAATAGTTCGGCACAAGCTCTAGAACTTAACAAGCTTGCAGCGCCGCAGATGGTGATTAATAGTCGGATGCTATACTTCGGCTGGGTTCCTGAAGATCCTGCTGCTGTTAAAGCTTTAGTCCCAAACCGGTTTACACCAAACGCTAGGGGCGCAGTCTTCATGAACCAATATGTAGTCGATACTGATGAACAGACTTCTGGCTTTGGCGCGTACTCGCTGACTTATATTGGTGCTGATCTCCAAAACCTCGATGCCCCTGGCGGTGTCAACCCCGGTAGATGGTGGACTCATTACTTTAACTCCAGTTCTACCGTTATCAATTATGCTTTAGAGCGTGGCGTTCCGGCAACACCGGGACGCACAACTCTAACCCTGAATGGCGATACCTTAATAGCTACAACCGAATCTAATGGTGTTCCGATCATCCGCACTACTGCTAAAGTCGGTAACACTATTGCTGCTGTGGCTCGTGGTCAATTGCGATACATCACTAAAAAAGCCGAGGGGTCATTTTCCAGTGGTGTTTATCCTTATATTGCAGAGGTCGTTACCCCTTGGCAAATCGTTTCTTTGGAGTTCCTCGAACCAAGTCATCCTGTCTATGCTTTACGACCAAAACAACCGCTTGAAACCACTTTTGGCTTCTATGCTCCCCGTTCTTCCTTTTGTTATCCTGGTGGCGAACAGGTAGTTTAGCTTTAACAACTTGCCATAACTTGCCTTTCCTTCCCAGTCTCTATTACCCATGTGTTTCAGTCGGAAATTTCAACCCCGACTTAAACAGTCTTCAATTTTTAATTGTTTAATTATTTGCAACAATTTTCGATTAATTAGACCACAATTTAGAGACGTTGCATGCAACGTCTCTACAAGATATTTATTCCATTCACATTCCCATCGCTGTAATCGCTGTCGCGCTCTCTTGGCGAACACAATTCAGATAATGGAGCACCAGTACCACCACGACGGACTTTGATTAATTCTGCACAAATACTAACAGCAATTTCTCCTGGTGTTAAAGCACCAATATCTAAACCAATGGGTGCATATATTGGTTCAATTAATTCTGTTAAATATCCTTCATTGTGTAGTATTTTATAAACTGTGCGAACTCGTTTTTCACTACCAATCATGCCAATATATTGCAATGGTAGATTGCATAATATCCGTAAAGCTGCCAAATCTTGTTGATAACCTCTCGTCACTAAAGCAACATATAAATTAGGAATTTCCTCTAAATTTTCCTGAATTGAGGTGATGGGTTGTGCTAGTATTAGTGACCCTTGGGGAAATCTTTCTGGGGTGGCAAATTCTGGGCGATCATCTTGGACAATAATTTGAAAACCTGCTATTTTCGCAATCTCTGCTAGGGGGATGGCAATATGCCCCGCACCAATAATTAACAGTGTGGGTGGTGGTAGTAAAGGTTCAATTAATCCGGTGGTTTGTAGAGAGTTAGTGAGTTGAGTTTCTCCGACTAAATAGGGTTTTTTGTTGATTTCAAATGGTGTAATAATTGCCCCTGAATGCCCTGATGTTAAAGTATCGATAATCTGATTAACTAAATTTAAGCTTTCGTTCCCAGACCATAATTCTAGCCATACTAACATTGTGCCACCACAAATGCCTTGGGTTTGGCGTTGCGGTACGCCTGATAAATCAATTTCTACAAATTGTTTTTTACCTGTTTGGAATAGTTGCAAAGCTTGTTGATAAATTTTTGCTTCTCCAGCGCCACCGCCAATTGTGCCGCAGGTTTTACCATCGGTGCTAATGAACATTTTTGCGCCTACTTCTCTGGGTACGGAACCTTTGGTGCTGGTGACTGTGGCTAACACTACGGGACTGTTTTTTAAGGTTGCTGCTAGTTGTTGGTAGAAGTTAAGCATGATGAGAAGGAACCGCTCCAAGCGCAGAGGACACAGAGAGAATTAAGTTGGAGGGTTGTTGAGTTTTTGCCAAATTCTTTCGGGTGTCATGGGGAGTTGGTATAGTCTGCACCCTGTTGCCTGAAAAATGGCGTTTGTGATCGCAGGTGCTGTACAATTTGTGGTAATCTCTCCTACGCCTTTGGCGCCGTAAGGCCCGTAAGGGTCGGCTTTTTCGACTAAAATTACTTCGATGGGTGGCATATCTGCGGCTGTGGGGATGCGATATTCTCGCAATGTGGGGTTGAGTATGCGTCCTTGGGTATCAAATAATAGTTCTTCAGTTAAAGCATAGCCAATTCCCATCGCTATTCCCCCAGTTGCTTGTCCTTGGCAAATTCGCGGATTAATTGCTTTACCTAAATCAATCGCTTGCACACATCGTAACACTTTAACTTTGCCTGTTTCTGTATCAACTTCTACTTCTACCCCTTGAACGGCGAAGGTTAATGTTGATTCATCGGCTGCATAAGAAAGTTCGACGCTGGTTTCGTCGGTGTTTAGGAGTTTTTCGGCGGCTAATTTCACGGCTTGTCCAGAAATATAAATTGTTGCTGAAGCATAAGAACCAGCATCAAAAGGCGTTTCTTGGGTATCCCCAGCGATGATATTAATATCAGCAACTGTCACCTTTAATGCTTCTGCTGCTATTTGCTGCAAGGTGGTATCTGAACCGGTACCTACGTCTACGGAACCAGTCCTTAACTCATATTTACCCGCAGCTAAACGGGATAATTTAACTTTAGCAATATGGATTTTTGATAATCCACTTCCTTGCATAGAAACGGCAAAGCCAACACCCCGACGCCGAGAACCTGCGACTATTGGCGGTGTACCAGGAATATATCCCAGAGATTGAATAACTTTTTCCCAGCATTCGATAACGGCGTAGCTACCAATTAAGTTAAAGTGGTCTTGAGAATTGCCTACACTAATTATATCTCCCGGACGAATGAGATTTTTTAACCTAATTGCTATCGGGTCAATATTTAGCTTTTGGGCAATTTCATCAATTTGGCTTTCCATTGCAAATGTGCCTTGAGTTGCACCATAACCACGAAATGCACCCGCTGGCATTGTATTTGTATAAACGGCAAATGCTTGTAATCTTTTATTTGGGCAACGATACAAACCTAGGGGGATATAACCTGCTAAAAATACTACTGTTTGTCCATGATTTCCATAAGCACCAGTGTTGCCAATTATCTCCATATCTTGGGCAACAATTTTCCCATCTGCTTGCACACCAGTTTTTAGCTTAATTGTCATAGCATGGCGGCTATTTGTGGCTGTGAATTCCTCGTTTCTGCTAAATTCCCATTGCACAGGTTTACCTGTTTTTAGGGTGGCAAATGCACAGAGGTCTTCTGATAATATCTCTTGTTTGTTGCCAAATCCGCCGCCAAGCTGCGCTTTATAAACACGGATTTTATCTTGTGGGTAATTCAAAATTTGCGAGAGTAACCGCTGACAATGAAATGGTACTTGAGTGCTAGAACGAACTACCAAGGTGCCATCTGCTTCTAACCAACTTAGAGTTACATGAGGTTCCAGGTGGACGTGTTGAACTGCGGGTAAATTGTAAGTGTTTTCGACTATTAAATCAGCTAAAGCAAATCCCTGTGCTAAATCACCAGATTCTAAAAATATTTGTCCAGCAATATTGCGATTTCTATCAGCAATCTGTGATGATTCTGGTTCGTCGTGAATCACAACTTCACTATTGATTGCGGCAACTGGGTGAGTCACATGAGGTAAGATTTCATAATCGACTGTAATTAACTCACAAGCTTGTGCAGCAATGCTTGGTGACTCTGCAACTACAGCCGCGATGCGATCGCCAATAAATCTTACTGTATGATCTAACAAATAATGGTCTAACGGGTCGGGTACTGGTTCAGCGTGTCCGGCGGTGGTGTAGGCGATTCTGGGTACATCTGCGTGGGTAAAAATGGCAACCACTCCGGGGAGTTTTTTAGCTTGTTCTGTGTCAATTTTGCGGATGTGGGCGTGGGGAAAAGGCGAACGAAATACCTGAAGGTGTAGTAACCCAGGGGGTGAAATATCTCCGGTGTAAGATGCTTTCCCCGTCACAATTGCCGCACCATCTTGTTTAGGAACGTTTTTTCCTACAGATTGCTGACTGTTGACGAATGAGTTCTGCGTTTTAAGTTCTGAGTTTTGCGAGAGCAAAATACTTTCAATAATCGCTTGATATCCAGTACAACGACAGAAATTTCCCTTTAAAGCTAACCTCAAATCAGCTTCTGATAATTTAGGCAATTTTGCTGCACTCATCATCATTCCTGGAGTGCAAAAACCACATTGAAAACCTTGCGCTTCCAAAAAAGCTTGCTGCATCGGTGCAAGTTCGTCATTTGGCGAAAGTCCTTCTATTGTTGTTACCGACTTATTAGCAATTCGCATTGCTGGATAAATGCAACTGTGGATAGGCACATCATTTACCCAAACAGTACAAGCGCCACAATCACCAGTATCACAAACACGATGAACTCCAAACCAGCCTAACTGGCGTAATAAACTTAAAAGACTTGTTCCGGGATGACAAGTTTCGCTATAAGATTGATTATTGACTTTAAAATTTAACGCTTCTGCCATCTTAAATAACTGAATAATAAATTAAATACCTCTCTCCTATAAATGTAGAGACGTTGCATGCAACCTCTCAACACTCCCCCTTAAGAGCAACAAAAGTTTTTCCTTTCCCCTCTCCTAAGAGGAGAGGGCTAGGGAGAGGTTGTTGGGGGTTGGGGGGTTAGGTTTCTCTTATTTCTTTTGTGGTTAACTCAATTAAAGCTGATAAAGAACGCTTAATTAAAACTTTTGTCAACTCTTGTCTATAAGTTGCACTCGCCTTGGCATCTGCAAGAAAATTTTCATTTTCTAAATCAGTGATATATTGCCTTTCTGCTGTTTCCAAACTTTCAAATTCCAGCAACCGGGGTGCAGCAACACTAGCAGCAATCACACAACGCACCTGTTGATGATTGCTAGCAGTTACGACAATTGCTAAGGCAGAATCAGTTGCGGCAATGCTAAAGCGTTGATAATCAATTTGCCATTTTAAATTAGAGACAGGAATCAAAACCCGCCTGAAAATTTCTCCCCGTTGTAAAATTGTGGTTTTAAAACCAATTTGAAAATCTTTCGCCGCAACTTGACGCGCATCTCCTTGTAAATTCCAAATTTCATAACTTGCACCCAACGCCACCATCACCGGTGCCAAGGTTCCCACCGACAAAGCTAGACAAATATTACCTCCCACTGTTGCTAGATTAATTACTTTAAATGATGCTGCTAGTGCATTTACAGCACTTTTTAATCCCGCCACTGCTGTGAATTCATTTAACCAGGGATATTCTAATAATTTAATTAATGGACAAGTCGCCCCAATAATTAGATTATCTTCGCTTAATTCAATTTCTGACCAATCCCAGGGCTGGATATCTACTAACGTTTTTAGTTGTGGTTGCGCTTGGGAAAATAGCCAAGTTCCACCAGCCAACCAAGCCCAATCATCGCCCCAGTTAGTGATATTATGCAAATTATCGGGATTTAAGTAAGTTTCGATGTTTGGCAAATCCATGTTTTATTAAATTTCTAGTTGGATTTCGTAACCAAGCCTTTTTGGTAGGGAAATCTTGTAAACATCGCCTTGGTTCATCTCATCTGGCGTCTGCATTTGACTTAAGGCGGTGACGACTTCATCAGAATTTGCCGTTAAAATCACAACGGGGCGATCGCCAGCTATGGGAAAATCATGCCATGTGCCAAGATGCAGTAATAGTCCGTAACCGGCAGAAAACCGCAACGCCTTGACTTGATTTAAATCTGGCAAGTTTTCGCCATCATCTTGATTAGGTGGTGCCATCACCATAATAAACGGTGATTGACCCAAGCCGATAAACATTTGTGTCATGTGGATATGACGTTCTAGCCAAATTATTGGTGGATATCCCGGCATAATTTTGGCTGTTCTAAAAGTGGCTGTTCCCCGATAGCTAAAGTCTATATTTTCGCCTTCTAATACTCGTTCTTGATAAAAGGGAATTCCTAATCCAGGTTTGCTGACGTCATCGCCTAATAAATGTCCATAGGGTTTGACGTTTTCTCTGTCAGCATCAATTACAGGAACTTTGAAAATTTGGGTTTCTGAAGTTGTCATAGATTTAAGGAACCGCAGAGGACAGAGAGTAAAGAAAAAGATTAATTATTAATTGTTTTTATCCATTCATAAATTCCTTCACCTGTGGTTAACCAGGTATTAGGCTGATTTTTAATGTGCAATAAACATTGTTTTAAATATTTTAACCTTAGCGGTTGCCCAACAATGAACGGATGTAATCCAATTGCCATAATTCGCCCTTGAGTTTCTCCATCTTGCCATAGTTGATCAAATTGGTCTTCTATCGCTTGGGCAAATTCTGCACCAGAAAAGCGGTTACTTAAGCACAAGCTAATATCATTAGCTTCTATGGTGTAAGGTATGGCTAAAAGGCGACCATTGGGTAATGTATACCAGTAAGGTTGATCATCATTTACCCAGTCGGCAGTGTAAACAATTCCTGCTGTATGTAATAGTTTAAAGGTTGATTCTGTAATTGAAAATCCAGGTGTTAACCAGCCTTTGGGCTTTTTGCCTGTTGCTTGTTGGAGTAAGTTAATGGTTTTATTAATTATTTCAAATTCTGTTTCTTGATTCATGCCACTATGCCCAGTGGAATTATTAATGCCATGCGCCATTATTTCCCAGTTATGGGACTGCATAGCGGCAATAATTTCTGGATACATTACACAAATCTCGCCGTTGACTGCTGCTGTTACTGGAATTTCTAACTCGGCAAATAGTTCAAATAATCGCCAAATGCCAACGCGATTACCGTAGTCACGCCAACCATAGTTAGCAATTTCTGGATAACTATTCAAATGGGGTTGAATTGCTGTGCCTAATTTGCCAAAGGTGAAGTGTTCGATATTCATTACCACCCACAAAGCAACTCTGGCATTATGAGGCAAGTTTAACAGCGGACGCTGGGTAATTGGTTGAAAATCTGGAGGCTGCATAGTTAAAAATTGCAAACTAAAAATTCAATATTTATTAATCAGTAATCAATAAAAAACATCACTATTTCTCTGTGTTTGTCTGTGGTTTAATTTCCCTAAAATTGTCTTTTGCAATAAATTGAATCTAGACGATTTACAAAGTACTGGAAGAACGTAGGACAGGCATCTTGCCTGTCATTCAGTAGGACAGGCAAGATGCCTGTCATTCAGTAGCAGGCGAGACGCCTACTCTACTTTTGATTTTGCACTAAATTATGGGGGTGATTTTGGCTGTTCATCGTTAGTTTTTAACCGCAGGTGAAGCTTTGGTTGCTAACGGCTGTTCTTGGGCTTGAATTTCCAACAGTTCAGGGACAGTTACAAATCGATAACCTTGGGATTTCAAGCCGGCAATAACTTGTGGTAAAGCCTTAACAGTCCGAGAACGGTTACCCCCACCATCGTGCATGAGGACAATTGCCCCTGGTTTGGCGCTTTTGAGGACATTTTTGACCATTGTTGCTGCTGGCGGTACACGACGTTCAGCATCTCCCGACGCTTCCGACCACATCATAATGGCGTATTTTTGACTTTTGGCATAGTCAACTAATCCATTATTCAAAAAGCCGCCTGGGGGACGAAAGAGAGTAGTTTTTACGCCTGTAGTTTTGTAAATTATATCTGCTGTGCGATTAATTTCACTAGCTGCTGTAGCTGTATCCATACGACGGTACCAATGATGCCAGGTATGGTTGCCAAGTACGTGACCATCAGCTACTATTTTCTTCGCCACTTGGGGAAAAGATTGCACCATGTTTCCCACCACAAAGAATGTAGCCTTGATATTATTTTTCTTTAAAATCTCTAATACCTGTGCAGTGTTTTTTGGGCTTGGTCCGTCGTCAAAAGTCAAAGCGATGACTTTCTCATTCGGTTTCAGTTTTGCCTGATAAATAGTTGTTCCGGCAAATGCTTTAGGCACTTCCACCATCTGGTTTGTCGCTGGAGGGAAAGTTTGCGCTAATACAGTCCCACCCACACTTGCTTTAGTACTATTAATGTCTGCTTTTTTGATTGCCAACAGATGATTAAATCCACCTTTAGGTAGAAGCGAAGTCATACCAACACTACCAGCAGCAATCCCCAAGAAAATGATTCCTACTTGTAAACTTCGAGAGAATTTCCAGTCTGACACCTTAACACTCCTCAGATACTAGATATTAGTTATTGGGCATTGCTTGCTGCTGATGGCGAGTTGTTGGATATTGACTAATATTTTTGTTCCCGTCAAGTCTCTCTGACAAGCTATCTACTTGATTTACAAGACAAAAAAGCCCGATACACTACCTGATAGATTTTAAATTATGCTAATCAATGTTTGGCAAATAGATATTAAATATTAACTTGAACTTTGTCTTGGGAAATTTTCAAAATTCTTTTGAGTGAGGCTTCCTTGACTAAGCTAGCTGCTGTATTCACATCTAGCCACTGCCGTTCTCTCTTACTAGCTTCTGGCCAATCTTCTAATACGATTTCTACGGGTAACAAAAACAAATTTACACGGTAAGTATTACCTCGTTTACGATACTTGTAATAACCGAGTTTATGAGTATTTACCTGACCAATAACTCCTGCTTCTTCCCATGCTTCTTTTGCTGCGGAATCAGACGGACTCATGCCTTTGCAAATTCCCCCTTTGGGAATTACCCAGTCTTGACGGCTACGATTTGTAATTAATAATACTTCAATTTTTCCATCTTTGATCCGATAGGGAATTACTCCCGATTGTTTAAATACTTTGTTAGTTGTTTGGCTCATTTGAATAGATTCCTGATAAATCAGCCTTTAGATTTTAAGTGTTGTGATGGTTATCGGGTGATAGTCAGGAAACATAATTGGCAATCTTGAGTATCCATTTATCGCCCTTGATAAAATCTTTCACCCAATTTTGGGTTTCTTCCGTATAAATTCTGACGAAGTGTGATGTTTGGCGCTGACAATATTTACCTAAAAATCAAAATAATGGTTGTCTGGTTTCTGTAGAACGTCTAATCAATCGAAAATTGCTGTAAATCAATTTTTCTGATTCTGCTGTCAACAATCACAGGGCATATCTGCAAACATGGGATATATTTTCTAGGCTACTTGATTCACGGAGGAGGTAAATTAGCAATAGAGAATATCTAAGAGAAAGTTATGACTTCAGTTGAAGATTTAGTACTCGTTGCTGGTGCGACTGGTGGTGTAGGACAACTGGTGGTAGGTAAGCTGCTAGAAAAAGGTTTTAAAGTTCGCATTCTGACACGGAATGCAGCTAAAGCCACAAAGATGTTTAATAACAGAGTGGAAATTGCCGTTGGTGATATCCGCGAAGCGACAACACTCCCAGCAGCGATGCCGGATGTGGCGGCGATTATTTGTTGCACTGGGACTACAGCTTTTCCTTCAGCTAGATGGGAATTTGACCCCAGCCTGAACGTAATTGAATGGGGAATCGCTTTTGTTGACCGTAAATTTAGTGAAGCTAAAGCTAAAAATAGTCCAGCAAAGGTTGATGGCCAAGGTGTCAGCAATTTAGTAGCAGCAGCACCAGGCAATTTAAAGCGGTTCGTTTTTGTGTCTTCCTGTGGCATTCTCCGTAAAGATCAGCTTCCTTGGAGTATTCTCAACGGTTTCGGTGTCCTTGATGCCAAACAACAGGGTGAAAATGCGATCGCTACTTCAGGACTACCCTACACCATAATTCGCCCCGGACGCTTGATTGATGGCCCCTATACCTCATACGACCTCAACACCCTGCTGAAAGCAAAAACCGGGGGCAAATTTGGTGTGGTCGTGGGTACAGGTGACACACTACAAGGTGATTCCAGCCGCATTGACGTAGCCGCAGCTTGTGTGGAAAGCCTTTTTTACCCAAGTGCGTCTGGGCAAGTTTTTGAGTTAGTCAACCAGGGAACCAGACCAACAGTGATTGACTGGGAGAAACTTTTTTCCCAGTTAGAGAGGACTTAAACTTCTACTTTTTATTAGGGCTGAGGGGTGACACGCATCTTGCCAACCAAAAAAGAAAATGTGATCAACCCTGTAACATAAATTTTGGTAGATGCTATTCTGTGGATTTTGGGGCTAATAGTCTTACTTAGTGCTAGTTTCAGGATTTTTTCGGTTTCCAAAAATCACCCGATAACAACCAATTGTTACGGGAAATGCTGGTAAATTTGCTGCAAAATGCGATCGCACGGAGAGTCCGTCAGAGGCGATCGCCACTGCTAGCTAGAATGTGTTGTAGGTAAAAGCCTTTAAAAGTTGTCACCAAGTAGCCAGTTTTGACTTAACGCACACACCACCAGCCCAAAACCAAAACCGAGCAAGAAGAGTAGGCGCTGATTATTGGTAGGGATGGACACTAATTGTTGGTGTTTAGGTATAAAAATATTTATTTTATTTCAGCAGTACAGTGATCATTACAAAGTAGTCCCATCTGACTGAGGGGCTACAGCCTTCTTGCCAATTCAAAAACAATTTGATAATAATTCGCATTTATTAGCTGATGCATACAATGGCTGGGATGCTTATATAGCAACAATCTAGCTATTTTAGCATCTTGCTAACATGGACGAAAGCAGCCAAATTTATGGAAATATGGAATGATTTCCCAAAAAATAATGTAAACTTTTGTAAAATTAGCCGTAATTGCAGTCAGGCAAGGTGAAGAAATAATTAGTACATCATAAAATTATTTTACGTATCTGCCGAGTTACAAGGAAAACACCAAGTCATGAGTATTCAAAACCTAACTCAAGTAAGCATTGATCCCCAAAGATTAAAGCAGGTTCAATTAGAAATTGAGAATGAATTAAGCCAAGTCTTGAGTCAATGTAACTTGACACATATTCTCAAAAAATATGAACTGCCAGATATAGACTTCATTAGGTTAAAGTTGATAACTAGCCCAACTGAACTCAAATTAGATGTTGGTATCGACAAAATAAAAGTAGCTTCTTTATTAGTAAGCTCGGAGATTAGTACACTGGACTGTGAAACATGCATTTGCTGGTGTTTCAATTCTACTACTGGGACTGCGTACAGATGCCCTTGTCCATAATCATTGGCTAAGTTGAATATAGCGTATTCCAGCTATATCCTATTACGTGGAATACGCGCTTTTCCTAGGGGCATAAAAGTTTTATGCCCCTATTTGATGTTATTGGCAAATCGAATTAGCAAGTTGATAAAATTTTGGCTTTGTACTTAATCAGCAGTTAACAATGCTGCTAATGTTACAAGTTTTAAACTCTGATCAAATAAAAATGGACATTACTGAATTAAATGTAATCTATTTAACGTAAAGGCAACGCTTCTGTTGTTCAGAAACTGTTAATTATCTAGAAAGGTGCAATATCAAGCTATGAAAAATATTTTGGGCTGGGCAAAAGGGCTAGGAATAGTAATCGGTAGTGCAATAGCTTTTTCTGGAACCTCTGCTGTTGCCAACATTCACCAGGATGCTACTTTAACTAGTAATTTAAACTTTGCTACCCAGGGTAATATTAGAATATTTGACGGCAGCAATAAATCTGTAAACAATTTGAGTCCTACCGTTCTCCTGATGCTAGAACCATCGGCATTAATATCAACAGTCATTAACGCTGAAAAATTACCGCAGGTTCAATTAGAGATTGATAATGAATTAAGCAATATATTGAGTCAATCTAACTTTACATACATATTCAAAACATATGGACTGTCAGATATAGACTTGATTATGTTAAAGTTGAAAAATAGCCCAACTAAACTCAATTTAGATGTTGGTATCGACAAAATAAAAGTAGCTTCTTTATTAGTAAGCCCGGCGATTGGTACACTGGACTGTGATGAATGCGTTTGCTGGTGTATAGATCCTAATGGTGGGGGTATGTACAGATGCCCTTGTCCATAATCCTTGGCTAAGTTGAAAATAGCTTATTCCAGCTACTCCTATTATGTGAAATACACGCTTTTCGTAGGGGCATAAAAAATTTATGCCCCTACCTTATGTTTTTGGCGTATATAAATATCTAATTTGGTAACAGGAGAATGAAGATATCTATACGCAATAGAGTTTTTTAGGAAAGATTAAAACACAGAGTACATTTTTTTATTGTAGTCTATATTAATACAGGTGGGATGTCACCGTTATTCAGCAACGTTACTTCTTGGGAGAGGTGGAATATCTGGTATGAGAAATCTTTGGATCTGGTTTCCAGGGCTAGAACTGGCAATAGGTGGTGTAATGGCTTACTCTGCACACTCGGCTATTGCTCAAATCACCCCAGATGGAACTCTACCTAATAATTCTCTTACAGAACAGGTGGGCAAAAGTATAAATATTAATGGTGGAACCAAATCTGGAAGCAATCTATTCCACAGTTTTGACCAGTTTTCTGTCCCTGATGGGATTACAGCTAACTTTCAAAATATTGGGGGTATTCAAAATATTTTTAGCCGGGTAACGGGTAAGTCTATTTCTAATATTGAAGGCACTTTGAAAGCTGAAGGTGTTAGCCTGTTTCTAATTAATCCTAACGGGATTGTTTTTGGGCCCAAGGCTTCTTTACAAATCGGCGGCTCATTTATCGGGAGTACAGCCAGTAGTGTGATCTTTGACAATGGTGCTAAATTTAGTGCCACAGATCCCCAAACCCAACCTTTACTCACAGTAATTACTCCCATCGGCTTACAATTTGGAGCAACTGCGGCTCCCATCCACAACCTATCTCAAGTAGCTCCAAACAGTTCCTCTAAAATTGAACTAGGTGGGCTACAGGTGAATCAAGGCAAAACTTTAGCACTTGTAGGCGGTGATATAACACTGGAGGGCGGAAGTTTAACAGCAAATTCAGGACGAATTGAGCTAGGAAGTGTAGCAGCTAATAGTCTGGTGAAATTAAAACAAATAGAGCAAGGTTGGAGTTTGGGATATGAAGATGTAAAAGGTTTTCAAAACATTCGACTCATGCCGCGAAGCGATAATGGTAATCAAATTCAATCTCGGGTAGATGTCAGTGGTATCAGTGCTACCACTGATACCGCTGGTACCAGTGGCGGTAGCATTCAGGTGAGGGGTAGGAACGTGGAAATAATTGGCAATAACTCGGTCTTGGCAAGTTCAACTTTCGGTGAGGCAAATGGCCAAGATATAACTATTATTGCCAGTAAATTAATTGTTCAGGATAATGCACAAATAATTACTACTACCAACAGCAAGGGAAAATCGGGAAATTTGATTGTGAATGCCTTGGAGTCCGTAGAGCTAATTGGTGGTACTGGTGGAACTGGACTTTTGGCTTTAACTTTTAATGAGGGTAAGGCAGGTGATATTACAATCAAAACCCGGACGTTGCGGCTCAAAGATGGGGCAGCGATAACAGCATATTCTGCTACAGATTTAATTTCTCCAACGCAACCAATATCTGAGGGTAAAGGAGGGAATATAACTGTGGACGCCTCGGATTTAGTAGAGATAGCTGGAAACCCAAAAACAGAAACTTTCAGTATTTTATCTGCTTCAACTCTAAATTACGGAAATGCAGGGACAGTCAACATTACCACAGGACAATTGATTGTCCGTGATAGAGGTTTAATCAGTGTGGGAGTTAATTCTGCAAAGAATTTACCTAACCAAGGAGATCAAAGTAATCTGGGAACACCAGGCTTAATAAACGTAAATGCTCGCTCTATCCTTCTAGAAAATAAAGGAATAATCTCATCGACGACTCAAGCAGGTAATGGCGCGAATATTAATCTACAGGTGCAGAACACATTACTGATGCGCGGCCAAAGTCAGATATCCGCTAGTGCAGGACAGGCAAATGCAGGTGGGAATGGTGGTAATATCACGATCAATGCCCCTAAAGGCTTCGTTGTCGCTACTCCCTTAGGAAATAACGATATCACTGCCAATGGCTTCTCTGGCGCTGGTGGTAATATCACCATTAATGCTAAGAGCATCTTTGGGTTTGTGCCCCGCACTCGTGCAGACTTGGTGAAGTTGTTGGGCAATCCAAAACCAAATGAACTAGACTCGCAATACGTGCCAACAAGTGACATCACGGCATTTTCTAAGCAAAACCGTGACTTAAATGGCGTTATCCAAATCAACACACCAGATATTGACCCCAAAAAATTAGTGGAACTGCCGGAAAATCTGATTGATACTGCGGGGCAAATTGCTGCCGCCTGCGGTGCTGGTGGCAAACTAGCAGGGGGTTCATTTACTGCCACAGGGCGTGGTGGCGTAGTAGCTGACCCCACGGATGTATTGACGTCTGAGGCTGTGCTGACAGATTGGATTTCAGTCTCAGATGAAGGTGAAAATCGTGCTGGCGGTGTCCGTAATAATGCGGTGACTCAGAAGCAAGGGAATATAGAGTCTGATGCACAAAAGGATAATGCTGTCAATTCACCAGAGCAAATTGTCGAGGCTCAAGGGTGGGTAATTGATGCCCGTGGTAATGTGGTTCTGGTGGCTCAAGCACCGACTGTAACACCTCATAGCCCTGGACTGAAGCAGGCGGATTGTGCTGCTCATTAGGTTATAGCAGCTTTCATTTAAGTGTTTAACCGCTCATGAGGTGACATTGAATCTGACCTTGTAGGGGAGAGACTTTGAATTTTCCGCCTGAGAGCGTCGGGAAGGGTGCCATCATTTGGGAGAAAATCAGGGTGCAGAAAGCGTTTGTGCCGTGTTGTGGGTCAAGATAAATCAAAAGAGATGCGATCGCACTATGATTCGGGTTAGTACCGTCTAACCTCAAACAGATTATGACGCCAACAATCACCATCAACGAAAGCCTTAGATTGCCACTCGCACCCCTAGACATCCCCTCCCGGTTGCTGCTGGGCCCTGGGCCATCTAATGCCCATCCTGCCGTGCTTCAGGCAATGAATACCTCCCCCGTGGGACATCTTGATCCCGCTTTTCTCTCACTTATGGACGAGATACAGTCCCTACTGCGCTACACTTGGCAAACTGAAAACCCCCTTACCATTGCCGTCAGTGGTACCGGTACAGCAGCAATGGAAGCAACCATCGCCAATGTTACAGAACCTGGTGATGTGGTTTTGATTGGCGCTGCTGGTTATTTTGGTAATCGTCTTGTGGATATGGCAGGGAGATATGGCGCAGATGTGCGAACCATTACCAAACCTTGGGGAAAAGTTTTCACCCTCGATGAACTCCGCACTGCTGTACAAACCCATCGTCCAGCTATCTTAGCTTTAGTCCATGCAGAAACCTCCACCGGCGCACGTCAACCTTTGGAAGGTGTTGGTGAATTGTGTCGGGAATTTGGCACTTTGTTGCTGGTGGATACGGTGACAAGTTTGGGTGGTGTGCCGATATTTTTGGATGAGTGGGGAGTTGATTTAGCTTATAGCTGTAGTCAAAAAGGTTTGGGTTGTTCTCCTGGTGCTTCGCCTTTTACCATGAGTCCCCGTGCTGTGGAGAAGTTGCAACAACGCCAAACGAAGGTGGCTAACTGGTATTTGGATATGTCGTTGCTGGGGAAATATTGGGGAAGCGATGGGCTACGCCCCGCTGGAAGCGATCGCACTTATCACCACACAGCCCCGATTAATTTATATTATGCACTGCGGGAAGCACTGCGTTTAGTGGCTGAGGAGGGATTAGCAAATTGCTGGCAACGTCACCAAAAGAATGTAGAGTATCTTTGGGCAGGTTTAGAAGAGTTAGGATTAAGTTTGCACGTTGAGCGAGAGTACCGTTTACCAACTTTAACTACTGTCTGCATTCCCCAAGGGGTAGATGGTAAGGCAGTTGCCAAGCAGTTATTGCATGAGCATAATATTGAGATTGGTGGCGGTTTGGGAGAACTCGCCGGTAAAGTTTGGCGCGTCGGGTTGATGGGTTTTAATAGTCGTCCAGAAAGTGTAGATCAACTTTTAGCGGCGCTGCGGCAGGTTTTACCTAAATAGTTTTGCTGTGATAGGTGCGTTAGTGGTAGGGTAACGCACCTGAGAGAAAATAGTAACCATCACCGCCGTTGAGGACTGTCAATTATTAGATACTCATAAAACAACAATACTCAATATTTATTTTTATGAAGCGTCTGGCGAAATTTTCAGATAATTTTGATATCTTTGAAGTCCGGTAAATCACAAGTGATAGTTTATTAACGCCATCATGATGATGGGTTATGAGGTATCAAGTATGATTCATCACCTGTCTATTTCTGCTCAAAAACCCCAGCATGTTGCCGAAGTTCTAGCTGAAGTCTTGAATGGAAAAGCTTTTCCCTTTTTTCCTCACCCAGGCAGTTATATGGCTTTGTCTCTCGACGAACATGGGACAGGAATCGAAGTTTATCCGTTAAAAACTCAAATAGTACCTGGTGAGGGAAATGAACAGTCTAAATTTGTAGAGGCTACTACTTCCCCTACTTTTACAGCTACTCATGCGGCGATTTCTGTCACGAATACCCAAGAAAAAATTGAGGAGATTGGCAATCGAGAAGGTTGGAAAGTACTGCGTTGTCACCGCAACTCTTCTTTTGATGTCATTGAGTTTTGGTTAGAAAATAGATTAATGATAGAACTACTCACACCAGAAATGGCAAATCAATATTTAGCCGTTACGCATCCAGAAAATCTCCAGAGAATGTTTGCTGGCTAAATTGACAAGCCACGGGGATATCTATTCAGGTTTCTGCTGGGGAATTGAAGAGTCAATTCCCTCAACATACCAATCCATCGCCAACTGTCCCTGATCATCCAACACCTGACCCTTGGGTATTCGCACCACACCCTTTTGGTCTTTCACCGGGCCATCAAAAGGATGAGCAATACCTTGAATAAACGCCTGACGCTTCGCATTTACTAACTGCTGAACTTCCACCGGAATTGCCTGATTCATTGGGGAAATATCCACCATCCCGGCACCAATACCATCCCAAATATCATCAGCTTTCCAAGTGCCATTGATCACGGCTAAAGCTTTGTCTATATAAAATTTGCCCCATCTGTTAATAGCTGATGTTAGGTGTGCTTTTTGACCAAAGGTACTCATATCAGTGTTGTAGCCAAATGCATAGATTCCTTTTTCCTCAGCCAGTTGGACAACAGCGGCTGAGTCAGTATGCTGTGTCAGCACATCTGCACCTAAATTGATTAAAGCAAGTCCAGCTTCCCTCTCTTTAGCTGGATCATACCAACTTTCTACCCACAGCACCTTGACTTTTGCCTGGGGATTAGTTGCCAGTAGTCCTTGAGTGAACGCACCTATACCCCGAATAACTTCAGGAATAGGAAATGCACCAATAAAACCAATAATGTTGGATTTTGTCATTTTGCCGGCAATCATCCCGGTTAAATATCGCGGTTCTTCAAAGCGTCCCAAATAAGTGCCGACATTAATAGCGCGTTGATATCCGGTACAGTGTTCAAAGGCAATTTGGGGAAAATCTTTAGCGACTTTCAATGTCGGATGCATGTAGCTAAAGGAAGTTGTGAAAATTAACTGATTACCGTCTAATGCTAATTGGCGAATTACTCTTTCGGCGTCATCAGAAGAGTTGATACTTTCCACAAAAGTAGTTTTTACTTTATCCTGAAGATTGGCTTCCATTTCCCGGCGACCTAAATCATGGGCATAAGTCCAGCCAAAATCACCTACAGGCCCTAAATACACAAATCCTATCTTCAGAGGTTCATTGACAGCAACAGGCGATGCTGAGGGAGATACCTGTTCCTGAGAATTCGATTTTTTTCCGGGGACACAACTAGCTAAGGTAAAGCTAGATCCTGCTAAAGTGGCATACTTTAGAAAATAACGGCGATCCATACTTTATTGATTTGGTTTACCTGGCGAGAAAGAGTATTCTGATTCCTGATAGAAGTAGATACAGCCTGACACCAAAATGATTTGCTTGATTTTAGCGCTTTATTTTTGTCGTTAACTTACTGAAAATTTATGCAACCGAACTTATTTACACTTTTAGCAGGGGAAGACAATCATCCAGCCTTAGTTACGCCTGATGGCCCATCACTAACTTATGGGCAATTGCGTGAAAATGTAATTGAGCTGGTATACCAACTTCAAGATTTTGGGTTAAAAAGAGGTAATCGCATTTCTATTGCCATGACTAATGGTGTCCCAATGGCGATAACCTTTATTGCGTCTGCCTTGTGTGGCACTGCTGCACCCTTAAATCCCAAATACAAACAAGAAGAATTTGCTTTTTACTACGCAGACACCAATGCCAAAGCGCTGATTACATTGTCGGAATTGCCAGAAGCCGCGATCGCCGCTGCCTCACCAAATATGCTCCTAATTAACGCCAAGGTAAATACTGACGGTACTTTAAGGTTTGAATTGGTCAAAAAAGGCAAAACCCCAAATTCAGAACCGCCCAACGCCGACGATGTAGCAATGATTTTGCACACCAGCGGTACTACTAGCCGTCCCAAACGTGTCCCCATTCGCGATCGCAACTTAATCGCCTCTGCAAATAACATCATTAACGCTTACTCCCTAACAGCCGATGACACCACAATCTGTTTAATGCCGTTGTTTCACATTCACGGATTGGTTGGGTGTTTGTTGGCAACTTTAGCATCAGGCGGTACGTTAGTTTGTCCCAATGGTTTTAATGCTCTAGAATTTTGGAAACTGGTGGAAACCTACAAACCCACCTGGTACTCCGCAGCACCCACCATGCACCAAATAATTTTGGCACGGGCTAGCCGCAATGCCGAAATTATCCAAGCTAATCCTTTCCGCTTCATTCGTTCCAGCAGTGCCCCCCTGCCTTTAGTGATTATTGAACAGCTAGAAGCTACCCTAAAGGCTCCTGTGGTGGAATCTTACAGCATGACGGAAGCATCTCACATGATGACAACCAACCCCCTACCGCCAAAAGTACGCAAACCGGGTAGTGTCGGTTATGGCTTCGGCGTCGAAGTGGGGATTATGGACAATCAAGGCAATTTGTTATCTCAGGGAAGCTTGGGTGAGGTGGTAGTTAAAGCACCGAATGTAATTGATGGTTATGAAAATAACCCAGAAGCTAATGCCACAGCTTTTGTTAACGGTTGGTTTCGCACAGGTGATCAGGGCAAACTAGATGCAGATAATTATCTTTATCTGACTGGCAGAATTAAAGAATTGATTAACCGGGGTGGGGAAAAGTTTTCTCCTTTAGAGGTGGATGATGTCTTGTTGCGTCATCCCGCTGTGTCGGAAGCTTTAGCTTTTGCTGTTCCTCACAAGTCTTTAGGTGAAGATATTCACGCTGCTGTAGTTCTAAAAGCAGAAGTCAGCGTTCAAGAACTGATAGCTCACTGTAAAATCACCTTGGCGGATTTTAAAGTTCCTCAGCAAATTCACATTTTAGAACAATTACCCCGTGGTGCCACAGGCAAACTGCAACGGTTAGCAATGGCGCAATTGCTGAATGTTGGGTAATGGGTAATGGGTAATTGGTAATTGGTAATTGGTAATTGGTAATTGGTAATTGGTAATTGGTAATTGGGATCAAGATTAATCCTGCTCATCCTTTTATCCTTCAATCCTGATTTGTAACTGACGAAAAATGAAAATTTGTATTGTTGGTGCCGGTGCTATTGGTGGATATCTGGGGGCGAAATTGGCTCTAGCAGGTGAAGCTGTGACGCTGATTGCTCGCGGTTCTCATTTGGAAGCGATGCAAAAAAATGGGCTGAAGTTAATGCTGGCTGATCATTCTAGCCAAGTTGCTGTTCCCACTTTGGTGACTAACGATTTTACCCAAGCGGGGGCGCAGGATGTGGTGATTTTGGCTGTTAAGGCTCAGAGTCTTCAAGCGATCGCATCTTCTCTCCCTGCACTCTACCATTCTCAGACAATGGTGGTAACGGCTCAAAATGGTGTGCCTTGGTGGTATTTCCGCAAACATGGCGGCGAGTATGAAGGAACGCGGATTCAGTCGGTTGATCCTGAGGGAATAATTGAAACCCATATCGGCGCTGAACGGGTAATTGGCTGTGTGGTTTACCCAGCCGCAGAGATAGTTGCACCGGGAGTAATTCAGCATATAGAAGGCGATCGCTTTACATTGGGTGAAATCGACGGTACAAAAAGCGATGGCGAAACGCCCGCTAAAAGCGATCGCATTCAATCACTAGCTCAAGCTTTCAAACAAGCCGGATTTAGAGCACCAATCCGCAATCAAATCCGCACAGAAATTTGGGTGAAATTATGGGGTAACGTGGCGTTTAACCCCATCAGCGCCCTCACTGGTGCGACTTTAGAAGCTATTGCTCAATATCCCCCCACCCGCGAACTAGCACGGCAAATTATGACCGAAGCCCAAGCGATCGCCGAAAAGTTAGGGGTTAATTTTGGCATCTCCCTAGAACAGCGAATTAATGGAGCCGAAAAGGTTGGCGCCCATAAAACATCAATGTTACAAGACATTGAAGCCGGACGTCCCACAGAAATAGATGCGATCGTCAGCGCGATCGTCGAACTCGGTAAACTGACGCAGATTCCCACACCCCATATAGATGCCCTATGTGCCAGTGTCAAGCTCTTAGAAGCAACCAAAGCCAACCTGAAGGGTGAAAAATCAAAATCCCCGTAGAACAGGCGTCTCGCCTGTTTCAAGCATCCATTTGAATTCCTGTAAAACTCGACCTAAAACCATATTTATCAGAATATGAAGAATAATTAAGAAAAGATGGTGTGGAAAAAGAGATGATCAGGATATTAGCTGAAAGCTGGATAGGATTTGAGGGCAAATTAAATATTGATTGGATTTTAATAAATACCTGCTTGCAGTTTGCTAGCTGGGGACTCTTCTCACTTTTGCTTACTGAAGTATTAAGAGACATCTACCATGCCTTGTGCCACAAGATAACTTGGCTAACTAAATGGCACAACAAACACCATGCAGCTTATCGCCGCGATTTATCCCTAGTTTCCCAGAAAGCTTACATAGATTCCCAGCTTTACCACGATATTGTCGAGTCAAGCATACTAGTAGTCATATTAACAGCACTAGCCTTAATAGCCCAGCAATGGGGGTTATGGTTAGGAGTAGCCTATACTTCTACCTTCTTATATGCTGCATCCCTGCGGTATTTCCAAGGAACGATTGATACAGACTACAACCACCTACCCGGCCCATTAGAAACAATTCCCTCCGTGTGGTTAGTGAATCGAACATATCATTGGCGACATCATTTTGATGATGTCAACGCCTACTACAGCGGTGTTTTTCCTTTAGTAGATAAAGTATTAGGAACAGGACTTTCTCTTAAAGGTAAAACCATCGCTTTAACAGGTGCATCAGGTGCATTGGGGCAAGAATTAGCCGCAGAAATTCTCAAGCACAATGCTAAAGTTGTCGCATTAACCACAAATCCCGAAAAAATCCCAGCGCAAGCTGGACTGAAAGTAGTTTCTTGGCAATTGGGAAATGAAGCTGAACTGAAAAAAAGTTTAGAAAAAGTTGATATTCTGATTATTAATCACGGTGTCAATGTCTACACTGATCGCACATCAGCAGCCATCAAAAATTCCTACGAGGTAAATACATTTTCAGCATTACAGTTGATAGATATATTTTCCACAACCGTCACCGGGGGAGAAGCCAAAGCAACTAAAGAAATTTGGGTAAACACTTCTGAAGCTGAAGTTTCCCCAGCCCTAAGTCCACTTTATGAACTCAGCAAAAGAGCATTGGGAGATATTGTCACTCTCAAGCGACTAGATGAAGTTTGTGTAATTCGCAAATTAATCTTAGGTCCGTTTAAGAGTCAACTAAATCCTTATGGTGTGATGTCAGCATCGCAAGTCGCGCGAGGTATTTTGTTTTTAGCAAAGCGGGATTTTAGAAATATCATTGTCACGATAAATCCGCTGACTTATTTGCTTTTTCCAGTCAAAGAATTTAGTACTTGGCTGTACTATCGAGTTTTTAGCAAAGCAGTAAAAAGTGAATAACTGATTTGGGTGATGCCCACCATTTTTGCTTTAGGCATATTGAGCAAAGATAACTATAGCGGTTTTCGTTTGTATGCAATACATCTTGACCTCTCTCCAAACCTCTCCCCTGCGAGGGGAGAGGCTTTGAGGCTTGCTCCCCTTAAGAGCAACAAAAGTTTTTCCTTTCCCCTCTCCACCCCCCAAGTTCCCCCCTGAAAGGGGGGAGTCCATATGTTCCCTCCCCTTGCAGGGGAGGGGTAGGGAGAGGTGGAGAGGGCTAGGGAGAGGTTATTGGGGTTGGGGGTTAGGGAGAAGTGGGGAGAGGTTTGGAGAGAGGTCTTATATTTAATTCAGCCCGTCTACATACTACATAAATTTGAATTTCTAGAGTATAAATATTAAGTAAAAGCAAATTAATTTATCCTCCATGCCCTATAAAATCCAAATAGTTTTATCATTGCTGGCAATATTCCTGAGTTTTGTTAGCCTGTTTCTCAGTTCTTGGATTATTATTCCGGCTCCAAATATGCTTTTACTCAAGCTAGGAGTGGGAGCACCAGAAGTTAGTCCTTTGTTGTTTATCTTAAGTCTGCTTTCATTGTTGCTGTCTTTCTTCTACATCCCTCAGATTCAATTAAAGCTCCTAGCTTGCATTTTTAGCTTAATAGGATTGTTCCTTTGCGCGTTGGTGTTAGTGAATATATCACCAACTCAAATACAAATGGCGAAAGCGATGAAACAAGGGTTAGGTGCAGACTATCTAGAAAAAATTCCTGTCCAAGTCAGCGCCAAGATGCAAAAGAGTCCCTTTAATTTAGTTAATACTTTCCGGGATATTCCATCAAGCAAAACGCGCCATCAAACAGGTATTGTGTTTGCTACTCCGGCGGGAGTGCCTTTAACAATGGAAGTTTATCAACCCCCAGAAGTGGGAATATATCCAGCACTAGTAGTAATATATGGTGGAGCTTGGCAATTTGGCAATCCTCAGTCCAATTCTGCATTTAATCAATACATTGCCAGTCGTGGATATACAGTATTTGCCATTGACTATCGACACGCACCCAAATATCAATTTCCAGCGCAGTTAGATGATGTGCGTACAGCCCTCAATTTCATTCGCAAACACGCGGCTGAATATGAAGCCGATGCAGAACAGATGGTGTTGTTAGGACGTTCTGCGGGGGCACATTTGGCAATGTTAGCGGCTTATGAACCAGATGCACCACCCATTCGGGCAGTAGTGAGCTATTACGGGCCTGTCAACTTAACTGAAGGATACAAGTCACCGCCAAATCCAGATCCCATCAACACCCGCGCGGTTTTAAAAACATTTATCGGTGGTTCTCCAGAAGAATTCCCCAAACAGTATGAAATCGCTTCGCCGATTAATTATGTGACGCGCCCTTTACCACCTACTTTATTAATTTACGGCAGTCGTGACCATTTGGTAGAAGCGCGATTTGGTAGGCAAATGTATGAACGTTTACATAACTCTGGCAATACGGCGATTTTTCTGGAAATCCCTTGGGCAGAACATGCTTTTGACGCCGTTTTTAATGGTGTGAGCAATCAATTAGCGTTATATCATACCGAAAGATTTTTGGCTTGGGCATTGTTCAAATGATAATTTCAGGGATGAAATTAGCTTGTAATTTTTAATTATTAATTGCTCCTGAACTTAGAGCTATTATCGATGTATAGGCAGCAGATAAAGGTGTAACTGGCACAGTTCGTGCCAGTTTGGGCAGAAATTCTTGATGCTTTTTACAGCAATTCTCATGTAAATAAACGACAGATTATTTTAGTGGCACAAAAATGCTGTGTTACAAAAAATTCTATAGTTAATTATTTAAAACCCGCTGTAATTTGTAAAAGTACTTAAGGGACGAGAGTTCTAAACTTTTTCATCATCACGATACCGGAGCCAATCATCATGATCATACTTAGAATACCAGATGGTTCAGGGACAGGTTCAATTTCTACGATACCGCTGATTGGCTCGCCGTTGCCTCCGTTTAGATTATCGCCATCGTTCCAGTCGCCAGGAGCAGTCCAATTGATGATTGTAAAATTTTCAGAACCAGAGAAGTTGTTTGGCTCACCAGTTGCCCAATTTGTATATGTCACAGGCTGTCCATTAATCCATTTAAATGTACCTTCTTGAGCTACATCAGTGAAGCCAATCCAAAAACGATCAACACCACCAAAAGTGTTGATGAGCCAATTGTTTTCGGCTGCATCGTTGATGGTAACCAAATTTCCTCCCGCAACTACAGCCTGAGATTGAGCACCAGTCCATGAATCGGCCGTGGTTAAAAAATATTCGTGTCCATTGCTTGGGTTGGTAATGGTGACAGCAGAAGCAGCGCTTCCTACTCCCAAAGCCATAGCTGCTGTTGTGGCAGTCACTATTGATAGCTTCTTCACCCATACGGGGTTAAGGTTAGTCAATTTCATTACAAAAATCCTCCTGTTAATTGATGATTCAGATGCAAAAGAGTAAATTTAAACACATTACAGATTGAATTATTGATTAACCAAGTTACGACCAGCAAAAATGCCAAAAGATTTTTCGCTAATTCGATAATCAATTTGCACAGGGATATCCGGCGATTTCAATGACTGACTGATATTCAGGGCGATTTCACAGGTTTGCCGCGCCCGTCTCATGTGAGAAACATAGACTGCATCAAACTTCACGCCTTTGTTCTTCACATCAACACCAGCTTGGCGTGCCTGCAATCTGCCAAAGGCTGTGAGTTCAATGTGAGTTCAACATCCAGTACCCCTGCAAAGATGTTGCGCTCGTTGCTGGTGCTTTCTCCATGCCGAATCAAGTAGACACTTCCTTACTGTTCACCCTGAACGCTGGCTTCAGGAGACGCTGAAGATAGATTATTGGAGATAATATTGTTTTCCACCCGAAAAACTGCAAAATATAAGCATTTGACAAGAATTTTAATGCTAGAGCTTAAATTATTTAGTAAAGAAATGTTAAGACAAGCACAGGAATGTTAAGCCATGCAAAATTTGAAACCCAGTGCTGATGAGCATTCTGGCTGCTGAATGAGGTAAATAAAATATATTGCCAAGATAGGGTGAGATGACATAGTAGGGGTGAGGGGGGTGTTGCCCAATGGTGGGATCAGGTGTGTGGAAGATGCTAGCCGTTGAGGCATCAAACCCAAGATCACAAAAACATTCGTTGGGTTGAGCAACGAAACCCAAGCTACAGTTTTTCTATAACATTGATTTTGGCAAAATTGACTTAGATAACATTCCATGCACACCTTTTTGCGGACTGTTAACAACTTGGGTGATATGGAAATTTACAGCTAAACTACACAATACATAAGCATCTTCTGGTGTCAAATTGGCGAAGCATTCCAGATAATCAATCATATTTTTTAAAGCTAGTTCTAAGGCTTCATCTAAAGTTTCAGCAAACCCCATTGTGATCATATCTGTAGAAGTTTCGGCGATGGGTGTTGTCAGTTGTAAATCTTTGCGGAGTTTGAGTTTAATTCTACCGTTCATCGAAGTTTCAATGGCGGTGACATTAACTTCACCATCTCCCTGGGCTGAATGTCCATCACCAATAGAAAATAAAGCACCGGGAAGGAATACCGGCAAAAACAGCCGCGAACCTGCTTGTAATTGGCGGTTGTCGATATTACCACCATAAGCACCAGGGGGAACGGAAGTGCGGGAAGCATCATCAGTGGCTACACCAAGGATGCCAAAAAAGGGTTTGAGGGGAATTTTGATGCCGCTACCCGCTGGAAATTCCGCGAAGTTGTTGACTAAATCTAGGGGAATGAATCTCAATGCCGGTTGGGGAAACTGCTGTGGTAATGCACCCCAACCGCTACGAATCGCATTAAAGCCAATCGATAGGCGCGGTGCGATCGCTTGTAATTCTACCTCCAATACATCTCCTGGTTCTGCATCCTGCACATAAATTGGCCCCGTTAGTAAGTGGGGACCCCCAGCAACTTTCCGTTCTGCCGGCAGATTTTCGCAGATATCAATAAATTCTTGTGTGAGAAACTCTTGTGGTGCTTTGTCGTAAACGTGATATCCAGAGTAAGTTTCCACGTCAATGGTATCGCCAGATTCAACAATCAGCGCTGGTTCTAGCAGATGGGAAAAGCCACCGAGATGCACCGTTGACGTGGTAGCTTTTAAAATATGGTGAGTCATGGCGCTATCTTGCTTACCCAATACTATTACTTAGAATACCCAGTTTAGCGCCAGCAAACTCACCAAGAATAACTAAACTACCCACCAAATTTGCCGTCACCTTGCTAGGCAATTGTCAAATTTACTCGCACAGTCATATCATTAAAATCTTTGTCACCTCCTCCTGGTAAATCCTCAAAGCCAAAAATGTTATCTCCTAACAGGCTAATGTGATCCACCTGATCTAAGTTAGCTCCCAAGAATGAGAAGTAAACAGCCGGATCGTTATTGGTATTCCCATCGAGAATTGCATCTGGTGTCCCATTCACAATCAAAAATGGTGCGAAGATAGCACCAGGTTGGAAAATACTACTGTAGGTTGCCGTACCTTGATTGTTTACCGTCAGATCAATGCCTGCAACACGCCCATTAACCGCAGCTTGAGTGTAACCTAGATCCCCAGGAAGCAAATCAACCGTACCATTACCATCAGTATCGATACCACCATTCTGATCAGCTACCTGATAGAAGCTGATATAGTTGTTGGAAGCCGCTTCTCTGTTGACGATAAAATCAGCTTTCATCTGTGTTGTTACACCCCGCAAATCAATTAGCTCTGCCTGCGGCTCTCCTTGCAGATTTGCACCCACAGGTAAAGCTTGATTTGTGGGCTGAACTCTCACCACTAAGTCCTGGAAATCAGCATTACTATTACCAGCAGCATCCTTCCAACCTAGAGAGAATATATCAGTGCCCAAATCTGTAATCTGTTGTGTCGAGGCATCAGCAAACAGTAAGTCGGTAATTGGGGTAACTCCAGATCGGACATTATCAGTTGTACCGTTTTTTACCAAATAAAATCTCAAGTTATCACCTGAGTCTAATTCCAGTATCCGTGTGAGATTGTTGGTATCAAACCCATTAGGCGAATTAGAAATAGATGCGAAAATCACCTGGGAGCGCTCTAGAGCGGCTTGGGCATAACCTGCTGTGCCTGGGGTGATACCGTTAATTGTGCCTAGAGCATCATCAACTGTAAATAAACCCAGTTCATTAATCTGATTAGAACTGCTCCCCGTGAGACTGAATTGGAGATTTACTTTAGCACCATCACCTGTGATGTTAAAGATATCATCGGTAGTATTTGTCAGCCTGCTTGGTATATCGAGGTCGTTGATATTGATAGTCAACGCCTTCTCAACCGCAAGTCCACCATTATCGGTGCTCCTAACCCGAATATTGTAAGTTGACTTGGTTTCAAAGTCCGGGGAGTTTTTAATCTTCAACCTATTACCATCAATAATGAAGGTTTCATTATCAGTAGAGCCAGTCCCGGAAATGAAGTTGTAGTTAAAAGTGTTTCCTATATCTGGGTCGATGGTGGTAAATGTGCCGATTCCTGTAAGCGCAGCTACGTTCTCGTCAACATTCGTCTGACTCAATACCAAATCTGTGGGGGCTTCATTTAAATCATTGACATTGATAGTTATCGCCTTCTCAAAAGAGATTCCACCACTATCAGCCGTCTGAACACGGATGTTGTAACCGGATTTGGTTTCAAAGTCTGGGGAATTATTAATTACCAGTTGATCCCCGTCAATGGTGAAGGCGGCATTATCTAGATCCCCTGCCCCCGCCACTAGAGTGTAGCTGAATGTGTCGCCTGCCTCTGGGTTAGTGGTGGAGAAGTTGCCGATAACCGTATTGTTACCGCTGTTCTCGTCAACATTCGTCTGACTCAATACCAAATCTGTCGGGGCTTCATTGAGATCGTTGACATTGATAGTTAACTCCTTCTCAAAGGCGAGTCCATTACTATCGGTTGTCTGAACACGGATGTTGTAGCCGGATTTGGTTTCAAAGTCTGGGGAATTATTAATTACCAGTTGATCCCCGTCAATGGTGAAGGCGGCATTATCTAGATCCCCTGCCCCCGCCACTAGAGTGTAGCTGAATGTGTCGCCTGCCTCTGGGTTAGTGGTGGAGAAGTTGCCGACAACGGTATTGTTACCGCTGTTCTCGTTAATAGTGCTGTTGCTAAGGCTGATGTCGGTAGGTATTTGGTTAATCAAGTAACGGGCCACGGCAAAGTCACCGTTACTTGTTCCTGCTACGAGAATCTGTCCATCAGGTTGTAAGACTGCGCTGTAGCCATTGTCAAAGAAGCTGCCGAATTCGGTAGTTACCTTGCCAGCAGTGCCGAAGGTGGTGTCGAGAATACCATTGCTGTTGTAACGGGCCACGGCAAAGTCACCGTTGCTTGCTCCCGCTACGAGAATCTGTCCGTCTGATTGCAAAACGATGCTGTTACCAGAGTCAAAGAAGCTGCCGAATTCGGTAGTTATCTTGCCACCAGTGCCAAAGGTGGTGTCGAGAGTGCCATTGCTGTTGTAACGGGCCACGGCAAAGTCACCGTTGCTTGCTCCCGCTACGAGAATCTGTCCGTCTGATTGCAAAACGATGCTGTTACCAGAGTCAAAGATGCCGAGTTCGGTGGTGATTTTACCACCAGTGCCAAAGGTGGTGTCGAGAGTGCCATTGCTGTTGTAACGGGCCACGGCAAAGTCACCGTTACTAGTTCCCGCTACGAGAATCTGCCCATTGGATTGCAAAACGATGCTGTTACCAGACTCATTGCTGCCGAAGTCGGTGGTGATTTTGCCAGCAGTGCCGAAGGTGGTGTCGAGACTGCCATTGTTGTTGTAACGGGCCACGGCAAAGTCACCGTTACTGGTTCCCGCTACGAGAATCTGCCCATTGGATTGCAAAATGATGCTGTTGCCAGAGTCATTGTTGACAAAGTCGGTGGTCACCTTGCCATCACTGTCGAAGCTGGTGTCGAGAGTGCCATTACTGTTGTAACGGGCCACGGCAAAGTTACCGTTGCTTGTTCCCGCTACGAGAATCTGTCCATTGGATTGCAAAACGATGCTGTTGCCAGAGTCAAAAAGTCCGCCGAAGTCGGTTGTTACCTTGCCATCACTGTCGAAGGTGGTGTCTAGAACTCCTGAAGCTAGGACTGAGGTGTATGCTGTCATTACTTCTTGCCGGAATGCTAGAGGAGGATCTCCTGCCCCTGTGCTGACTTGCAATTCCCAGTCGCCGCCTAGGAAAGTACTTCCCATTAAATTATTAGACGCCGTCACTGTTGCACCCGTCAGTTTGCTGAGGTGCTTTATAAATGCAATGCCTTGGTCTGTTTGAGCTACTTGACAACCATACAGCAGCAGTTGTGTGTCATTACTCAAGATGTTCGCCCAACTCTTGAGTTGTGCTGCATAGCGGTTGAGTGTTTTGTTGCTAAGTTGGCTATTCCCTAATTGGACTCTCCCTGGTGCGCCGTGGGAAACGATGTGCAAGCTGTTGACTTTTTGATGAGATGCAAGTACTTGACTAATTTGCTCAATCCCGTCCCGGTCTGCTTCTAGGACTACAACAGAAGTTTCTGGCAAAACACCCGCTATCAGGCTTTGGTAATCCTCTACTTGTGAGTCAATAAAAACTAGACGAGTAGCGGACGGTTGTTGATATAAATCTTGATTTGGATAGTCTGAGGAGATTACTTCTGTATTCAGGGTCATTATTGGTGTGTAGTAAGCTTTCTGGTTGTGTTGTGAATGGTAATTGAGAACAAAATATCCACTTGAGTGAGATTGATTTATGCAGTCAATTCGACAATTAGAGCAACAAATTTGACATGAGTTTCGATAGCTTTTTTCACCTACTTCAACTTGGAAGTTACGATTCACGTTAATGGATTCGTAATCTTTCAATGTTTGTCTTGCAGTTTTCAAGGAGCCAAAGCTCATCTCTTTCTTAATCAATCGTTTAATGAAATGTTGTGGTGGTACTTCACGGGTCATAACCCAAGGGTTTGTGACAAAATTTTGTCGGCTTTTAGGGCGTCAATGGCTTTGGAGTAAGCTGCATCATTGTTCATGTTGAACACGGAATCTGTACAGGTGGGTTTTGTCCGTTTAGCCGAGATTTTAATCGTCAGATACGAGCATTTAGAAGTTACTCACTGTAAAATTCACCATAATATGTATTACGGCATTTAGATTTTACAGGTGCTTTTGCACAACCCTAATTTGCTGTTTTGGATGTTAAAGTACCCAACAAACAACAAAAATAGATGGTTAGCTACTGGGTTTTGATCTACCTTTAGAAATAGTTTTTGTGGCTCCAATCTTAATGAATGTGCTTTTTACAGCGATTGTTCAGATGAAGGTAATTGTTGGATAAATATTTTTTGGTCTCATGGATAGACGCACAGGCATAAAGAACGATGCAAGAGTGTAGTCTCAGCAAATTAAGACTGGTGTATAATTGCTGAATTATTTTTCTACAAAAGCGCGAACTATAGCGATCCTAAATTAGATGTGAACATCTCTTTTTTCTCTTCCTCTGCGCTCTCTGCGTCTCTGTGGTAATGCCTCCGGTTCCCGAAGGGATACGTTAAAAAAATACTGCTGTTCACAACTCAAATAGGATTGCTATATCACGGTTTGGGGAAGTCTTGACAAAACTGGACAACATACTTAAAAAATTTAATCGTTAGACGAGTAAATCCTGTCCGGTAGGGCGGGTTATTGCGATTATTCTCAATAATCCTAGAGCCAAGACCCGCGGCAATACTCACATTGCTATAGTATTTATTAGGACTTAACGGACAGAAAATAGTAAATATAGGGTATGGTTTGTGTCGTTAAAAATCATGATTTGTGCGTTAGGGAACGCACCCTACAAGGGATGGGAAGCAAGAACTGCTATTATTTAGTTAGCAATTAAATTAGACATCTTGGTAAATTTTAAAACTTTCCTACACAACAAAACTGGCAAGTATTCTAAAGTACTTGCCAGTTAGGGGATGTTCTAAGAGGATGTTTTAAAAGTCCACTTGTCGGGGGCAAAACGTTATAGATCCCCTGTTCTGCGCGCTGGCTCCCCAGGGATTGGGGGATTTTTCCTCTAAACCCTTGACATTTGTTCCAACTGTTGCGCCAACGCCATAAGTTCTGGTGTCAAACCAGGAGCAAATTCTTCAGGTCGTTCTGGCAAAAAGGGAATTGGAAACCCTTCTGGTGGTTCATCTACAGTTGTCAGCGTTGAACCGTCATGTGTGGGGGATTCTCCTCGGAAAATCGCTGACATTAGGGAACCATCTAAGCGGAAATGATGTTGTTTGGTGTTTGCACCTTTCTCAACTAACTCCCTAACTTCGGGGTATTTGAGATTATCGATTTTGGGAATTGGTAAAGTCTTACCCCAATTAACCCCTAAAGCTTCCAATGCCTTGCCATAAGCTCGCTCGTGGGCTTCATCACGGACAATTAAATAAGAAATAGTCGCCCGTGCAGTTTTATTGCTCGTCATTTCATACAAGCGGCACTTTTGCAAACGTCCCGTTGATTCCAGCATCAGGTTATAGAGCAAATCAAGCACCAAATTACCGCTGTTGTAGACGTAAGAACCTGACCAAGGATTACCAGCTGCATCAACTGGCATTGCACCTTGAGCAGCAACGAGGAAATGATGCACATTTGGGGCATTAGGAGCCATACTCAGGGGTGTCGAACCACCTTCGCCTGGGGAACCGTTCCCTTGATAGCGAGGTGAGCCGTCAAGTAGATGAGTAATAGTGGTGGCGATTAGCTCAACATGACTTATTTCCTCAGTACCAATTCCCTGAATTAAATCGAGAAAAGGCTTGGCTTTACCCCGAAAGTTAAAGCTTTGAAAGAGGTACTGCATCATCGTTCGCATTTCGCCAAACTGTCCGCCTAAACCTTCTTGCAAGATATTGGCAGCGGCTGGATCTGGCTCATCGGCAACGATTTCATTAATTAGCTTTTGCACATGGAAAAACATGGTTCAACCCTCAAAATTCGGTGTTGTTTTTCAGCTAATTTAAACAAGCAGGAGAGGAGATAAATAGACTTCTTGCAAAAGTTGGGCAAAACTCAATTTTTTCTGAAAATAATTGAGTCAATTGTGGGATATTACGAGATGTTATCGCTCCGTAAACCTGAAACTTTCAGCATTTTTACAAGAGGTCTAATGAGGCTGTTAATTTTCATCGCGTCCGTGAACTTGAGCCGGGGGACTCGTTGCTTCAACGGCGGTGAACGGTTCAAGAATTTTGTATTGATGGTGAGACCCTTTTGGCACTACCCAAGAACTCCCCGGTTCTAGCAAAATAGTTTGTCCCTCAATGTGCAATTCTGCCCGACCATTAATGACATAACCAACTGTTTCATAGTCGCGCTGAGTTTGCTGTTTATCTTCCCCTGGTTGCTCATCTTCCCAAAGCCGCATAGAAACAGTTTTGCCAGATGCCAGATATTTTTGACCAAATTTACCTTTGGGGGAATGGGTAGAGTCTATTTTCTTAACGCTTGTGTCAGTCATAATTCTACTTCACTAAACTAATGAAGCTAAAGAGTATTTGGATGATTAAGCAAAGGTAGAGATATTGTCATCAGATTCCCCCTAGGGCGGTAAAACTAGAATTTAGCCTCCCTAGCCAATGGGGGTTGGGGATATCGTCTTTTATCTTCTATCCTTTGCTCCGGTTACGGGACTATTTTCTTCGTAGTATCCGCGTTTAGTGCCGGTAATTGGTTCTACAGCTTCTTTAACTTTGGTTTTAGCCGAGTCTAAAAATTCTTTTGTAGATTCAGGGGTTTCTTCATTGAGATTGAGTCTGTCTCGGATATTTCCAGCAGTATCTCTGAGTCTTTTCTGGGCATTATCAACCTGATTATCATTTATAGTAGCCCGATTTTCAGGAGTTTTTTTGTAATAATTCTCCTCGGAAGTTCTCACGGTTTCTTGTGTTTGTGACTTGAGGCGATTCTGGGAACTGTCCACCCGATTTTCATTTCTAATATCTCGATTATCAGGAGTTCCTTTATAATAAATACCCTCTGGGGTTCTCACAGTTTCTTGTGTTTGAACTTCTGCCAGGAGAATTGTATTACCTGAGTTTACAGCCTGTATTCCAAAAAACGCAAAACTTGCCAGACACACGATCACAATTTGGAGTAAGATTGTATTTTGCAGCCAAGAAAATATCCGGTTCATAAACAACCTCTAAATAGATTATGGTTTGAGTACAACTTTGATGCAGTTGTCTTCTTTTTGTTGAAAAATATGGTAACCGTAGGGAGCTTTGTCTAGTGGTAATTGATGGGTGATTACAAAAGAGGGATCGAGTTTGCCATCCAAGATTAACTGGAGCAATAAATGCATATATTTCTGTCCATGCATTTGACCCATTCTGAAGGTTAAGCCTTTATTCATTGCTGCCCCAAAGGGTATTTTGTCTACAAAGCCACCGTAAACTCCCATAATTGAAAGGGTCCCACCTTTACCACAGGCGACCATCATTTCTCGCAGGACGTGGGGACGGTCAGTTTCTAATCTGAGCTTTTGTTTGGTTTGGTCATAGAAGTCTTCTAAACCAACGCCATGAGCTTCTAAACCAACTGCATCAATGCAAGCATCGGGGCCACGACCGCCGGTCATTTCCTTCAATGCTTCGCCAACATTAACTACTTCGTAGTTAATAACTTCTGCTTTGGCGTATTTTCTGGCCATTTCCAGTCGTTCGGGAAAACGGTCAATAGCGATTACTTTTTCTGCACCCATCATGTAGGCGCTAATCATGGCGAATTGTCCCACAGCACCGCAACCCCAAACGGCGACAATGTCGCCAGGTTGAATATTGCATAACTCGGCACCCATGTAGCCGGTGGGGATGGCGTCGGAGATGAATAAAAGCATCTCATCTGGTATGTCTGGCGGAACTTTGACAACGCCGACATCAGCGAAGGGGACGCGCACATATTCTGCTTGTGCACCTGCGTAACCGCCGATCGCATGGGAATAGCCGTAAATTGCTGAGGTGACGTAGCCGTAGACTTTTTCTTCGATCCAAGCGTTGGGGTTAGAATTATCGCACAGTGACCACATATCACGCTGGCAATAATTACAATGACCACAGCCGATAGTCGAAGGAACAACAATGCGATCGCCAATTTTTAAATTATTCACTCCTTGACCAACTTCTACCACTTCCCCCATAAACTCGTGACCGATAATGTCACCCTTCTGCATTGTGGGGATGTAACCGCCGTAAATATGCAAGTCTGAGCCACAAATCGCCGTAGAAGTAATTTTAACGATCGCATCGCGGGGGTTGAGGATTTTCGGTTCTGGCACATTTTCTACCCGAACCTCATTAGCACCGTACCAGCAAACTGCTTTCATAAAAAATTCTCTGATTTAAATTTGCTTTTTGCTTTTTCAGCCTTTACCCCTTGGCTGGCCTTCAATGGTGGCGATTTCCCCTGCTTCCATCAGCATTTTGAAGCGGCGCAAATCATCACCTATTTGCTGTTCTGGTTCTTCACCGAAAATTTTAGCGATGTCTGCGACGGGCTTCGCCAACGTCGCCCCCAAAGTCCCACCAGGCGGGTTATATTCCATCATCACTTTGACTTCGGTACCGCGATCGCCAGGGGCCTTAGTAAAGCGGACAAAGCCAGAGTTATGCACATCTGCGCCTTCTACAGTAGCCCAAGAAATAAACTCATTTTCCCGGTCTTCCAGAATATCTGCATCCCATTCCACACTTCCACCCAAGGGTGCATTGGCAATCCAGTGAGACCTTTTTTCGTTGTACACCTTCACAAATTTGAGATGCTTCATAAACTGAGGCAAATTCTCGAAGTTGTGCCAGAAGCGATACAATTCATCTGCCGGTTTATTAATAGTTACCGTCTTTTCAACTCTGACAGATTTATTCATGCCTATTCCTCATCATCTGTAGGGCGGGGTTTCTCCACCCTTGCATCTATGTTTTCTCAAACCGCCCGCAGCGTTAATCCAAAATCTAAAATTGCCATGAGGCGCAAAGAATCTGTTTTCTGGTGTGTTCTTTACGCCTCACTGAATCCTGACGAAAACTTACATCGCCACAGCTGCCCCTGAAGTAGGTTTAGGAGGCTTCACCCCAGCAGCAATTCGCGACCGATACAGCTCTACCAATCGCTGTTCGTATTTCGCCAAATCGTTGTAAATTTCTTTAAAAATTGCTGTTGCTACCGGGTCAGTGTACATTACAGATAAATTGAAAATATCGCCAATACCCGTTTGCACATCACCCAAAGCGCAACGTATCTGATAGATATCGTCACTTCCTGTTAACGCTGTTTTTACCTTGGCATATTGATTAGCGATATTAGCAGCTAAAGAGGGTTTTTCGCCCAGTTTATGCAGGTAAGTTTCCAGCTTTTCAATGTGGCGTTGCTTATTACCTATCATCTCTTGAAAGAGTGATTTTACTTCCCTATCTGATTCTTTTTCTACATACTGCTCTATTGCTTCTAAGCAATAACGCTCACCCGCTAGAGCAGTATTCAACCCTTTGGCAATATCACCCTTCGTTGAGCCACCCCAAGCATCAGCTATTTTCCACCATTCAGCACTTGTGTCTTTTTCATTTGGCAATGCAGCTTCTTTACCACCGTAACCCAAGCGGTTCAAGATTGCGGTTGTAAAAATTGCCAAGTCCCCAGGTTCACGGGAAGTAATTAAATTTCCGTCAACAACTACAGGCTCATCTAGATAGTTTGCCCCAGCATTAATTAGATCCTTGCGAATAGCGCTAAAGCCAGTAACTTGTTTACCTTTGAGCAAATCACCTTCAATCAAAACTTGTGGACCGTGGCAAACCGCAGCGACTAATTTTCCTTGTTGCACTGCTTCTTGGACAAAGCGGACTGTGTTGAGATTAAGCCGCATTTTGTCGGGAGCTAAACCACCAGGAATTATCACTGCGTCGAACTCAGAAGCTATTGCTTCTGTTGTTGTGCCATCTGGTTGCACCGTGAGCTTACCACGTTTACCCTTATATTTTTCATTCATCCGGGAACCGAGGACGACTATTTCCATCCCCGCTTGTCTTAACCCATTATAGGGAACTGTAAATTCTACATCCTCGACTCCATGTTCAATAAGGAAAGCGATTTTTTTGTTGCCTGAATTTTTGTGGTTTTGCGTCATGAATTTTCTCGATTTATTTACAGAATTTGCCTAAGCTAAAATAGTCATTAATCAAGTTATCTTAGGTTTTGCTATTGTTCAAATCAATGTTTTTGGTTAACAAAATGAATGGTGTTGCCCATAAATTAGTAAATTTCTAAATTTTGCATTGGGAATTGTTTAGTATCCAGATGCTTAATTTATAATTTATTTATGTGGCTATGTGGCAAACAATTCTTCATAATCGTGAGAGAAATAAGCGTGGAATTGGGTAAATATTTCGGGAGTAACAGCGTTTTGCAACACGGCGAAAACAGCCCGGACATGAATTGCCGCGGTAGTGGGTTCAATATTTTCTTTTTGACTTGTACGCTCAATAAAGTTTTGTAGATTGAATGATTGACCACTATCTGCCTCTCGCCCTTGCAAATACGTGGCTAGTTCTTGGGGCAATTTTGCAGCTAATAGTTGTGCTTCATCACCTGGAATCCGTTCTTTAATTGTTTCAAGTGTGGCGCGGGTAGCTATTTCTGCTTCTTCACGAGAATTAGACTGAGCAAGGCTCTGTACATGTGTAATGAATTCGTTATATTCCACCTTCTACCTCCGCTTCTGAAAATCAATGTTGGTTGTTTAGCATTCAGGTAGTTTAAATCATGAAGAATATGCCTATAAGCTAAATGGCTTTGTTATCGATTATGCCTGTACAAAAAAGCGAAGAGTCAGAAGTTAGTAAGGGATAAGTCTCGGTTAATAACTTCTGACTCGTACCGTGATTTGAAACTACAAGTGGACTAACCATGAATTCATACATACCAGAATATGTTTGAATCACTAACTTAGCTTCGTTCCCAAGAGATAGATTTTTTCTGCCTAAAGTCATACATCCTCAGTCATATAAACTTGCAGCGTGAAAGCGTTATTGTGAGGATACAGAAAATAACTAAAATCATGACCAAAAAAAATCAGAATCGCGACCTAAAATCCGATGATTTGCCACAAGAAATTACTGAATCCTATGGCACTGGAGTGAAAGACTTGCCGGGATACAATATCGGTGGGCGCTCAATGCGGGATGAAAGACGCGAGTATACAGAAACCAGCCCCCTACTCACTGGTGGTGATGTTGATGCTTATTGGCAAGATGCGGATGCAGTAGGGGATGAAGCTGTTGGTGGTACTGCTCCTACGCCCGATCAAAACGTGACTGAAGATTTAGAAGCAGCAGTGGGTTTGCCTATGGATGATTACGCCTTTCTGCGTACCAATGATATTTTAGAGCAACGTGATGATGCTCGCTGGGAGTTAGATCCAAAGTCTTCTGAAGATTATCAAGAACGACGAGAGTAAACTCATATCACTTTATTTTCTAATAGGATCGTCAGGTGGTTTGTTAACAATCACCGACGCTCCTTTTTTGGCAAACTTGCGGGCAATCATTTCTCCAATGCTAGCAACAGTAATCAGGGACTGACAAATAAAAAAATCTTCCAATAAACTCTTGTGGGAGGTCACGAGATTCCAGATTCAGGAGACGCCCACCCGATAACATTGGATAATTTATTCTTTGGATATCCCTAAGAGGATGTCTGAAAAGTTGTTTGTGATCAATAAAACACTCGTAGATTCCCCCAACCCCCCGAACGGGGGCAAAAACTTCTCAAAGTCCCCCTTGTTCAGGGGAGCAGGCGCGCAGAACTGTCTTGTCTCCACGCCACATGCTTCTCCCAGGGGGAGACGCTGCGCTAACAAGTCTTAGTTAGACGGCAGTCGCTTCTTTATGCCTCTTAACCCTAGTCGAGCGCTGCCTCCCCAACGCAGTGGCTGCCCATGACCGACTGGCGTGGATTTAGGGAGATCTCGATCAATTTTGATCCGAATCAGACATCCTCTAAGCGCTACTTGGTCTAGTGAATCTCTATTCAATTTCATACCTCCTGAAAGCTGTTAATGGCAAACCTCTCCACCAAGCCATGCATTAACTTTGCTTTGGAAATTACCTATTTTTTCCAAAGCAAAGTTTGATAATGCTGAACTACACTCCGCCCAATTTCTGTTCTATTTCTAATTGTTCTCATCTCTGGTTGAGATACATCTGTCTTCAGTGGGGTTAAAGGCTAAATATAGGATTCCGGTTTAACTTTTGAAAAAGTCTGCTATGGGAACACCTCTACCCCTCTGCTTGCAAGAGTGCTTATTACCTGTCTTTACTCCTTCAGTTTATGAATACCTTTGATAAGGTTACTAACAACATTTCTCCAGTCTTAACAAAATGGAGAATTATCTGTTGTTTTGTTTCCCTGTGTTGGACAGCGATAATTAAAAACTTACCAAATAAGTTTTATTTTCAATAGCATATATTCGCGCTCAGTAACTCAAATAACTTAATTTTAAAGACTCTCTTGTCTAAGTAGCTATGTTGCCTGCAAGCCCTCGATATTGTCAGGGTTTTGGGGCTTAGGTCTGTTTAAGATTTTTTCAACAAACAACAAGTTGATCTGAAGTTGCTCTATTTAATAGAGAAGTTTATGTATAAATATCAGCAAATGCCCAAATTCAAAAGAGATAAACACAGAGTAAACACTATGCTTTTTACTCTGTGTTGTTCAACGTTAGTCTTTGGGGCAGCTGCACCCTTAAGTCATGACGCCCTTTGCTTCTTATTTACTACTTTAAGTTTATTTATATTTGTCTTCATCTGTCTTTCGACTGGTTTAAATATATGGTTTTTACATTAACACTCTATCTTTTTATAGTGTTTTCAGTAGGATTTAAATTTATAACCTGAATAGAGACAAGCTCAGAAAAGCCAAACTTTTTACTTGGGATATTTTCCGTTGTAGATTTGATTACATTTTCTCACTATCTACTCCCAAAATATAGCTATAGCTACAAAATTGTAACTAATTTATCGGAGGTTTCTGTGACTTATACGAATATCTATCCTTTAGAACAAGCTGTATCAGCGTTTAATAAGTTAGATATAGACGACCGCCTGGAGGTGCTGGCGTTACTGTATCAGCAGCGTGCTCACTTGATTTCCCTAGATGATTTAGATGCAATTGATCAAGACTCACTGCATCTGATGCTGACACAAATTCAACATCTCACCTCAGAAGAAAAGCTAGCATTTCTCAGTGATTTGCTATTAAAAGATGATACTGTCCAAGGTGGAATGACGCTGGACACAGATACCAGTATTGAGGTGATAGAACTTGCATCTAGCGGCAGTTCTTACCCTACTAATGAGTATCATTCTCTGGATACTGAATCTAAGTTGGCTTTTTGGTTTGTCTTCGCAGAAAATTTGAGAGAATTAGTCATCGGTATTCCCAATGACTATAGCCCGACTGCGGTGGTTAAAAAAGTCTTTAATTCTCTCAATTCACTTGAACCTGATGAATTAGTAGTTTTTCTGAAGCAAGTCTTATAAATTAGGAGGTTTTTATGACTGCTACGAATATTAACGCCGTCAGACAAGCTGTATCAGCTTTTCATGAGTTACAAGAAGACGAGCAGCTAACAGTTTTGGGTTTAATTTATGCGGAAAATGCTGATACAATACCCGCCGATGCAATCGATTCTTTACCGATAGAAACTGCTGGAGATTTGGTAGCACAAATTCAGCAACTATCCCCAGAAGAACAGTTATATGCTCTGGGTGATTTACTTTCAGCAAACAGGAATGATCAAGATGAAGTGATGCTTGATCCACACCCTAGCAAGGCATTAGTGGAACTTACTCGCGGTGGGACAAAGATTCCGACTGGTGAGTATGGCTCACTCAGTGCTGAAGCTAAATTAGCTTTTTGGTATTTGATAGGAGAAAGATTAGGCACTACAATCATCGGTATACCGCGTGACTATAGTCCTTCTGAGTCAGCAACAGAATTGCTGAACACACTCAAGTCATTAAATACTAATGATTTAGTGACATTTCTCAAGCAGGTTTTGTAACTTTTTGGGTACGTTGAACAATGCCAATAAAGGCATCTTCGAGAGAAAAGGGAATCGGTCGCAGAGAGTGCAGATTGATTCCCTCTGCTTGTAAGATGGAGCGGATTCGGGGAAGGTCGGAGTCGGGGTGATCGAGAACTAGGTGGAGGCGATCGCCAAATATCGAGACTCGCCAGGGTGTAAACTGAGTCTTGAGCAGGTTTGAGGCAATTTGCGTTTTATCAGTCGCCACCTCCACCAGTTGACCGGGAAGTGATGCTTTAATCTCACTCGGCGAACCTTGGATCACCACCTCACCGGCTACCATAAACCCCATGCGGTGGCATTGTTCTGCTTCTTCTAAATAATGGGTTGTCACTAACACTGCTGTACCTGACCGCGCAAACTCATTAATCAACCGCCAAAACTGACGCCGCGCTAAGGGATCTACCCCGGAAGTTGGTTCATCGAGAAACAAAATTTCTGGCTCATGCATCACTGAAGCACCGAAAGCAACTCGCTGCTTCCAACCTCCCGGTAGTTGACCTGTGAGCATATTCTCTTTACCGACTAAGCCGCAAGTTGCCAGTACCCAGTCAATTTTTTTACGGCGTAACCGAGGCGGCACACTGTAAACGCCACAGTAAAATTCCAGATTTTGGATAATGCTCAAGTCGTCATAGAGGGTGAATTTTTGGCTCATGTAACCTAGGCGTTGGCGTAAGGCACTACTACGCAGATTTTGGGTTTGTCCAGCTAGGGAAATTTTTCCAGATGTGGCTTCTAGCAATCCGCATAGCATCTTAATAGTCGTCGTTTTACCTGCGCCATTTGCTCCTAATAAGCCGTAAATTTCACCATGGCAAATTTCCAAATTGACACTTTTAACGGCTTGGAAGTCGCCAAAGACTTTTTTGAGGTTTTTGGCACCAATGGCGACATCTCCCCCAATTCCGCCGCTATCAGAGAAGGTGGTTAGGGGGTGAGTTTGCTGACGGGAACGGGGAAAGGGTAAAAATGCTGGGTCGTTACCAGATGCACGCAGGCGGGTCACAAAAACGTTTTCTAGGGTAGCTTCAGCGGTGTAAATGCTTTGTAGTTGCAGTTGCTGTTGACTGAAAATTTTCTCAACGGCTGCAATACCCACTGCGGCATCTTTCACCAGAACATCTAATCTATCGCCAAAGGTTTGGACATCGACGATGGTTGTTTGTTTGTTGGCTATGGCGTTGTGCAAGATTTGTTCGGCGGCGACAATTTGATCGGTTCGCACTTCTAGACGTTGTAAACCTAAACTTTTTCGCAATTGTCCGAGGGTGCCGATTTGCTGAATTTGTCCATCATAAATCAAAGCAAGGCGATCGCATCTTTCGGCTTCGTCTAAATAAGGTGTGGCTACGACTATAGTTACACCTTGTCCGGCCACAGCGGCGAGAATATCCCAAAATTCCCTTCGGGATACAGGGTCAACCCCTGTAGTTGGTTCATCCAACAGGAGAATTTCTGGTTGGGAAATCAACGCACAGCACAGAGCTAATTTTTGCTTCATTCCCCCTGAAAGACGACCAGCGATGCGATCGCTAAATTGCTCTATACTCATCAAACGCAGATATTTGTCGCGACGCTGCCGAAAAACCTGATCTGGCACCTCACGCAACCCAGCACTGTAACGCAGATTTTCATCAATGCTTAAGTCGAGATAAAGTGAAAATTGCTGTGTCAAATAACCAATAGATAAACGAGCATCGCGGGGTCGTTTGCCTAAAATCTCGATTTTGCCAGCAGATGCTTCCATTACCCCACCCAAAATGTGGAAGGTTGTGGTTTTTCCTGCACCATCAGGGCCAATTAAACCAAAGATTTCTCCCCGCTTGACTGCAAAATCTATTCCTTTAACAGCAACTAATTTTCCGTAACGTTTAGATAAACCTGCTACTTGAATTACTTCAACATCGCTCTGGGGAGATTTTAAGTAATCTTCTCTAGCTGTGGCTGATGTGATAATAGTCATAAAATTTTTTACCTTGATTTCAGAATAACTACAGTATCTTCAGGTAATAATTAGTAGAAATGATACTTTTAAAATAATCCGTCGGGGTTAATGCCAAAAAACGAATTTACTATTATGCCTGACGACACCCGCAAATTTACAGACAAAGTTGGCGCTATTGCTTTTTCAGGTGGTCAAATTACCCTTGGCATCCAAATCATTCAAGGACAACAAAAGCCAAACCCCACCAAATATATACCATATCGCGCCTCTGCTAGCTTCGTGGGACGAGAGCAAGAATTAACCATGCTGCATCCCACCTTCTCAACACCGCTGAACCTCGACACGGTACATGATAGTAGTTTGCAAGATTTGGCAGTATCTATTGGTAACTATGGCTTTAACGACATCGGCACAGAGCAGTCTGTGAAGCAGCAAACATCGTGAGATTAGCGATCGCTCAGAACTACAAATCTCTTAAGTTGGGTATTTTGGTTATTAAAACGGTAAAGCTATACTTCTGGTGGCGGCAAGATTATGGGTAAAGTAGTACTAGTGAGGTAGGCTCCACTAAAGTCGACTGCACTCAAATTGGCTCCACTCAAATTGGTTCTAATCAAATTGGTTCTACTCAAATTGGCTCCACTCAAATCGGTTCTACTCATGTCAGTGTCCCGTATGTCGGCGTAACTAAGGTCGGCTTCACTGAGATTGGCCCCTATAAGTTTGGCCTCTATAAGGATAGCGTAACTAAGGTCGACTCCACTAAGGTTGGCCTCTATAAGCCTGGTTTCCCATAGGGAAGCGTCACTAACATTGGCTTTACTAAGGTTGGCTTTACTAAGATTGGCTCTACTAAGGTCGGTTTCACTAAGGTTGGCTCTACTAAAGTCGGTTTCACTAAGATTGGCTCCTTCAAGGTTGGCTCTTAAAAGGTTGACTCCTTCGAGGTTAGCTCCTTCAAGGTTAGCTCCTTCAAGGTTAGCTCCTTCAAGGTCGCCTTTACTAAGGTCTACTTTAGTTTCATAATTTTTTACTCGCCATTGATTCCAATTCTTTACCCCTTGCTTGAGCACAGATAGCTGCTCTTGATTAGCCATTAGAAGTCTATGAATGGATAATAAATATTTTATACTGGATTTGGAGCCATTTGGAGCCTAATTATTAGCCAATACCGCCTGAGAATCAATTCTCAGTCTAATAGCCGAAGTCGGCTCAAGCCGACTAAATAAAGCTCTCGAACACTGGAAGCAGACTTTGAAGCGCAACTACAATTTTAGCTCGACTTTATCCATTTTTACGAAACCCAAAATCTGACGCAGAAACCATTGTGGGACGGTAGTTTTAGTTTTTGTAATTTATCGAAAATCAGTGACATAAAAAAAGTATTTGCCAAAAAACCAGGGTTTTTTCGGGTCAGGAAAATCGATTTCTTAATTTTGGATAATGTGGAGCTTAGAGGATGTTTGGAAAGTCATAAAGTTTATCAAAAGACCCCTCTCCAAACCTCTCTCCCACAGTCCGAGAGGCTTTAAAAATCCTATTCTTCGTTCCCCTTCCCTTCTAGGGAAGGGGTTAGGGGTTAGGTTTCCGAGATTTTGATGTTAATAACAATACTTTTCAAACATCCTCTTAAAGTTTCATGCTCCAATCTCAAAGTTCTGCTGTAACCATCCTTCTAAATCCGCAACAGTAGAAAAATCCAACAACGCTTCACCTAAAGCCTCTAGCTGTGCCAAAGATAACACCTGAACCTCTGACAAAAATTCGTCAGGAATCACACCCAAGCGTCGGTTTAACTGTCTGAGAACAAGCGATCGCTCTCCTGCTTCACGACCTGCTTCCCTCGCTTCTCGCAAAACCCTCGGTTCTTCTAGTGGCAATCCTAACATGGCATCAATCTCCTCTCGACTTAGGTTAGTGAACTTGTAGAAGATAATAGTTGTGATTAAATCTATTATCGCTGGTTCTGACTGTACCTGCGCTTGTTCCAGCAGAAAACGTGCTGTTTCTATTACCTCCGTTCCTTCTTTAATAGTCAGCAACATTAACCCTAATCCTAAGGGTTGTTGCTGTAACTCTCCCAATTCATCAAGATAAACTCGACGAACTTGATCACCTGCTAACAAAGACCGATGAATTATTAAATTTGAGGGTTCTAGGTTGCGAGAACCAAAAATTATTATCCCAAACCAGTCATCATAACGGATAGAATGGCGGTGAAGAAACAGCGATAATTCTGAAAAGAAGCGAAAATACAAATCCTCATCTTTCTGAAATTGCACTTCAGCAAAAAAGACTACTTTAGAAACTGCATTGGCTGGAGGTAGAAATACTCCATCAATCCGAAATGCTGTTTCTTTTACCTCAACTGATTCAAACTGGTAGTTTTCGGCTTCTGGGGGTGGTTCATCTACTAATTCAAACAACAATCCCGGAAATTGCTTGAACAATTTATAAAAGATGGTATCACGTCGCATTATTACTTCAATTTGTGTTAAGTAGCTGGCCGTAAATAATTAAAGGTTTGTAGTGAGGGCTTTAGCCCTCAATGTAGGGCTGAAGCCCTTACTACGAGCTAATTTTTTTTACATTAGTTAACACAATTTAAGTTATTTTTATCAACCTACTTAAATAATAGTTTTAATTGTGAAATATTGAGTTCCTAACATTTTGCCCCTAGCCCTAACGAAACGCATCCTACCTGTGGTTTTTTGATGCGTTAGGGAACGCATCCTACCTGTGTGTGTTTAGTCTCTAGAAGTTTCTTTAATCATTGCCTGATAGCGACCTAGGTTTTTTGATGCGTTAGGGAACGCATCCTACTTGTGTGTGTTTAGTCTCTAGAAGTTTCTTTAATCATTGCCTGATAGCGACCTAGGGCTATTAACGGGAAGTATTGCTGATAGAGATGATACTTTAAATAAAAATGACCAGGGAAGCCAGTCCCTGTAAACTCTGCTTCATCCCAAGTACCATTTGACTGCTGAGTTGCTAATAGGTAGCTGATTCCTTTTTCAATAATATCAACAGCTAATTTTTCTGTGGCTTCACCTGCGGCGATTAACCCAATTAACGCCCAAGCTGTTTGGGATGCTGTACTGCAACCTTGTCCTTTGAGACTGGGATCGTCGTAACTGCGGCAAGTCTCGCCCCAACCACCATCTGGATTTTGACATTTAGCTAACCAAGCTGCACCCCGTTCGATGCTGAGTTTGTGCTTTTGGGGATTAATTAAAGCTAGGGCTGACAAAACGCCGCTGGTTCCATAAATGTAATTTACTCCCCAACGACCAAACCAACAACCTTCGGTTTCTTGCTCACTGATGATATATGCAAGTGCCCGTTCTAGATTATATGTATCGATGGATAGATGACACAAACCCAACATTTCTAATACTCTAGCGGTGACGTCTGCGGTGTTGGGGTCGATCATGGCTTTCAAGTCTGCATAAGGCATTGAGTTGAGCCAATCTTGATCATTATCTAAATCAAAGGCTGCCCAACCCCCTGGTTTGCACTGCATGGAAGCTATCCAGTTGAGGGCGCGAGCGATCGCATTTTGTTTGAGTTTTTCGTTAGGCAGTTTCGCGGCTTGGAGTGCCATCACCACCACTGCCGAATCGTCAACATCTGGATAAAAGCGATTTTCAAACTCAAAGGCCCAAGCACCTGGTTTTCCCTGGCGATTCTTCACCGCCCAATCACCGTAATCGAGAATTTGCTTTTGCAATAACCATTCTCCCCCCCGCACCACCGCCGGATGATCCCCTGCTAAACCAGAATCTATCAAGGCCCGCATCACCCAAGCTGTATCCCAAACAGGTGAAACACAAGGCTGGATGCGGTAATGATTTTCTGTTTCTATGGCAAAGTGATCAACTGCTTGCAAGCCTCGTTCGACAATGGGGTCGGTGACATCGTAACCCAGACAGCGCAAAGCTAACAGCGAATTTAGCATGGCGGGAATAATTCCCCCCCAATCGCCTGTAGCTTCTTGTCTCTCTAAAATCCACTTTTCGGCGGCTTTGATGCCTTCTTCTCGAAAGAAGACTAAATTCAGGCTTTCTGCTAATTTAAATCCATGATCTAGGGTGATGAATAAATCAGTCCAATCACCGTTGCGGGGTAATTCAAACTGTACTTGATTGATACTTTCTGCATATAACTCATCTAAGGAGATAGTTGGATCTGTCAGATAAACAGGTTTACGATCCAAGACAATCAACAATGGCACTGTGCTGGAACGGGCCCAGCTAGACATGGAATAAATATTGACTGGAAAATCATTGGGTACAAGCATTACCCAAGGAGGCAGGGAGGGGAGTCCGCGCCAGTTGTAGCAGCCAATGAGGGCTAAGTACAATTTGGTAAAAATCCGAGTTTTGCTGATTCCACCCCGCCCAACAATAAAGGCTTGGGCTTTGATCATTGCCGGATCTGTTGCTGGTACACCTAGCAACTTCAGCGCCATGTAAGCCTCTACGGAAGTACTCAAGTCTCCACCATCGCCATAAAACATTTCCCAGCCGCCATGCTGCCTTTGCTGAGAACGGAGGTAAGTGGCAACTTTGTCTAAGGATCTGGTTTTGTCTGTGCCCCAAATTTTATGCAGCAGGACAACTTCAGCGGTGATGGTGACATTAGATTCTAATTCTGCCCACCAGTAACCATCTGTATTTTGTAACGACAGCAGAAAGTTTTGACTGGCGGCGATCGCAGTTTCAACTTGCTTGACTTTTACTTGATATTGTGTTTGCATCAACTCTTACTCAACCTCAGAAAGGAGACAATGGTGAGAAACTCGGCTGTGGGGAGATAACATTCTTTCCCATCAACAGTAGACATAGTATTCTGTCTGAGACATTGAGAATTTGCAATACATCATGGCTGCAATTGTGTTCGGGCTGATGCTTTTATCCTTGATCATTTGGGTCGGTTTACTGAGTTTTTGGGGGCAGTTTTGGCGAGCAGATCAGCAATTAGAACTATCTAGAGACGTTGCCTATAACGCCTCTACACCAACGGTTTGTGCGGTGATTCCTGCCCGCAACGAAGCTGAATTATTACCAATCACTTTGCGATCGCTATTACGCCAAGATTATCCCGGTACTTTTAACGTGGTTTTAGTAGATGATCACAGCACAGACCAAACAGCTAATTTTGCTGAAGGCATTGCCCACGCTGTCAACAAAGCCCAGCAATTACACATTGTCTCTGGTGAATCTCTACCTCCCGGTTGGACGGGTAAACTTTGGGCAATGGAACAAGGCATTCAGAAAGCTGTAGAGACGTTTCATGAAACGTCTTTACAAACACCAGACTATTTTTTGCTCACTGACGCAGATATCGAACATGATATTGGCAATCTCCACCGCATGGTTGCGAAAGCGGTGAGGGAAGATTTAGACATGGTTTCTGTAATGGTGCGACTTAGATGTGAAAGCTTTTGGGAAAAACTGTTAATTCCGGCTTTTGTCTTTTTCTTCCAAAAACTCTACCCCTTTCGCTGGGTGAATGACCCCAAAAATAAAGCCGCAGCAGCGGCTGGGGGTTGTATTTTAATTCGGAGAGAAGCTTTAGCCCGAATTGGTGGGTTATCAGTGATTCGCCAAGCTTTAATTGACGATTGCTCTTTAGCGCAAGCTGTTAAATCCAGTGGAGGGCGCATTTGGTTAGGATTGAGTGATTTAACTCGCAGCTTGCGTCCTTATGATTCCCTAGAGACAATTTGGCAGATGGTAGCCCGCAGTGCTTACACTCAACTAAATTATTCCCCATTGCTGTTAGTGGGCAGTTTATTGGGGATGATTTTGGTTTATCTAGTGCCACCCGTGGGGATGATTTTGGGTGGATTGATGGGGAATTGGGCAATCGCATTTACAGGTTTATGTGGATGGTTGCTGTGTACATGGGCTTATTTCCCGATTATCCGTTTTTACAAGTGTTCCCCGGCTTTAGCTTTTTGCTTACCTGCGATCGCCTTTCTCTATACCCTCATGACCCTAGACTCAGCAATCCGTCATTGGCAAGGGCGCGGCGGTGCTTGGAAGGGACGGGTTTACAAAATTTGAGCAAACTGTGGAAAATTCATTTTGATGACACAAGTGCGATCGCAGCTTGGGAAAACCGCCGCATTTGGGCGCGTAAGTATTTCCTTTGGTCGAAGGAATGCAGGATAATAAAAGCTAGAAATGTGTAGGATATCCAAAAGTGTAAACTTTCGGCCAAGTCATATAGAGATTTGTTGGTGGGAAACAAGCGTGGTAGCACAAGCCCAGTATTAAATACTTTGACCTCATAACCAGCAGAGTTAGAAAAAAAGTAACCGCTGAGTGGTACTAAAAGCATAAAAAAGTATAGCGCACTGTGCAAAGCCACAATTTGCAACCAGTCTCCTTTGCGTTGAGGCTGACGCCGTCTATATTTGTGTTGGAGAGCCAGCAGCAAAAAAGAAATTCTCGCTAGCAACAAACTCATAACGGTAGCCCCAAGCACCTTATGGAAGTCGTAAAAACTCTCCCTATAAGCAAAGGAATCTGAGAGACTTACCATCACCCGACCACTAACAAATATCAGTAAGTAGAATGAGGCCATGAGCCAATGCAAAAACCACAACCTCTGCGCGGCCGACTTTTTTCTTACTCGCTTTTGTTGAGCAACTGTCATCTGAATTACTCCTTTATTTCTTAGTAATTATTGCTCAGTTTGATTTTTTTTAGCAAGTTCAGGCATAATTACAACGAAACAATCAGGATTCTAGACAAAACCCCAAACCTCCTCAGAGTAAGCCGCGATAATCTTTCATATTCTGCCACGGCTTTGTCGGCGATGATCCTCTTTACCTGCTGAAAGTTAGTGACATCTGCAATCACAGATATCGCTTCACCGCCAAAGCCGCAGATTTGCGCCAATGATTACTACCTGCTGATTAATTAGACATCTGGTAAAAAAGAATCTAGAGACGTGACATGTCAGGTTTCTACAAGGGTTCCAGGTAATGCATATTTAATTTTCACTCCTATGTCTATTGGCTTTAATTGCATGGTAAATAATCTGTATCTACTTCTTCGATGTGATCAGTTGGATTTGCGTTCGCCAACAGCGGGCGTTTCGCCATCGCTTCACCCCTCACAAGCCTCACAAGACTGATGCCGAGAGCAAAGTCTAATCTTTCCACAAAGCAATCCCACCTAATAAACCGGTGACATTGGGGATGAGTTTCACATTTAATGGCAGATGCATATTCACCTTGACAGCTTCACCACCACCGATGTAAAGGTAGTCATAATTGAAGAGATGCTGCAAAGAAGCGATCGCTTTTTCTAACCGCCGATTCCACTTTTTCTCACCAATTTGTTCCAAAGCTGCCCGTCGGAGTTGTTCTTCATAAGTCTCCCCTTTGCGAAACTGATGATGTCCCATTTCCATATTTGGCACCAATTTACCATCGATAAACAACGCCGAACCAAAGCCAGTCCCCAGGGTCACCACTAATTCTACACCCTTGCCTGCGATCGCACCTAAACCCTGCATATCAGCGTCATTAATCACCCGCACAGGTTTGTTTAACTGCTTAGACAAGGTTGTTGCCAAATCACAGCCAATCCAATCTGGATGTAAATTTACCGCTGTTTCCGTAACGCCACATCGCACCACACCCGGAAAACCTACGGAAACACGATGAAAATCACCTTGTGCCGCTGCTAACACCACAATTGCATTAATCACTACCTCCGGTTTAGCCGGTTGGGGCGTTTCTAAACGCGCCCTTTCCGTTAAGGGCTTCCCAGCGATATCCAACACCATAGCCTTAACACCACTACCGCCAATATCCACTGATAGGGTGCGAACTGATCCATTATCTTCAACCATTGTTTTTTTCCTTTTCGCTGCTTCCTCTTTGGATATTATGCTGCGGCGTCCAGGTGATATCCAGATATTTTGATAGTCTTCACATCTTTGAGATTGCTACCCGCAACCTCTTTACCATAAACCCACGCAGTTATGGTAAAGATAAAGTTAGAGGGCTTTTAATCCCTAGCCAGAATACTTGCCACCCTTGCCACCATTTTATTTATCCTCCAATCTGTCGCCAACGCTTGGGTACAGGTAATTAAAGAGATTTACAGCTTTCGCCAACCCCAACCGAGTTAAAAATTCGGGTAATCACTACCGCCAGCCCCCATCCAGATTTGTTAGTGTAGGGATAATGGAAATAGTGGTGGTGTCACTGCGCGATAGTTATCGGGCAGGAGTTCTCTATTAAAATTAATTTCAGAGCTAAGAATTATGACGGCGTTTGAACCTAAAAGTCTCCGTTCTTATAGCCAAGAAGACGTACAGAAAATTTTGCAATTTGCGATCGCCCGCCAAGCTGACGATCAAAATAAAGAATTTTCTTATGAGCAAATATTAGAAATCGCGGCTGAGTTAGAAATATCCCCAGACTCTTTAAATCTAGCAGAACGCGACTGGCTAGCACAACGGAGCGAAGGGCAACAGCGACAAGCTTTTGATGTTTACCGCCAAGGAAGATTTAAGAAGCGTCTTGGCAATTATGCCATTGTCAACGGTTTTTTTATGGTGGTAGATTTGATTGGTGGTGGCGGCATCTCTTGGGCGCTGTACATTTTGCTATTCTGTGGATTCGCCCTAGGGCTAGATATCTGGAATACCTTTCAAACTAAAGGCGAAGAATATGAAATGGCATTTCAGAAATGGAATCGCAAGCATCAAATCAAACAAACCATCAACACAGTGATCAATAAGTGGTTCAAAGCTTTGCAGATTTAGCTCAAACTTGTTTGAAAGAAAACTAAACCTACCGCCCGTTTTAGGGGAAATGAAGCCCCCCAGGACTTGGGGGGTTGGGGGGATCTTCTTGATCTAAGGGAATACCAAAAAATAAAATATCCAGTAATCATAGACTTGTAGCAATGCTGTGTCCCTACCGATTGGATATTTTTTTATTGGAAGTCCCTAAATTACCAATTAGCTACCGCTTGAGCGATCGCATCCTTAGCTGCGGCTAAAGACTTATCACGGGCATCATCACCGAAGTTCAGGCTATCGGCATGGATAAAAGTAATGTCAGTAATACCAATAAAACCGAAAATAGTGCGGATGTAGGGTTCTTGCAAATCATAGGCAGCGTAGGCGGTTCCTGGTGGGTAAGTACCACCACGCGACGTGATAACCAGTGCTTTTTTACTGCTATCAACTAAACCTTTGTAGCCTTGCTCACCAATTGCAAAGGTACGCCCAATACGAACAATTTGGTCAATGTAAGCCTTGAAAGTAGAAGGGATGCTCAGGTTGTACATCGGCACACCAAAGACATAGAGATCAGCCGCTAGCAGTTCATCAATCAGGGTATCAGATAACTTAATTGCCTCAACCAATTCGGGTGTACGCGCATCGGGTGGTGTGAAAGCACCAGCAATCCACGATTCGTCTACATGGGGCACAGGATTGCGGCCTAAATCCCGGTAAGTGACTGTATCACCAGAATGAGCATCTTTCCAAGAAGTGACGAACTCATAGGAGAGTGCGCGGGAAACAGAGCGATCGCCACGAGGACTAGAATCAATATGAAGGATATTTGCCATAATTTAAAGTTCCTAAATAAAACTACGCCTGTGGGCGTTTAATAGTGTTCAGTCAGGCGACAAAATTCTTAACCGTAATGACTTTAACCTATGTACAATTGCTATGAACAGTAGGCACTAATAAGTAAGATACTTACTAAAAAGTAACCATGAAAGCTGAAGCAGAAATCGAAAGCAGACTGACTTGTGAAGTAGAAACCACGATCAAGGTAATCGGCGGACGCTGGAAGGTTTTGATTATTAGAGAATTAATTGCAGGGGTAAAACGGTTTGGTGAGTTGCAGCGTTCCTTACCAGGAATTACCCAAAAAATGCTCACCCAGCAACTCAGAGAAATGGAAGAAGACGGGATCATACATCGAGAAGTCTACCCACAAATCCCCCCCAAGGTAGAATATTCATTAACGCCTTTGGGAGAAAGTCTCAAACCCATTCTCTATGCAATGCATGAATGGGCTATACAGCATTTAAGTAATAGGTAATGGGTAATGGGTAATTGGTAATGGGTAATGGGTAATAGGTAATTGGCTCTTTTTATTAATTACTTTGCAAATATTCAATCGCCGCTTCTAATTTTGAAGGAAATCCTTTAGCAAAACTTTCAAACCAAAGTCCTTCTGATGAAAGTGGATCTAATTTGGCTAGCCATTCTTTAGCAGGTTTTCTTAAAGCCTCTAGTTGCTTGGCTTTGAGTTGTTCTTGGCGAACTTTCTCCGCTGCTAATTCTTGCTGTTTTCTCAACTCCTCAGCAGCATCTTGTTCAGCAATATCAGCTTGAACTTCCGCCAACAAGTTATCTATAAAAGATCCTGAATTTGCTGGCGGTTGCACGAATGATTTAGCAGGAGTTGATTGAGGCTGCTGCTGTTGAGGTTTTGGTTCTTCATATTCAGCTTTGATTTCAGATAACAGCTTATCAATGGAATCCATTTTTTCGAGTCCTGTTAAGGGTATGGCTAGTACCGCTATCTCTACGAGACGCTACGCGAACGCGGAATTCAAAATTCAAAATTTAAAATTCAAAAAGTTGATGACGTAGGCTTTTGGTCTATTTTGAATAGTAGCCTTATTACGCCATTATGTATTAGTCAGTAATGGCATTGAGTAGCACTTCTGATAAACTCATATCTTCCATATCATCCATTGTCACAGTGTCACAGATATCAAATTTTGCACCAGCGCCTTGGAGTTCATCATCCAAAACTTTCAGAAAGCGGGTAGCTTGGGCATCTGTGCCAACTTGAATAAAAGAAATAGCTAATTCTTCATCGCGATCCATTCGGCGAGAAGCTTCAATAATTACCTTCATCACCGCTTTGCGATCATCTGGTTCCCCATCAGTCACAACTAAAATTGTCTCGCCATTCGCTTTAGTTTTATTAGCTGCTTTGCGTTGAAAGTAATCATCAGTAGCGTGTTTCAACACACCAGCTAAATCAGTAGTACCAGAGGGATCATTTTCTTGAAAAATTTGTGATACCTTGCTGGTTGTGACATTTTCATAGCGCTTGAATCTACCAGAAAATACATAAATGGTGATGCCATCTGGGTCAAATTGCTCGCACTTATTAGCTAAAGCTAAGGTAGATTCCTGTGCGGCTAGCCATCTGCTTCTACCACCTTTTTGATCTGGGGTAGCCATGCTGCCACTTTTATCGATAATTAATGTATAATCCCGGTTTTCCAACACTTTTCCCTCACCAGTTATCAGTTATTTATGATTCCGGACTTTAGACTATTGATAAATTAGTCGGTTATCGCATTCATTAAAACATCTGCAAGGCTCATGTCTTCTAAATCATCTAAAGTGATGGTGTCGCAAATATCAAATTTAGCGCCTACACCTTGTAATTGATCGTCCAAAGCTTTGAGAAACTTAGTTGCTTGAGCGTCAGAACCTACTTGAATGATCGAAATTGCTAATTCTTCATCCCGTTCCATTTGACGAGTTGCTTGAATGATTACCTCAAAGACCGCTTTGCGATCGTCTGGTTCGCCATCGGTGATGACTAATATTGTCTCACCATTGGGCTTAGTTTGACCGCTGGCTTTGCGCTGAAAGAAATTGTTGACGGCATCCTGAAGTACACCTGCTAAGTTTGTCGTTCCAGCGGGGTCGTTTTCTTGAAATATCTGCGCGACTTTGGCTGTGGTGACGTTTTCGTAGCGTTTAAATCTCCCGGAAAACAGGTAAACGGTGATCCCGTCAGGGTCAAACTGTTCGCATTTTCTGGCTAAGGCGATTGTAGACTCTTGGGCTATCTCCCATCTACTTCTACCGCCCGCTTGGTCGGGGGTAGACATACTGCCGCTTTTGTCAATAATTAAAGTATAGTCGCGATCGCTCATCATAATATCCCTGTGATTACATCCCTGTGGTTCTAGTTTAGTTCAAGAATAGCTCCCTAGCATCTTGCTCTAGACGGTTTCCCACCCCTAGGACGTTTTTCTTCTCGCTATAAGTTACTCTACATATTTATAACATTTATAACTAAGAGAAACTACCGAAAAAACCCGTAACTATGGGCTAAAGTACAGATAAGGTATTAAATTATTGCTCTCACAACAGCAAAGATGAATATTGACTTCGTTATAAACACAATTAAAGCTGCTGGCCCTCTAAGTTTTAGACAAGCGCAGAAAAGCGAAATTTTCATTAAAGTTTTACAAAACTTAAAACTTGACCAATCACAACCACCAAAAGATTTTGAGGGGGTTTATGCTTATGCTTTAGTAAAGTATGGCGTACCTAAATCTGATAATTTACTAGATTTTTTTAGACAAAAAGAGATTAAACAGGCTTTTTGGAAAGCGTTTCAGGAAAATCCCACAAATTTTATTGAGGATGCAGAATATTTTCTCGACTGGAATATCTTAGGGGATGAGATTAGAGCAGAGAAAATCAATATTCGTCAGGAATTTAAAGAATTTTATCATATTTTTCTGGGCGTAACGAGGCGCACGAGAAACCCAGCAGAAATTTTACTTGATCCCAATTTCCGGGAAATGGGGGAAGAGTTACCCTACCCAGATAAGTTTAAGTCACTGATTGAAGAAAAAATTAGGGCGTTTCGTGGTCGTAAATTCGTGTTTGCTGAGTTTGATAATTTCCTCAAAAACCAGCGAAAGGGCTATTTTACGGTGATTGGGGATGCGGGGATGGGAAAAAGTGCGATCGCTGCTAAATACGTTTATGACCATCAAGCGATATGTTATTTCAATGTTATCGCTGAAGGTAGCAATCGACCAGAGCAATTTCTAGAAAGTATTCGTAAACAACTAATTGAACGTTATCGATTGACAGATGCAGACAACGCCGATTTACCAACATTGTTGAATAAAATCAGTGAAAACTTTACCGCTAATGAACGGCTAATAATTGTCGTTGATGCTCTCGATGAAGTGGAACAAGAACCAGGAGCAGAGAATATTTTATATTTGCCTAAAACTCTGCCAAATAGAATTTATTTTTTGCTCACTAGACGACCTTATGCACCGAATAAAAAACGCCTGTTTACTGAAGGATTGAAGCAGCAAGAGTTAGATTTGACAGCAGGTGAATATGCAGAGTTTAACCGCGCCGATGTGAAAGAGTATATTCGGTTATTTGTCAATGAAGATTCAGAATATAAAGACGCTTTAAGCAAATGGATTAAAGACCGCAATATCTCATCTGAAGAATTTATTGAGCAGGTGTCTGTTAAGAGCGACAATAATTTCATGTACCTGCGCTATGTCTTACCAGGTATTGCTCAAGGTTTGTATAATGACCTATCTTTGCAGCAGTTACCAGAAGGTTTACAAGAATATTATCAAATTCATTGGGAACGGATGGGTATGGAGAATGAACCCAATAGATTAAAGGTAATTGTGTTGTTTATTTTGGTGGAGATTGGTACAGCTATTACCTGTGAAATTATCGCGGCGATTTCTCAGCAGGATGAATGTGATGTTGAAAAGATTTTAGATACTTGGCGGGAATATTTGAAGAAGCGGGAAATCCAGGGAGAAATTTGTTATAGCATTTATCATGCAAGTTTTCTGGACTTCTTAAAAGGTAAGCGGGAATTGAAATCGAGCAGGAAGATTTTTGATGAGGTGAATCAACAAATTGCTAATTATTTATATTAATTAACTCGGAGATACCCAAGCTACCGTGTACACACAAGTTATCCGATTAACCAAAAGTCTTGAAAAACCTCACCCTGTCCTGACGGACATCCCTCTCCTTGCGAAGGAGAGGGACAGGTTGTGCGTAGCAGAACCAGGGTGAGGTTCCTCTCGTTCCTAGGCTCTGCCTAAGTACTTACAAATCTATCAATAAATGAGAAATATTAACGAGAAATCACTAACAGAAAGTCCTGCATTTCAACGCGCTCGACTGAAGAGTTTACCCTATAGCTTGGTGCAGTCGGGGCAATTGCCAAGGTATTATCAAACGCTGACAGATTTTGACTTTTTGGCTAACAAAATTAATCATCCTGAGTTTGGGGTGCAGTCGCTGATTGAAGATTATGATTTGATAGAGCAGCCAGAAATATTAAATCACCCAGAATATCAGCCGGAGAAGGTGAAAGCGCTAAAGTTGATTCAAGGAGCGTTGGGACTGTCAGCGCAGATTTTGAGAGAGGACCAAACCCAATTAGTAGCGCAATTATTAGGACGAATGCTGTGTTTTGAATTGCCAGAAATTCAAGCAATGTTGGAGCAAGCAAAACAGCGGCAAATTTCACCTTGGTTGCGTCCCTTAACATCAAGCTTAACCCCCCCTGGTGGCAGATTATTACGCACCCTCAGCGGTCATCGTCACTCGGTAAATGCAGTCGCTATCACCCCCGATGGCCAGCAGGTGATTTCTGGTTCTTGTGACGAGACAATCAAAGTCTGGAGTTTAGCCACAGGGTCAGAATTGCAGACTTTTACTGGTCATCGTCACTCGGTAAATGCAGTCACTATCACCCCCGATGGCCAGCAGGTGATTTCTGGTTCTTATGACGACACAATCAAAGTCTGGAGTTTAGCCACAGGGGAAGAATTGCGGACTTTTACTGGTCATAGTCACTCGGTAAATGCGATCGCTATCACCCCCGATGGACAGCAGGTGATTTCTGGTTCTTGTGACGAGACAATCAAAGTCTGGAGTTTAGCCACAGGGTCGGAATTGCGGACTTTTACTGGTAATAGTGACTCGGTAACAGCGATCGCTATCACCCCCGATGGCCAGCAGGTGATTTCTGGTTCTTATTACGGAACAATCAAAGTCTGGTGTTTAGCCACAGGGTCAGAATTGCGGACTTTTACTGGTCATAGTTCCTATGTAAATGCAGTCGCTATTGTAAATGCAGTCGCTATCACCCCCGATGGCCAGCAGGTGATTTCTGGTTCATCGGACAACACAATCAAAGTCTGGAGTTTAGCCACAGGGTCAGAATTGCGGACTTTTACTGGTCATCGTTACGGGGTAACAGCAGTCGCTATCACCCCCGATGGCCAGCAGGTGATTTCTGGTTCATCGGACAACACAATCAAAGTCTGGAGTTTAGCCACAGGGTCAGAATTGCGGACTTTTACTGGTAATAGTGACTCGGTAACAGCGATCGCTATCACCCCCGATGGCCAGCAGATGATTTCTGGTTCAGAGGACGAGACAATCAAAGTCTGGAGTTTAGCCACAGGGTCAGAATTGCGGACTTTTACTGGTCATAGTGACTCGGTATATGCAGTCGCTATCACCCCCGATGGCCAGCAGGTGATTTCTGGTTCTTATGACAAGACAATCAAAGTCTGGAGTTTAGCCACAGGGTCAGAATTGCTGACTTTTACTGGTCATCGTTCCTGGGTAAATGCGATCGCTATCACCCCCGATGGCCAGCAGGTGATTTCTGGTTCAGAGGACAAGACAATCAAAGTCTGGAGTTTAGCCACAGGGTCAGAATTGCTGACTTTTACTGGTCATCGTTCCTGGGTAAATGCGATCGCTATCACCCCCGATGGCCAGCAGGTGATTTCTGGTTCAGAGGACAAGACAATCAAAGTCTGGAGTTTAGCAATAGGGTTAGAATTGCGGACTTTTACTGGTCATAGCTTCGGGGTAACAGCAGTCGCTATCACCCCCGATGGCCAGCAGGTGATTTCTGGTTCAGGGGACAACACAATCAAAGTCTGGTGTTTAGCAACGGGGGAAGAATTGCGGACTTTTACTGGTGATAGTTACGGGGTAAAAGCAGTCGCTATCACCCCCGATGGCCAGCAGGTGATTTCTGGTTCATGGGACACCACAATCAAAGTCTGGTGTTTAGCAACGGGGGAAGTAATTACCACTTTTATCGGGGAAAGTTCCTTACTTTGCTGCGCTGTTGCACCGGATGGGGTGACAATTGTAGCGGGGGATGAATCAGGAAGATTGCATTCTTTGCGGTGGGAAGGTGGGGAAGGTTCAGAATTATGAATAATTCGCCGTCTATCGCTAACAATAACGGCAGATATCCGCTAGAGTTTCAGCAAGTCTTGCAAGCACACAACCTCAATTTTGTTGGTCGTGGGTTCGTGTTTACTGCGATTTCTAACTTTCTTCAGCGCTATGACCGGGGTTACTTTACGATTGTGGGTACTCCCGGCAGCGGTAAAAGTGCTATCCTCGCTAATTATGCGATCGCCTCCGGTGGGCGGTACGCGATCGCTAATCCCCAAGTTGTCTATTACAATGCTCAAGTTGCTGGCAAAAATCGCGCTGATGTTTTTCTGGCTTCTCTCTGCACCCAATTTACTCAACCGTTGGCGGAAATATCTCTGCAATCTCTTCTCCAGCAAGTCAGCAATCAGCTACAACCGCAGCAAAGGTTGATTATTGCTATTGATGCGGTGGATGCAATTGACCGAAGTTTCCAATCTCCTAGCGGTTAGAAACCGCGTCTACACAGGCAAAACCCACCGACCTGGGTTTAAAACAGTAGTAGAGACGTTGCATGCAACGTCTCTACATTGATTTACAGAATTTTTTATTGGGTGACTATGCGGGGTTAAGCTGGGATCTGCGCTTAATTAGCTGGACAATTTCTGTTTTTTCTAAGATTCCCACTAGCACGCCGTTGTCACGAATTACGGGGAGTGAAGATAGCTGTTGTTGTTCGAGTAGCTGCACTACTTCTAATAAAGGGCGATCGCATTGCACTGTGGTAGATAATGTATTTGGTCGCATGATGTCTCTGACTTGAGTCTCTGTCCACTGGGCTGTTGGGACATTTTGCAACTCGTTAACGGCGATCGCACCGATTAATTGTCCCTCATCGTCTGTAACCAAGAACCGACGCCAGTTATTGTCACTCACCACCTGCTGATCGGCAAACTCTCTCAAGGTTAAACTAGCAGAGATAATTGGGCTATTAGCTGTGACAACATCCCCAGCAGTCAAACCGATCAGTTGTTCTTGCACTCTGCCAAATTGAGCAGAACTACCAGCATTTTGCAGCAAGAAGAAACCAATTAACCCGTACCAAGCGTTTGCAAAGCTGCCATATACGATTAGGGGAAGTAAACCATAAATCACCGCCACCCAACCAAATAGTTGTCCAATGCGGCTGGCGAAAAGCACACCTTTATAAGGTTTACCTGTGATTTTCCAAACTAAAGCTTTCAGTATATTTCCGCCATCTAACGGCAAGCCAGGAATCAGGTTAAATAAGGCTAGTGCTAGGTTTACAGATGCCAGCAGGTTGAGAATTGCTCCTAATGGACTTGATATGGTGGTAGCAAAACCGATGGCTGTGGTTGTGGCAAATAGCAGTAAACTAACTAAAGGCCCGGCGATCGCTACCCAAAAAGCATCAGCTGGTGTTTCTGACTCTTTTTCTAAACTCGCCAACCCGCCAAATATAAATAGTGTGATTGATTTAACTTCAATTCCCTGGCGCAGGGCGACAAAGCTGTGTCCTAATTCGTGGGCGACGACAGAGGCAAATAACAACAGCGCTGTCAGCAATCCTAGTACCAAAGCTAACCCCCCATCTAATTGGGGAAATTGCGCTGCCAATCCACCGCTATAGCTCCAAGTTACCAGACCTAGAACTAAAAACCACGATGGATGGATATAGAAGGGAATTCCCCAGAGATTACCAACGCGAATTGTGCCATTCATGTCGTTTGCCTTTAATTTCAATTTTGAGATCTTGGCTTTCACCGCTCTCGATGTCTCTAGTGTAACGATATGTAAACAAAAATGAGAATTTCTAACGGTAGTGGTGTCCGGCTATAAAGGTGCGGTTATCGGGAATTATTGCTATCCCCTAATAAAGGTGCAAATCTATCTCATAGAAAACTGAGAAATCCGGCGCTTCACTCCAAGGTACTTTCTCACAGACTGAAACTCTTTTGTCAAAAACCTGGATTTAAAAAACTTTGATTATTTTTAGTTAGAAAAATAGTTGACTACTTGGGATGATTTTTATTTTTCCAGAGAAATAAAGTTGTGTTAACAGTCTGTCTTCGCTACTACAGTTAATCCCCATTCAGTCCTAAACTTACTACTACAGGTTGTCAAACTTGCTTTGTATCTATCCCCAGATAGATATTTTCAGCCTGCAACCTGATAAATCCCTGCTCAACATCACTAATCAGTAACGAGTGCCATAATGGGAAAACGCCTCTTCAGTATTCTCTGTGTATTTGCTGCGACGGTAATATTGGTAATTACACCAGTTTCTGCCTCTTATGCGGCTTCGTTACAAATTGCACAGCGTGGCAATGATGAGTTGATTTGGCGGGATACATTGCTGGTGAGACAGGGTGAACCTGTAAATATCCGCAGCCGTTATACGCTATTCACTGGCGAATTTGTGCTCCACTGTCACATCCTAGACCATGAGGATCTAGGAATGATGAAATTCGTCAAAATAGAGGAATAGGGCAGAAAAGCCTGATTTTTGAGCAGTTTCTCATTGCCAAATTCAGAGATTTGGATGACTGATATAGACCAAGAATGCGATCGCTTTTTGAGCGATCGCTCACCACATCTGGGAAACACTTTTTTTCACCGTTGAAGATTCAACCAGCAATGGTTGAGCCGATCGCAACACTGCACCCAGCAACCCCGGAAACAGCGCCTCTAAATCTTCACATCGCAACTGATTGATGTGCTGTGTGCCTTCTTTGTGAGTCAAGACTACCCCCGACTCCCGCAAAATCTTAAAGTGGTTAGACATGGTAGATTTAGCAATGGCAAAATTAAACTCAGCACAACATTGCTCTCCCTTAGTCGCCAGCAACCGCACAATCTCTAGCCGCACTGGGTCTCCCAAGGCATACAGCACTCCCGGTAAACAAATGTCTTTTCGATCTGGATGATATAAAAATCTCATAGTTGCATTATCTCTTAAGATGACTTATATTTTACTTATTCGATAATATCGAATAAATGAATTAACTCAAGAGGGCAACTATGTCATCCATTACAAATGTCACAGAAGCCACATTCAAGCAAGAAGTTCTGGAAAGTGAAACTCCGGTCTTGGTTGACTTTTGGGCACCTTGGTGCGGCCCTTGTCGGATGTTGGCTGTAGTCGTCGATGAGGTTGCGAACGAGTACCTTGGACAGGTGAAAGTAGTGAAGCTGAATACAGATCAAAATCCTACCGTCGCCAGTCACTATGGAATTCGTAGCATTCCCACGCTGATGGTGTTTAAAGGGGGTCGGCAAGTGGATACTGTTGTGGGGGCAGTGCCCAAAGCTAGCTTAACCAAAACTTTAACACAGTATATTTAAGCAGTTGTAGAGTTATAACTGTTCGGTTTTAGACAGTGGAATCTCTGCCAGGGAAGAAGCGCAATGGACTTGAAATTAGATGGTAAATCTGCGCTAGTGAGTGGTTCAACCGCAGGCATTGGTTTTGCGGTTGCCCAAGCACTAGCCCAAGAGGGTGTATCAACAATTATCAACGGTCGGACTGAAGCAAGAGTAGCCGAAGCGATCGCCTCCGGCGCGGCAAAGCCGAACGCCAAAATTCAGCAAACTACTCCCACAGCGAAAGTTTCCGGTGTCGTTGCTGATCTCGCAACAATTGAAGGAGTAGAGCAACTTTTTCAACAAGTACCTCACATCGATATCCTAATTAACAATTTGGGTATTTACGAACCCAAAGCGTTTCTTGATATTACCGATGAGGACTGGTTAAATATATTTGAAGTTAACGTACTCAGTGGCATTCGCTTGAGTCGGCAATATCTGCCCAAGATGCCAAAATGGGTCAAGACCGAGGCATTAGTCCAGCAGAAGTTGAGGCTGAGTTTTTCCAGACCCTGCGACCAACTTCCTTAATCAAACGCTTTGCAACTAACGAAGAAGTAGCAGCAATGGTTGTTTACCTTTCCAGTGCTCTAGCTTCAGCAACTAATGGCGCAGCTGTGCGAGTTGATGGTGGCGTTGTAAGATCAATTATTTAGAGATATAACCAAAATGAATACCGAGATTAACTTATTCTCTCCCTACCAGTTAGGTGACTTAGAACTGCCTAATCGGATAGTCATGGCACCCTTAACCCGACAAAGAGCAGCAGCGGGAAACGTTCCGCACCAACTCAACGCCACTTACTACGCCCAACGCGCTACCGCTGGACTGATTATTTCAGAAGCGACTCAGATTTCTCCTCAAGGACTGGGCTATCCAGATACACCAGGAATTTATTCATCAGCACAGGTAGCAGGTTGGCGGTTGGTGACAGATGCCGTGCATCAACAAGGAGGGAGAATTTTTCTGCAACTATGGCACGTAGGCAGAATTTCCCACCCAGACTTACAACCAGATGGGGCATTACCTGTGGCACCTTCAGCCATTGCACCTAAAGGTCAGGCGTTAACATATCAGGGTTATAAACCCTTTGTCACGCCCCGTGCCTTGGAAACCTCAGAAATTCCAGGAATTGTGGAACAGTACCGTCAAGGTGCTGCCAATGCCCTAGCGGCTGGGTTTGATGGGGTAGAAATTCATGCAGCCAATGGTTATCTAATTGACCAATTTCTCCGAGATGGCACAAATCAACGCACCGATAAATATGGGGGCGCGATTGAAAATCGGACAAGATTGTTGTTAGAGGTGACAGAGGCGGTAACTGGTGTGTGGGATTCTCAACGGGTGGGGGTACGTCTTGCACCCAGTGGGACATTTAACGATATGCATGATTCTCATCCCCTAGAAACCTTTGGTTATGCGGCTCAAGCGCTGAACCAGTTTGATTTAGCATATCTGCATATTGTTGAGGGGCTAGAAGGAGACATCAGACATGGTGCAACACTTGTGCCTACCAGTCATTTGCGGCAAAAGTTTACAGGTGGTCTGATAGTCTGTGGTGGTTATACCCGTGAAAGAGGTGATGCCGTATTAGCAAACAAAGCAGCAGATTTAGTTGCCTTTGGCATCCCATATATAGCCAATCCTGATTTACCTCAACGGTTCGCTCTAAATGCACCGCTGAATCAGCCAAATCAAACAACCTTTTATGGTGGTAATGGTAGGGGTGAAGAAGGATATACAGATTATCCCTTTTGGTCGGTTACTAGCGAGCCAGTAGTTAGTCAGTAGTTTTTTATCTACTTTTTAGCTCGATAATAAAAGGCGCTACAGCGGCACCATATTTTAAACAAGAGGAGATTTTCATGAGTGCAATCACCCAAATTCAACCCCTAGATGTACCCAGCGCTATAGTTCAGCGTCGTTCAATCAAAACTTTCAAATCAGACCCCATAGCCCCAGAACTACTTAAGCAACTGGTAGAGTTGACTGTGGCTGCACCCAGTAGCTTTAATACCCAAGCTTGGCGGATCATTCTCGTTCAAGATGAGGCGCAAAAGGCAGCTTTATCAGCAGCATCTTGGAATCAAAAGCAAATTGTTCAAGCACCTGTTACCTTTGTCTTTGCCGCTGATAGCTCCGCAGGTGAACAAGATTTGACACCAATTTTAGAGCAAGGACTCCAAACCGGGGCATGGAATGAGGGCACAGTCGGCTACTTTAAAAACGCTGTTCCCCAGTTTCAAGCTGGGTTGGGAGATAAGCGGCGCGAATATGCGATTAAAGATGCGATTATTGCCGCTACCCATTTGGTTTTAGCAGCAGAAAGTTTGGGGTTATCCACCTGCTTTATGAATGGCTGGATTGAGGAGCAGGTGAAGGCTGTGATTGGGGCAGAGGATAATTCAGATTTAGCGATCGCTGTTTTAGTCCCTGTTGGTTATGCCGCAGAACCACGCTTGAATCCCGGCCGCTTGCCATTTGCCTACAACGTTTCTGTGGACACCATCGGCAACCCTTACCAGGGTTAGTTTTCAGTGAAGCGCCTACACCGTACCCTAATAGTGTAGGCTTCTGGCACTTTGCGGCTATCAGAATTTCCTTGGTGTTGTGCGACCTTGGGTAGAGCGTTTTTAGGCTAAACAATCTTAGAGCAAATTTCTTAGGAGAACTAACTCATGATTGAACTTTACTATTGGGCAACCCCCAACGGTCATAAAATCACGATTTTCTTAGAAGAAGCGGGACTGCCTTACAAGATAATTCCGGTAAATATCGGTGCTGGCGACCAATTTAAGCCCGAATTTCTGAAAATTTCTCCCAATAATCGCATCCCGGCAATCGTGGACAACGAACCAGCAACCGGAGGTGCGCCAATTTCTGTATTTGAGTCTGGGGCAATCTTGCTATATTTAGCCGAAAAAACCGGGAAATTCATCCCCCAAGACTTGCCTGGACGAGTTGAAGTCCTCCAGTGGTTATTTTGGCAAATAGGAGGGTTGGGGCCAATGGCGGGGCAAAACCACCACTTTAACCAATACGCTCCCGAAAAAATTGAGTATGCCATTAACCGCTATGTGAAGGAGACAGGACGTTTATATGCAGTGCTGAATAAACGACTGGCAGATAGAGAGTTTGTAGCTGGCGATTATTCCATTGCAGATATGGCAATTTATCCTTGGATTGCGCCTTATGAGCGCCAAAACCAAAAGCTAGAAGATTTTCCGGCGTTGCAGCACTGGTTTGAGGCAATTAAAGTCCGTCCGGCAACAATTCGCGCCTACGATCAGGCAGAAGCCTTGAAAAATCAGGCTCTTGATCTCGAAAAGTCGCGAGATGTGTTATTTAACCAATCGGCGAACACTATCCAGCGTTGAGCCTTCTCGGTATTACACAATTGCAGAATTGTGGATAATGAAGCTCATCTTCGTTCGGGGATACTTTCGTCATTGTCCGCCTTATATCCCCTCCCTACTTCGTTGAGGAAGGGGTATTACGGCGCTTTTGATAAAAACCATCGAGTAATCATGCCGAAGCTTCAGGTTAACGATATTGACTTGTTCTACGACATTAAGGGAATAGGCGAACCTTTACTATTAATAGCGGGGTTCTCTTGCGATCATTTTTATTGGTCGCAGTTTATCCCATCCCTCACCAAGCAATATCAGGTGATTCGCTTAGACAATCGAGGCATAGGGCGCAGTTCTGCTCCTGATAGCCCCTATACTATCCAGCAAATGGCAAAGGATGCCGCAGCATTACTTGAGCATATCGGAATTAACAAGGTACATGTCATAGGTCATTCAATGGGCGGTCAAATTGCCCAAGAGTTAGTATTTGCACATCCCGAAAAAATTCAAAGTCTCATTTTAATTTCTACTTTGGCAAAGGGTGATGCATTATTTAATAGTGTCGTCGAGACTTGGGGCAACCTCCTTGATAAAGTAGACTTGAAGCTATTTGAACAACTGATATTACCCTGGATTTTTACCCCAGAGTTCTACTCGATTCCGGGGATGATAGAACAGCTGATCGAATGGGCGATTAATTACCCCGCACCACCGACGGCTCATGGACTCTATCATCAGAGCCGAGCTATTATTAACAGTGACACAAGCGATCGCCTGTCAGATATTCATTGTCCTACCCTCGTTTTAGTCGGTAGACAGGATATTCTCACCCCAGTGAAGTTTTCTCAACAACTGGCTCAAAACATTCCCAATGCTGAACTTGTGGTGCTTGACAGTGGCGGGCATGGTTTTTTGATTGAGTCGCCGGCGGCTGTGGCTAAAATTATGCTCAACTTTCTAGACAAGTTGACGCCAGCTAACAGTGATCGTTTGTCTTCTCCTGCTCTAACTATAAACATCTAGCGCTCAATCACCATCTACGGGGACTTTAAGAGTTTCTTGCCCCCCTTTCAAAGGGGGATTGAGGGGATCTAAACATTTTTGATACATCACCAAGGTCTTTTAAAACATCCTCTAAAATTTAAATTCATAAGTGGCAACTTATATCAAGTTAGGCAGTTTGCTGCTTTTGTTGTTTGAGAGGAATTACCAGGACAAATTCTGCACCCTTACCAGGAGAGGAAATACACTGCAATTTACCCTGATGTTTTTCAGTAATAATTTGGTAACTTATAGATAAGCCCAATCCTGTACCTTTACCCACTGGTTTAGTTGTAAAGAAGGGTTCAAATAATCGCTGTTGCACAGTTTCAGGAATACTAGGGCCATTATTAGCAATGCCAATAATTACTTGCTGGTTGGCAGTCAATTTAGTATAAATGAAAATTGTTGGTAATTGGTCATGGGAATTATCTTGCCCATCACCCACAAACCATGATTCATTAGCATTTTCTAAAGCATCAATAGCATTTACCAGAATATTCATAAATACCTGATTTAGTTCTCCGGCGTAACATTCCACCAGCGGCAGATCATTATATTCTTTTGTAACTGTAATTGTTGGATGTTTAGTTGTATCCTTGAGGCGACTTTCTAGAATCATCAGCGTACTATCGATGCCTTCGTGAATATTTACCGCTTTCATATCTGCTTCATCTAAGCGGGAAAAGTTTCGCAGAGATAAGACAATATCTTTAATTCTGTCAGCACCCACTTTCATCGAATCCAGCAAATTCGGCAAGTCTTGCATCAAGAAATTCAATTCAATTGCTTCTACTTCATTTTGAATTTCTGGTGCTGGGTGAGGATAGTACTGTTGGTAAAGTTGCAGTAACCTGAATAAATCTTGTGTATATTCATAGGCAGGGGTAATATTGCTGTAAATGAAGCTGACTGGGTTATTGATTTCATGGGCTACCCCCGCGACCAACTGTCCCAAACTGGACATTTTTTCTCTCTGAATTAACTGACTTTGAGTTTTTTGTAATTCCTGCAAGGTTTGCACTAGTTCATGCGATTGCTGTTGCAGTGTCTTCTGTTGTTGACTCAGTAGTGTAACTTGTATTTTTGCTTGTTCAGATAATTGTATTTGCCGCCAAGCTACAATTGCTGCAATCAGAAGCAGTCCACCTAATATAGAAGCGAGTAAGTTGAGCGCTCCCAGTTGAGATTCGATATTTTCCCGCGGTATGACTAGAGCTACTGACCAATCCGTTTGTTTGAGGGGGATATGGGCAACATACTTGTTCGTACCGTCAATAGAAATGAGTTCAATTCCTGGCTCTTTACTCACCATCCGACGAGCGCTCGCTGCTAGGCCAGGATCAGTTGACTCTAGAAAACTGGGAGCAGGTTTTTCTATCGTCGACATCAACGCTGGATTGGGATGAATAATAGCCTGCCCTTTGGAGTTGAGTGCAAAGGCATAACTGTTATTGCCATAGCGCAATCTACTGACTACCTTAGAGACGAGATCTACCTTTAAGCTACCAAATAATACTCCAATAGGGGCGTTGACACTGCCATCAGCTTGACTAATCGGCGCGGCGATCGCGATCGCCGGAATTCCAGTAGTACGACCAATAAAGGGAGCGGAAATGTTGACTTGTCCTGCCAATGCTTTTTGGATGTAATCCCGATCTTTATTATTTTTCTTAGTGTTAATTGATTCAGTCGTGTAAAAAGAACCGTCAGGGTAGGTTAACCCAAAAATAAAAAATCCATTAATACGTTTAAGTTCTGACTGCAAATATGGTTCTATCTCTTGCCAATTAAGAGAACTTACTATATTTGTATTGGCTAGAGTTTGGATTGTACTAGAGCGAGTTGCCAACCATTGATCAAGTTCATCAGTTCCTTGACGAACTTGAAGCAGTGCTTTTTCCTGAAGTTGTTGCAGAATTAAACTCCTGACTACTTGGTAACTAGTAATGCCAATGATACCTATGGCTAAGGTAGTGCTAATCAAAATCAATGATGTGGTCAAATTAGGCTTGGATGCAAAGTGGCTTGTCGCTAGATATCTCATTTGCCGCTGAGTTTGACTTTGCCAAGTCTTGAATAAGTTTCGGGATTTTTTAGGTTTATCTATTATCATCTTTATCTCCCATTATTAAATTTTTTTTGAGCAAGAATGGACAAGGTTATTATTTGTGACTTCAGCTAAACTGTTATAAATTATTGATGCAGAGGAATTATAATCACAAATTCTGTACCCTGGTCAGGAGCAGAATTACATTTTAATTCTCCCCCATGTTTTTCAGTTATAATTTTATAGCTAATAGATAAGCCCAGCCCCGTACCTTTACCCACTGGTTTAGTAGTGAAAAAGGGATCAAATAAGCGCTGTTGCACAGTTGTTGTCATGCCAGAACCGTTATCAGCAATGCGAATAATTACTTGGTTGTCGGCAGTTAGTTCTGTAGAAATAATAATTTGCGGTTTGTTAGTGCTCAGTTGTTTACTGACAAAGGATTCTTCCAAAGCATCAATGGCATTTACCAGAATATTCATTAACACCTGATTGAGTTGTCCGGCGTAACATTCGACTAATGGTAAGTTGCTATACTCTTTAATTACCTGAATTTCTGGATTATTTGGATTAGATTTGAGACGATTAGCCAAAATCATCAGCGTACTATCAATACCCTCATGGATATCCACGGCTTTGATTTCTGACTCATCCAAGCGAGAGAAGTTTCGCAGAGATAAAACAATTTCTTTAATTCTCTGGGCACCTACTGTCATCGAATTGAGGGATTTGGGCAAGTCTGCGAGCAGGAAATTTAAGTCGATGGCTTCTGCCTGGGTTTGAATTTCTGGGACTGGCTGGGGATAATGCTGCTGGTAAAGTTGCAATAGTCTGATTAAATCTTGGATGTATTCACTAGTAGGTGCAAGGTTGCCATAGATAAAATTGACTGGGTTATTGATTTCATGGGCCACACCTGCCACCAATTGCCCCAAGCTAGACATCTTTTCGCTTTGCACCAGTTGGTTAGCTAGTTGCTGGGCTTCTTGCCGCAATTGCGCTTCTTCTCGTCTCAATATTTCCTCTGCCTGTTTGCGTTGGCTAATGTCGTGGATGATGACGACGTATTCCTGAAAATCTTGGTCTTTGCGGTCGGAGATGGAAACTTCGAGAGTTCTGGTTTGATTGTTGTGGAGTAGGGTGTGTTCGCTGCGCTTTGCCCATTGTTCTGGATAGTTGGTTAATTCGGGGAGCCATTGTTGCAGATGTTGTCCCAATAACTGCAATGGGTTGACATTAAAGAAAGATGCGGTTGCGGGGTTGGCTTGGCGGATAATGCCTTGGTTGTCTACGACTAAAATACTATCTTGGGCTACGTTAAACAGGTGTTCGGCTGCAACTCTGGCTTCTGTCAAGGCGACTATTTGGGGTAAACTTGTCCAACAGGCGATCGCAACTCCCACAAAAGCCACTATCATCAGCAGCACCACAACTAAATTCTCACCCCCCGCATTTGCCGCTTTATTCAGCTTGACACCAAATAACCAGCCCACCCCAACTGCACTGCACAGCAAAAAAATCAGGATGCTCACTTGCAGCATCACTGAGTCTTTAATAATGACTGAAGGTCGGGATTGATATCGTCGCATCCACCAACTTAGATGGAACGGAGGAAAAGCCACACGGCGGATTACCTGATCAATTCCCATGACGCCAATGGGAAATAGCAGCCCAATGATCAAGTTTCCCCAACCCCAAGCAGTTCCACCTACCAGCAGCACCACAATTTCTAACAGCAGAATAGCCAAAGATATCCAGGGAAGCAAAACGAATGAGTGTTTACGTTGTAGCCAAAGCCCCAGATGCAATAACATCAAGGAGACGAACCAACCAATGTTGCCAACAGCCACAATTCGAGCGACATCTCCCCAAAACAGATAAATCAAGCAAAACAATAATGTCAAGCTCAAAGCAGGTACAAACACACCCCGGCGCGTCACCACAGAAAACACTGGAGAAATGTGCTGGTCTAAAGCTAGCTGATACAATATTCGCGGGCAATTAGAAACGACGGTTGCCGAACCTAGTAGACAAGAAGCTACCAGCAAAAAGGTAACACTAACAGCAGCTGATTTTCCCCAGAAGGGGGTGGCAGCCGCCAAAAAATTGAGGAAAGCACTGTCTTTGAGGTCGGGAGCAGTTGCTAACCGCATCACAACCCAAGATCCCCCTAGAAAGATGGGTGGCATCATCCAAGCAGCAATATCTAGAAAGCGCAGTGTCTGGCTGGGGTGGCGGCTATCAGCGACAAAGGAAGAAGCTGTTTCACAACCGTAGGTTGTATAGGTAACGAAAAAGAACCATTTTGCCCAGTCCACAAAGTTCAGAGATGACCAACTGCTAGGAAAAAATCCAGGACTGTCTGGAGAAAAGGCTAACCAGCCTAAACCCTGCATACAAAAGGTGATTAGCAATCCTAAGGCGGGAATCACAAAAAACACATGCAAGATACTCAAGGCGCGAGTACCACTAAAAGCGACGACAAATGGCAACAGCGTTAAGCCAATATCTAGAAATATTACCGGACAGGCAATGCCCAACGCCGCCAAATTCACTTTAATTAAATCTCTGAGTACGATTGTATTAACTGCCAAGTAAGAAATCCAAGCGAGGATATATGCAATTGCGGCATAGCAAGCTAATTTTGGGTAGCGTCTCAGCAGCTTAGTGGCATAGTTGGGTGTCCCGCCAGCTACATCCATGAAATGCATACCCAAGCGTTTTACTTGATAGTTGAGCAGCATGCCCACAATTACGGCGGGTATCCAGACGAAAATAGCTTGTGAACCCAAAGCAGCATGAATTGTTGGTACCAAAGCTGTCCAGGAAATATGAGATGTCAGACCGAAGCCCCAAGTTTCAACGGTACTCAGGCTTTTGGTTAAACGAGGGGATGAAAATTGGCTCAGAGGAGTATGGTCGCGATGGGACATTATTGGTAGCACTGGGCAGTTAACCTCATTTCCTAGAGTTCCCATACCTGCAAATTTCTGAACAGAGACTTTTATCCAATTGTGATGGTTAGCTGATAGCTTTATAAAGCGTCAGCGAAAAAGCTAAATTAAAAAAGCATGAGTGGCAAATTGATTGTATTTGAAGGGGTGGAAGGCTGCGGCAAAACTACCCAGATGCAGCTTTGTGCTGAATGGCTGCAAAGCCTGGGTGTTTCTGTGGTTCTGACTCGTGAACCGGGGGGTACAGAGTTAGGTTTGCATCTTCGCCGCTTGTTACTGTCCAAGTCAGAGAACACACTAATTGCGGAGGTGACGGAACTGTTGTTGTATGCTGCTGACCGATCGCAACACGTTGAACAAGAACTCAAGCCTAATCTAGCCGGGGGGAAATTTATTTTGTGCGATCGCTATACTGACTCTACCATTGCCTACCAGGGTTATGGCAGGGGTTTGAGTATGACTATTATTAACCAGCTTAATTATATTGCTACTGGTGGTTTGGAAAGTGATTTAACTATCTGGCTAGATGTGGATGTCGAGGTGGGACTAGCCCGCAAACTTGGTGGTGAAGTTGGACTAGACCGGATTGAGCAAGAAGCGATCGCATTTCATCGCCGCGTTCAGCAAGGATATGCAGAGTTAGCCGCATCCGGGAGCGGGCAGATTGTGCGGGTAGATGGCAGCTTGGATAAAGAAACTGTTCAACAGACAATTCAGGGAATTTTGGGCGATCGCCTTCTATCTTCTGTGAGATAGGTTAACATCATGAGTCAACCTATAATTGACTCATGAGTGTTGACACATTTGCTCCCCTTATTGGACAAAAACAAGCCGTAGAATTACTGACTCAGGCTGTGAGGCAAAACCGAGTGGCCCCGGCTTATATGTTTGTTGGCCCTGATGGTGTGGGGCGGAGTTTAGCAGCACGATGCTTTATAGAATTACTCTTTTTTGACCCGCAGCGCGACTTCAACACGCTACACAATCGCGTGCGTCAAGGAAACCACCCATCTTTATTATGGGTAGAACCAACATATCAATATCAAGGACAACGACTAACAGCCGCAGAAGCAGCCGAGAAAGGGGTGAAGCGCAAAGCACCGCCGGTGATTCGTCTAGAGCAAATTCGGGGAATTACCGAGTTTTTGGGACGTCCGCCTTTGGAAGCGCCGCGCAATGTGGTGGTGTTGGAACAAGCAGAAACGATGGCGGAAGGCGCAGCGAATGCTTTATTGAAGACTTTGGAAGAACCGGGACAGGCGACTTTGATTTTGATTGCACCAACGCCTGAGGCTGTTTTACCAACGTTGGTTTCTCGCTGTCAACGCATTCCTTTTTATCGCTTAGATGTGGCTGCTGTGGCGCAAGTGCTGACACAGACGGGGAATCAGGAAATTTTGCAGCATCCAGCGGTGTTAAATTTAGCGGCTGGTAGTCCGGGGAGTGCGATCGCATCTTACCAACAATTACAAACCATTTCCCCTGAGTTGCTCCAACAAGTTACCAAAGCACCGACAACCTACCGCAGCGCCTTAGAATTAGCCAAAAAAATTGATAAAGATTTAGACACAGAAGCACAACTCTGGTTAGTTGATTATCTCCAGCAATCCTACTGGCAGCAAACCCATCAATCCAGCATAATTAACGAACTAGAAAAAGCTCGTAAATACTTACTTACTTACGCCCAACCGCGACTCGTTTGGGAATGTACATTAATGGCGTTATGTAAAATATCCCGTGGTTAGTGATTTATATATTGGCGTGAATGCGTCAGATATCGAAAATCTTAGGACTTACTTCCTTTGGAAATTCATCCTGTAGGGTGCGTTCCCTAACGCACGGATTAAGATTTTCAATTTACCTGTAGGGTGTGTTCCCTAACGCACGGATTAAAATTTTCAATTTACCTGTAGGGTGCGTTCCCTAACGCACGGATTAAGATTTTCAATTTACCTGTAGGGTGCGTTCCCTAACGCACGGATTAAAATTTTCAATTTACCTACATATTTAGCATTGTTTGTCAATGCGTAAGTCCTGAAATTGTGGCAATATCTAATTTCTAGTAGTACAAAAAGACTACTAACATCTTTTTTCTCGAATTTGCATAAAGAGTTGGTTTAGCTGTGATAAGTACACAGAGAACTCTAGCAATAGCAAATTGTGGCCTCTCTTTCAGCAGTTAAATGTTTTTCTCTGGAAAAAGATTAAACTGCTTAATAGGCGAAGGTCAATTTTGTGCTATTTATAGTTTTTAATACAGAAGTGTTGAATGTTAAGAAAATTCCGATAAGAATAGCCCAAAATATGTTAGATTTTGGGCAAAGGATTAAAATATTTCGATTAACGATGATTATAAATTCATTTCCCAAGATTGTCAAAAATATCCTGGGAGGGCTACCAAAAAATGATTATCCTGTTTTGAACAGCCGTCTTTTTGTCGAGTGTTGGTTAGCTTATGCCCTGGATAATAGCTTAACGAGTATGAGGGATTTATTTAAACGATTAAACAATACAGGATTTGATGTAGATATTTCCACGTTTTCCAAAGCTAACACTCATCGAAGTCAAGAAGTATTCCAGAAGATTTATCATCAATTAAATCAATTAGTCCAGAATAAAGTCCAGAAAAAGTTACACAATAAATATGCAATATGTCCAATTGATTCAACAATTATTACATTGACAAGTAAGCTGTTATGGATTCTGGATTATCATCAAGTTAAACTGTTTAGTTCCCTAAATCTTGCTACAGGAAGTCCAGAAGATAATTTCATCAACTTTGGTCATAATCATGATTATAAATTTGGCTCAAAGATGATGTCTAATTTGCCAGCAGATGCTGTTGGAGTAATGGATAGGGGCTTTGCAGGTTTAAATTTTATTCAAGAACTAGTTCAAGAAAATAAATACTTTGTGTTACGGATTAAAAATAATTGGAAGTTAGAATTTGAATCAGAAAATGGACTGGTAAAAATTAGGCTCATCAACAGATGCACAAGCTTATAGAGTGATTAATTTTTGTGATTTAGAAACGAGAACTGAATTTCGCTTAGTCACTAATTTACCAACTAATGGAGATGCAGCAGTTAGAGATGATGATATTAGAGATATTTATCGCTTAAGGTGGGGAGTTGAATTGTTATGGAAATTTTTAAAGATGCACCTAAAACTTGATAAATTAATTACCAAAAATGTTAATGGTATTACCATACAAATCTATGCAAGTCTCATTGCTTATCTGATTTTACAACTTGTATCTGTTCCTAAACAATGGGGTGAAAAAATATTAGATAAATTCCGCTATTTACAAGCCTGTATGTGTCAACAAATTAGTTATGTACATTGGATGGAAGATATTATGAAATGTTGACAATTAACCCTTGATAGGACAATTACATCTTAGTATGTAAAGTTTTATTGCTGCATTCAACGTTTCTGTTTTTAATATTATTACAAAACAGTTATTTCTTTATCTAAAATTTAGAACCTTGCGTTATTTGCTGAAAGGTATTTACTGAGCAATAAGAAATCTCTGCGTAAAGTTTCATAAATTATTTGTCGTGATTGTTCATAATTACAACTATTGTTTTGTGTGATATATAATTTATTAAATTAAGCCTTGAGGCAGATGACAATCTAAATATTGGTAGTCAAACAGCCGGAAATTGGGCAATCGATCTGAGAAATGCGGCTGTTGACCGGTCTAACACAAAAGCAATATCTCAGTAGCTATTTTGTTACACGCCTATATCAAGGCTAGATGAATTGTAAAAATAGCCAACATCAAAATTAAAAAAATGTACTTTTTTAATTCAATTATTTCAATACAAAACGCTTGATCATGAGGTACAGATGACAATTACTGAGAATAGCGAAGTTAAAGAAATTCCACTTGACGCAATTGACATCGGACTGTCTCAAGTTCGTACTAGCGATGTTAACGAAGGTATTCAGGAATTAGCAGCCAGCATTGAAAAAATAGGACTTCTTGAGCCAATTGTTGTCTTTCGGAAAGCGGACGGTCGATATGAAGTAGTCACAGGTCAGAGGCGTTTTCTAGCCCATCAGCATTTAGAATATGAAACTATACGTGCCACAATACTTTCTAAACCAGTAGAACCAGGTTTTGCAAAAGCGATTTCGCTAACTGAGAATATGGTTCGGCAAAATTTGTCAACTCAAGACTATATTGACGCTTGCACAGAATTATACAGAGAATATGGGTCGATTAAAAAGATTTCAGAAGTATTAGGACTACCGCGTGCTAAGGTCAGCCAGTATGTAAAGTATGAGCAACTTATTGAACCACTAAAACAAAAAGTTGAAAGCGGTTTAAAGCTTGATGTTGCTCTTCGAGCGCAAAAAGCAGCTACAGATTCAAGTAGTCAAAATGTCAACGAAGAAGCTGCTATTGCTTATGCTGAAGAAATGCAAAAAATGAGTGGTGTTCAACAACGACAACTCGAAAAAGTTGCGATTCAAGAGCCAAGCATTCCTCCAGAAGAAGCTATCAAAAAGAGTAGACGGCAGCAGCAAATAAATCTCAGAATAGTCGTTGGCGACAACCTATATGATGCTATAAATCAATTTACACAAGATGAGAAGATTGACCAAAATAATGCGGTTATTACTCTCCTTGAAGCAGCACTTTCTGAACGGGGTTATCTCTAAGTTAAAATATTTATGTTAGATTCACTTTCGTCTGATGAACGGCGAGATATAATTCTCTCTATTGGAACGCATAAGAAAAATCGCAGATTGTCTCCGATACAAGTTGCTCAATTATTAAATCGCTTGTATCAAGTTCAAGGAATTTCCCTCAATCAAATCGCCCAGGAACTGGAGTTAAAAGACTCCTCTATTGTGCGTAGGTTTCTTTCACTATTATTGCTGCCGCCTGAACTACAATCTCTCGTCAATTGGGGAACATCACCAGGTCATCTGTCTTTTTCCGTAGCGTCTGAAATTTCTAGAGCTAAAGAGCCTGAAAAAATTAAGCTCTTAGCTAAAGATGCGCTTGAAAATCAGAGGAGTAAAGAAGAAGTTCGTGCAATTCTTCAATGCAACTTACGGGGAGGAGGAAGCTTAACTCACTGTATAGAAACAATTGACTCAACTCGACCCAAGGTTATTCACCATTATGTTTTCTTGGGGCAACTTCCAACTTTAACTAATGGGAGCCAATGGGAAGAACAGTATAGTTTTGAGCTTCGAGCTATTTTATCTAAGCTAGTACGTGAGGAAAACGTTCTTTCTGCTGCTATCAAAGATGGACGTTTTAGCTTCACCTTAACGGAGTCAGCCATGAATAATCCTACAGTTGCTCCCCATCTTACACCAGAGAAACTCGAAGCTTTTGTCGCCAATTTACTGATGAAAAGGAGCAACAATGAATAATCTTCGAGGTGCGGCTACGGTTCGCAAGGATGGATGCATTCTTATTGGTAAGACTGTGACTTGTGATGGATTTGCTCTAGAGCGTTCTATTCGCATACAGACTAATATCAATCGTCTTAAGGATTTCAGTACCAGTAAAGGAAAGCAAGGAAAGATTGTTTTAAGTCAAGAAACTCATGATAAGTTGTTAGAACAATCTCCAGATATAAAATCTAGACGTGAGCAATTTGTAGTTCTTCCAGCAGATGGAAGCTGTCATACAGTCGAGAATATTCAAATATGTCTGTTTCCATCGGGTTATATGCCCGGTTCAGTGATGCCAGTGATTCGCACTGAAAATAGCATTAACGTAATGTATTCATCGGATTTCTCTTGTACTCCGAATTTATCACAGCTTTCATTCCCTGAAATAGATGTTTTGGTTGTAGATGTAAAATCAGGAAATTTTGACTCTAATAGTGCTGATGTGAGCGGAGTAGTATCACTAATACAAAAAGTACAGCCAGCTTTAGTTATCACTTACAGTTCGCAAGATGGAAATGCTAGGTTACTAGCTGAATACATAGAAAATAACTTAGGAATCGAAGCAAGTTTCGAGGAACAGCCTGTAGGACTGGCTTGGGGAGGGACAGACGGAACAAGAACAACTAGTCAATCTGCAACTAGAACTACTCCGGTTAGCTCAACTTCCTTAAAACGGCTCATCGTTGTTGTTCCCTCTGAAAATCAAAATGCTCATAGTTGGAAGCCATTAGTTGAAGAACTTAAGGAGGAAACTGCCCTAACTGAGAGTGAATGGCTACTTTGGGATAAGCATAAACTTCATGATTGGAGTTTTGAGAGAGGCATCAACTTATCTACACAGCTAAAAGCTCAGATAGATGCGAAATGGCAAAAGGACGGAGCTTTTGAAGAAGTTATCCTTGTCGGACATAGCTTAGGTGGTATTCTTGTTCGGCAGGCTTATCTACTAGCCTCTGGTGATTATCATGACCTAGGCTATAATCAAAGTCCCTGGTATAAGTACGTTAGCCGCTTTGTTCTTTTCGCTTCACCCAATCGCGGTTTAGATCCTACTCAATCTCGAATTTGGCAAATAGCAAGAGCCGTCGAGAAAGCCACATCTTTTTCCTTACGGAGCTTGATGCCATTACAAGACTTTGTTAAGGGTTCTGCATTTATCACTAATTTAAGGATTGACTGGATTCGACATTTCTCAAAATTTTATTATCCACTAACTGTCGTTCAACTACTGGGGGCAAAAGATGGAAATATAACTCGTGATGACAGCGTTGATTTAGATCAGTTTCCTGATGCCTTTCATGTAGATGTTCCTGATGCTGAAAACACTAATATTCACTGCATAGATCAGGCAGAAGACAGGGTAGAAAGGTATAAGCTCATTAGGGAAGCAATTTTCAAAGAAAGACTATTAGATAGAAATACGAATTTAGAGCCATCCATTGCTAAAAATAATGTGGTATTTATTCTTCATGGGATTCGAGCTAGCAATAGTGGCTGGGTTGAACAAGTAAAAGAGAAAATAGGTCTAGAAGATCCAGACACAGTAGTTATCACTCCTTCCTACGATTACTTCTCAGCGTTTAACTTTGTTCTTCCTGGTCTTCGCCAAATTAATGTTGACTGGTTTCAAGATGAATATAGCTACTATTTCGCTAAATATCCTGACACTAATTTCCATTTTATTGGACATAGTAATGGTACTTATATTCTAGGGGAAACTTTAAAGAAATTATCTGGAATGAAGTTCCAGCGAGTGTACTTGGCTGGTAGTGTTTTACCACGAGACTATCCTTGGAAAGAGAAATTTGATAAAGATCAGGTAGAAATGCTATGCAACGCCCGTAGCTCTTCTGATTGGCCTGTGGGAATTCTATGTAATGGTTTACGAGGAGTAGGAATGCGAGATATTGGAACTGGAGGATTTGATGGGTTTTTGATGGGAGATAATCGGCTGAAAGAATTGTGCTATTTTAATGGAGATCATGGAAAACCTGTTGAGGAGAGTAATCACAACAGTATTATTCAATATATTTTGACTGGCATAATTTCTAAACCAGAGGGATTAAAATCTGAAGCAGAAATATCTAAATTTCAATTTTTCTCAAGGTTTTCGCCTTTTGCTAGTCGTTTGATTATTATAGGGTTTATAATAGTCGATTTGATATTAATAATTTATAATTTTTCAGTGATAAAGTTAGCGATAATTTTAATGACCCATGTATTAATTTTCTGGGTTATCCGAATTTTATTAAGTGTGATATAAGTTTAATTTCGCAAATTTTCAGTCATTTCCTCAAAAATTCTTAGTACAAACGCATCTGCATAGCGCTGCTGGTGCAGCTATTCTAAATAATGCCACTACTTACAAACATTCGCAGACGTTCCGTTCTTTCTCTGGCTATTATTCTCCCCATTGGACTTTTATACAGCCACTATCGCCATTCTATTTGGTGGTTGAACCAAGAGGTAGGAGGGATTTTTTATGAGATATTTTGGTGCTTGTTCGTCTTTCTATTTATTCCCACTCGCCGAGCAGTTTGGCAAATCCCTTTATGGGTATTAGTAATTACTTGCTTGTTGGAGTTTATGCAATTGTGGCATCCACCATTTCTAAATTGGGTACGTTCATTTTGGTGGGGAAAAATGTTAATCGCTACTACCTTCACTTGGGCAGATTTTCCCTATTATTTTATTGGAAGTGGCTTAGGATGGCTATGGTTGCGGCTGATAGTTTGGGGAGCGAAGCTAAATTAATTTAGCAACTAGACATTTAAACATTTTTCTAAATTAGAAATTATCAATAATAAGACAAATTGCAAGATGGGCATTGCCCACCTTACAATATTTACTGCCAAACGTAAATGAGGAGAAACAAAACAATCCAAATAACATCGACAAAGTGCCAAAACAACGAAGTTGCATTAACGCCGTAGTGACTTGTTTCGTAATTACCAGGAATGAAAGAACGCACCAAAATCATTAACTGCAACAACACACCGGTGAGAACGTGCAAACCGTGGAAACCTGTTAACAGATAGAACATTCCACCGAATGTCCCAGAAGTGAAGCCAAATTCTAGATGACTCCATTCAATCATCTGCCCAAGTAAAAAGTAACTGCCCATCGCCATTGTTGCCAACAGATACAGACGAAACCCCTTTAAATTGTGGCGTTGGAGTTCCCGTTCTGCTAAATAAATCACAAAACTACTGGCAACAAGAATAACTGTGTTGATTGCCGGTTCTTTAATTTCTAAACCGGAAACACCAGCCGGCAGCCAGTTAGGAGTTGTGGTTTTGTAGATGATATATCCGGCGAAGAAGCTGAGAAAAATTACACTTTCAGAAAGTAAGAAGACGATGAAGCCAAACATTTTATTGCCTTCTTCATCATGTTCATGTTCACCACTTGCGTGATGTAATTCTTCGGGAATTAGAGAACTGTCCATTGGGGGAATTTTCCTTTACCTTGGGTGAAGTTGGAAACGCAAAGGTTACGCAGAGAAAATTCCTTTATGCGTGGCTTTCAAGGTTAGCTGTTAAGGGTTCAGATTTGCCATAGCCGTAGGGTTCGCTGAGGATAATGGGGATTTCTTCAAAGTTCTCTACAGGTGGAGGTGAAGAAACTAACCATTCTAAACCAATGGCGCGCCAAGGATTATTGGGTGCTTTCTCTCCTTGCATCCAAGAAATCACCATATTGAAAATAAAGGGTAAGGTGGACATCCCTAAAAGGAAGCCGCCGATGCTAGCGATGATATTCCAAAATGCATATTCTGGCGCATAGGAAGAAACTCGGCGTAACATTCCTTGTAAACCTAAGGGATGCATGGGTAAAAAGTTGAGGTTAGTGCCGATAAATGCTAACCAAAAATGCAATTTACCCCAGCCTTCTAAATACATCCGCCCTGTCATTTTGGGGAACCAGTGATAGATGGCTGCATATAAGCCCATCGTCACGGTACCGTAAAGAACATAATGAAAGTGTCCAACTACAAAGTAGGTGTTGTTAACGTGTACATCAACCGGCACAGAAGAAAGCATGATTCCTGTGATACCGGCGAAAACAAACATTACTAAACCACCCAAAGCGAATAACATGGGGGTATCTAGCCGCAATTTACCGCCCCAGATAGTTGCTACCCAAGCAAATACTTTAATGCCTGTGGGAACTGAGACAAACATTGTTGTCAGCATGAAAATCAACCGCATCCAGCTAGGAGTACCGCTGACATACATGTGGTGTACCCAGACGATGCCGCTGACTACGGCAATCAACATTGATGAAATGGCAACGACTTTGTAGCCAAATAAGGGTTTGCGGGAGTAAACCGGGAAGATTTCTGAGAATATGCCGAAGATGGGCAGAATGATCACATAAACGGCGGGGTGGGAGTAGAACCAAAAGTAATGCTGAAACATGACTGGATTTCCTCCCTTGGAGGGATCAAAAAAGCCAGTACCGACGGTTAAATCAAGGAGTAACATGACTGCGCCAGCTGTCAGCGCCGGTAGTCCGAAAAGTTGGATTATTTGAGCGCTAAATACTGCCCAAACAAATAGGGGCATTTTGAAAAAGCCCATACCAGGGGCGCGCATTTTGACGATTGTCGTCACAAAGTTGACTGCCCCCATAATTGAGGACACGCCGGAAATTGCTACCGCTAACAACCAGATAACTTGACCATTAATCAAGTTACCTGTGGGGTTTTGTAAGCTTACTGGTGGATAAGACCACCAACCTGCTTGGGCTGGGCCACCGGGAACTAAAAAGCTACCCATTAACAAAATTCCCACTACCGGCACCATCCAAAAGGCAACGGCATTTAAGCGGGGAAATGCCATATCTCGTGCCCCAATCATTAAGGGGACTAGATAGTTAGCTAAACCAACTAATGAGGGAAATGTCCATAAGAACAGCATGATGGTGCCGTGCATGGTGAACATTCCGTTATAAACGGTGCGGTCGATTAAATCTGATTCGGGTGTAATTAGTTCTCCCCTAATCACCATCGCGAACATCCCGCCGATGAGAAAGAAGAGGAATGAGGTAACGAGGTATTGGATACCAATTACTTTGTGGTCAATGCTAAAGCTGAAGTATTCTTTCCAGTTGCCTGGAGGTTGATGATGTGGCTTTTCACCATCAATACTTATGCTTTCAATGGGAATATTAGTCATCGAATTTTGGATTTTGGTTGACTGATTTTAGATTGGTGAAAAAAGTGGTAGTCAATTTTAGATTCTGAATTTTGGATTTTGGATTTTTTTATTCCAAAATCTAAAATCGGCAATCCAAAATCTAAAATTGGTTGACCAGGGGAGGTGCGGCAGGTACAACGGTGGCCCAGCCTGTTTTTACTTTTTGACTGGCTGCTTGGGCATATTCCGCCGCTGCTTGATTGTTTGCGGGAGTTAGCTTTTGGGTTGCAGCTTTTGCTAACCACTGCTGGTAATCTTCGGGTGATTGGACGACTACATTTGCTTGCATGGTGGCAAAGTAGGTGCCGCTATATTGGGAGTCGGTGAGTTGGTATTCACCGGGGCGGATGGGTGTGAATTCAAAGTCAATAGTTTGGTTGGGAACTATGTCTTGTTTGAGGCGGAATGCGGGGATGTAGAAGCCGTGGAGTACGTCTGCTGATTGCAAAGCTAAACGAATTCGGCGATCGCTAGGTAGATGCAATTCTGTACTTGTGACGTTATTCTCTGGATAGTGGAAAACCCAAGCCCACTGTTTAGCCAGCACGTCAATTTTTTCTACAGGTTCGGTTACAGCTGCCTCTTTGGGGGCTGCTAATGCTGTTTGTGTAGCGATGGGGTTGTGTACATGGAGATGTTCGGCTGGCCCTTGAATTCCCATTTGGTCATAGACTTGATAGCTATAACTAGCAATCCACAGCACTAACATGATGGGAATGGCTGTCCAGACAACTTCTAGGGTGACATTACCTTGAATTGGGGGGCCGTCGCTGAAGTCATCTTTAGCCGCGCGATGGAAAATCAGGGAATAAGTGAGAGTGGCTGTCACTCCCAGAAAGATGAAGGCACCTAAAGTAACTAAGAAACTCAGCAAATCATCAATCAGTACAGATTCGGCTGCGGCTTGGGGGGGAAGCCAGGAGTAAGCTTGTTTGCCTATCCAGAGACTGATGACTGTAATTGCGATCGCACCGACAATCAAGGTGGCAATATTTAAAGTCTTTCGGAGTGTCATGTTAGTCGTTGATAATTGGTGATGAGGTGATTGGTAATTAGTGACTGGCAAAAAGGAAAAAACTCTTACCCATTACCCATTACCCGTTACCCATTACCTGAGGGTTTTGTTCAGGTCTTGGCCCAATCGCAGCAAACTATCTGCTGTGTTGTGAACGCCAAACTCGGCGGCTAATTGCGCTCCCAGTGTGCCGTGGATATACATAACCAACATCACAGTCACCCCTGCAAGCAGATAACTCCACTGCACTTGTCTATCTACTTGGTTGCTGATTTCCCGACTCCACACAAAGCGCTGCCATCCTCTCCAGACAGTCATGCCAACAATTACTGCTAATAGCAAAACGCCGATTACACCATGCCAAATCATGGTTTCCATTGCCTGAAATCCCCAGGCACTCTTAACATCAGTCGGTGGGGTAGCTAGCAACATTTCATAAAAACCAGCCGCCACCGTGAAAAAGGTGATGATGGATGAAGCCAGCATGTTGTACCAGCCAACTTCAAAGAAATAGGCACGTTCAACAGAAATTGCCAAAAATTTGAAGACCCATTTTTCCAAGGGGAAAAGAACACCAACGATATCAAAAAGAATCGCAATAATGAACAAACCCAAAGTCAAATGAACTAAGTTGGGATGAATGGGAATAGTGTAAGGTAGTCCGTTTGCACCTAGTTGGTTGCTTAATTGGTCAATTAGTTCTGAATTCATGGCAAAAGACCGTCCTTTATTGCTTCCACAACTGGTACGGTATGCAGTCCATACACCCACACAAGCTGATCACCGAGATATACTTGAAAGCCAACAATTAAAGTTAAAACTAGACCCGCTGCCATATAGTGAACTGGTAATTTGTGTGGGTTGCGGGTACGAAGTACATAGCGCCACGCTGTAATTGCCGCGAGTATTCCAGAAATCGACCAACCCATCAGGGTGTGTACATTTAGCACTGACTTTGCCAAGTCGTAAGGTTCTGCTAAACCCGCTTCAAATTGACCAAAAATAACGGCAACAAAGACAGCGAGTGTGGCAACACACAAATTCCACCAACTCACTTCAAAAAGGTTAGTTCTGCCAGTGAAATAACCTACTAAATCACAGAAAAAGGCAAATATTACCATCGCAATTACGAAGTGAACAACGATGGGATGAAGCGTATCTGGGTAGGGTAAGTTGTGGTCGTTTAACGACGTAAAAAGACTTTGCATAATTCTCTCCTAGACATATATGATACTCCTAGACGGAACTTGAATAAGCGATATAAACCCGCTAATATCACTACTAGCATTTACATCTGACTGGATTCTGTTCAATATCTGCGCGTTGCGATTCAATTCAGCAAGTGTCAGCTTTTGGTGACTAAATGGGGCGAACTTGCTGCAATTTATAGTGAATGATTTTGGTTCAAGTTGTTTCCTCATGCCAATATTCTGCAACAGCAATTTTTGATGTAGCTAAATTAAATTGCTGTTGCTTGTTTGATTTACTAGCCCTATCTTTTAGCTTAAGTAAACTTTTGTGAATTGTCAAAAAAATAAAGGTTAAGCCTTTAAAATTAGTTAGTTAGCAAAAAAAGAAATTTCAAAATGTAACTATTTTTGCTTTCTTTAAATATTATTAAATAAAAAAAATAATTTTAATGCTAAATATTTAACATTAATGAATTAAATGTTTGTAATTTAAATTACAGAAGTTTACAGGTTTTCGGATTATGTGCATAAACTTAGCGACAGAATAATTTTTGTTTTTGGGAAAATTTATGAATTATACATTTTGCATTTGATGCATAATTTATACTCCTGTGACAAAAGATTTAAATAAATTATTTTCAAACATCGATAACTCGCTAAAAGCTTTGTTAAATAAAAGTCCCATATTATTCTCTGGCTAGAGTAAAAAAAGGGGTTAATCGGTTCCCATTACCACATTATTGCTGTTTGCTACACAATTCTTACTTTAACTTTGTTGTGGTTAAAATGCTAAAATTCTTAAAATTTGGTTAAATTTTTCAAAATATCAGCCATATGGGGTACTTAAAGACATAGAGTACGAAATGTATAATTGCTCTGAGTACAAAATTAAATAAATGTCATGGGTATAGTTCCAACGATAGATAAACTGACATCCGCTCAAGTCCTCAGACTAGATGATTGCAGTTCACAAAGCTTACTCAACTACTTTGAAAATTCCTGGGAACTTGAAGAGAAACTCATGAAAAGTTTGGTCGGGGAAGATACTTTCTATCTTAACCCTGATCCTTTAAGAAACCGTCTAATTTTTTATCTTGGTCACACATCTGTTTTTTACATCAACAAGTTAATTAGCGTTGGTTTAATAGAAAAGCGAATTAATTCACAATACGAAATTCTCTTTGAAATCGGAGTTGATCCAGAAACACCGACAGAACTCGATGCAGCTATGCAAGGAGTTAACTGGCCAGATGTCGGAAAAGTTTGGCAATATCGAGACAAAGCACGGGAGGCCATCACAAAGGTTATTCAAAAAACTTGCCTAAATCTCCCCATTGATCAACAGCATCCTTTTTGGGCTTTGCTGATGGGAATAGAACACAGTCGGATTCACTTTGAAACTTCTTCGATGCTGCTGCGTCAATTGCCTGTTGATCGCCTAAAACGCCCCCAAGGCTGGAATTACGCACCTAGCTATGGTGACACTCCCAAAAATCAAAAGTCAGCAATTCCGGGGGGTGTGGTGCGACTGGGTAAAGCCAAGGATGATCTTACTTACGGTTGGGATAGCGAATATGGCGATCGCACAATTGAAGTGAAACCGTTTTTAGCTAGCAAGTGTCTAGTCACTAACAAAGAATTTCTAGAGTTTGTCCAGCAAGATGGCTACAACAACCCCGACTACTGGAATGCTGAATCTGCGGCATGGAAACAACTCTACAACGTCCAACATCCCAAATTTTGGCTACCCATCCCAGATGGCTACCGCTATCGAGCTACATTCGACGAAATCGACTTACCCCTTGACTGGCCTGTAGAAGTCAACTACTACGAAGCGATCGCATTTTGCACTTGGAAAGGCAGAGATATCCGCTTGATGACCGAAGCCGAATGGAATCAAGCCTTACTCACATCCGAGGGAAACCACTTATCAACTAACCATAATCTCAACTTACAATTCATTTCCCCTAGTCCAGTAGGAATGTTCAAACCAGCAAACAGCGCTTCTGGTCTTTATGACCTGCGCGGAAATGTTTGGGAATGGCTAGCAGACACCTTCAACCCCCTACCAGGATTTCAACCCCATCCACTCTACCAAGACCAAGCAGCACCCTTTTTTGATAGCAGACATCAGATGATGCTCGGTGGTTCTTGGGCTAGTAACGGTTCAATGGCATTACCATCCTATCGTAACTGGTTTCGTCCGTACTTTTATCAGCACGTCGGTTTTAGAACTGTTCAAGATTTGAATCCTATGTAATTTACATTTTTTTCACCTAGAGTCGCTCCAGAGAATTAAAGAGTCAGGATTTTCTAATATCAAACAATAGAAGGAATGAAAAAATGCTAATTAAACCTTTGACAATTCTTGATGAACACTATCAAGATTTAAACAATGATGGTGCCGATATTATTCAAAGATTAACCCAAACACCAAAGAGTTTACCACCCAAATATTTTTATGATGATCATGGTTCTGAACTATTTGAAAAAATCTGTGAGTTACCTGAATATTACCCCACACGCACAGAAGCATGGATTTTGAGCCAATATGCCGATGAAATTGCTCAAATTACAGGCTGTTGTGAACTAGTAGAATTAGGTAGTGGCAGTTCTACTAAAACTCGTCTTTTATTAGATGCATATCAAAAAATTGCCGATTCTTGTAGATATCTACCCATTGATGTTAGTGGGGGAATTCTCAAAACCAGTGTCCTCCAGCTACAAAAAGAATATCCTGATTTCTTGATTCATGGATTACTAGGAACTTATGAACAAGCCTTAACTCACCTAGAATCTAACTATTTTCAATCACGAATGCTATTTTTTCTAGGAAATTCAATCGGGAATTTTGCCACACAAGAATCTGACCAGTTCTTGAGCCAAATTGCTCACACTCTAAAACCAGGAGACTACTTTCTACTCGGCATTGATTTGCAAAAACCAACAGAAATTTTAGAAGCAGCCTATAACGACATTCAAGAGGTAACGGCTGCTTTTAATTTGAATATGCTCTCTCATTTAAATTGGCGGTTTCAAGGTAATTTCGACCTCAATTTATTTAGACATCAAGCAATTTATAATCAAGCTGATACTCAAATTGAAATGTATCTCCATTGCCAAGAGAGTCATTTGGTATCCCTCGATGTTCTCAATTTAAAAGTTTCCTTTCAAGCTGGAGAAAGCATTCTCACAGAAATCTCTCGCAAGTTCGATTTAGTAAAATTGCAAAAACAACTTGCAGACCAAGGACTGAAACCATTGAAAGTTTGGACAGATACTCAAAAGTGGTTTGGCTTAATTCTTTGTCAAGCTTAATGGCTTTTTATATCACTAAAAAAAATCACTCTCAGGGTTACTATGCCAGAAATTTGGAACGCGCTAAAAAATATCAATTATTCAGGCATACCAATTGCTAAAATCCTTGTTATCATTGTCATCCTGACGCTAACACAGGCTTTAAGGCGGTTTTTGGTTGCCGGAATCATTAAAAATATCGAGCGCTTCACTAACAAAACTGAAACTAAATTTGACGATGAGTTGATCGAAATTATCAAACCCTCCTTAAGCTGGATGATTCTCATTAGTGGACTGTGGCTAGTCAAGGAGATTCTGGCAGAAAATATTGGACTGCAATTAAGCGAAACAATCACTAGAATTCTCAACTTAATCGTTGTTTTCATAGTAGCTTATGTGATTTATCGAGCCTCTTCAATTCTTGGGCAGATAATTGCTAACATGGTGCTGCACACAGACACTGAGCTTGATGAATTACTTAGGCCATTGATGCCGAAAATTTTTCAATCGGCAGCAATTGTCGTCATCACAATTAAGGTAAGTGAGATATTTTTAGGACAATCAGCAGCCGCACTTGTTGGTTTACTAGGTGGTGCTGGGATCACTATAGGGTTGCTGTTAAAAGACATTGTTTATGACTGGTTTTGCACACTAATTATCTATTCTGATAATCTCTATAAAGAAGGTGATTGGGTAGGAATATCAGGAATAGATGGTTTTGTGCAAATCAAAGATATTGGCTTTAGAACCACAAGCTTGCATCTAGCTAAATGGGGCTCTATTCTAAAAATGCCCAACTCTCGGATGATTTCTGGAATTGTGGAGAATTGGTCACAAAATCCGGGTGACGAACTAAAATGGGGACTGAATTTAATTCTCCGCATTGACGGAATTTCTGCACAACAAACTGCCAGAATTTGCGATAGTATTCAAGAATTACCAAAACAGATTCCTGGCTTTTCTCCATCTTGTACAGTGCGATTCAAAAAAATTGAACAAAATGCCCGCGTCATCGAAATTATGGCTTTTGTTAATGATGACAATCTTTACTTTACGGCAGAGAGAGAATTAAATCTAGCCATACTAGAACTCTTGGAAACAGAGGGCATCGATTTCTTGTCTGTAGAACTACAAGCCAACCCAGAGAGCTATAAACCAAGCAGACAAACAGCCGACAAAAATTGAAGACTAAATTCATGTGATTTTTTGCACATTCATAGCATTTTTCAAGAAACTTGTATAACATTACTAACAGACAAAGCTCCCACAAGCTGACAGTCAATCAAGTAAGTTACTGAATAGGTGATCGCTTGCATCAACTCAAGACCTTTAAATTAGGAGATTACTAGCAATGAAAACCAATCCTATCCCCCCACAACCAGGTCAAGAATCAGTTTGGGATTATCCCCGTCCTGCTATTTTACAAGATACCAATAAACACCTGAAAGTTATTTGTAACAGCATCGTTTTAGCAGAAACAGACAGAGGTAAAAGAGTCTTAGAAACCAGTCACCCTCCCACCTATTACTTTCCCCCTGAAGACATTAAACTAGAACATCTAATCGAAACACCGAAAAAAGGTTTGTGTGAATGGAAAGGTCGATATCAATATTATGATGTCCGCATTGGTGATAAGTATATAAATTATGGTGCTTGGCGATATTTTGACCCCACACCAGATTTTTTGCAGATTGGGGAATACTACGGTTTTATTGCCGCTTTAATGGATGCTTGCTATGTCAATGATGAGCTAGTTACGCCTCAATCTGGTGATTTTTATGGAGGATGGATTACCGCTGATATTGTTGGGCCATTTAAAGGTGGTGCTGGCACATGGGGATGGTAAATGGGACAGTTAAATTAAAAGGAAGTTCGTAGTAAGGACTTTAGTCCTTAATATCTTTGTAGAGAGCGATAAATCGTTCACTACAAACAAATTACCATTTTAAATTCAACTATCTCTACCTACTTAAATGATGAAAATTGAAGTAATTAAAATAGATGAGTTGAAAATCCATGAACATCATTTAGATATTATCTATAGTGCAGATAAATTTAAATTCTGCACTAAAGTTTTCTATCATGATGTTTCATTTTCTGCGCTCAAGATAAAGTATCCTCAAAAACTTATCGAGGGCATTGCTGCTCATATTGCCTTATTTGAAGGCATGAAATTATGTTCATTATTTCCTAAATATTACGATATTTCGGTAATTGCTGAACATCTAGAAAAGCCTGTTTTAGACTTATTTGGCAAGATATACCAAGGAGTATTTGCTCAACATTGGTATGAAAATAATGTTAGCGATTATCAACAACCAGAAATTATCTATTCACAAGTTAGTTTAGAAAAAAGCAATCCTTTCCCCATATTAGGGGACAATTCTACCATCCTTGCGGGTTGTGGCGGTGGTAAAGATAGTATTTTAGCTATGAAAATGTTGCAAGAAGTAGATATTCCTTTTGCTTCAATGCAATATTCTCATAGTGTTTATGGTAAAGCTGATATTCAGCATAACTTAATTTCTGGAGTGCTAGAACATGTTAAGCCAGTTAAAAACCATAAAATTTCAATTTACGATGATTTTATTGATTTTCCCTTTCTCCAGCTATATTTTCCTGAAAATTCAGGAATTACTGTCCCGGAAACTCCAGTTTCTATCTTTGAATCCTTATTTATCATGCTGGATGGAGGATATCATTATTTATCTCTCGCTCATGAGAAAAGTGCTAATACTGGAAATTTGTTTTGGGAGGAATTAGGGCTAGAAGTTAACCATCAATGGGGGAAAAGTTTTGTCGCTGAACAAATTTTAGACCAATTTATTCGAGAAAACCTTTTATCTAATTTCCAATATTTCAGCCTTTTACAACCTATCTACGACTTCCGTATCTTTAAAAATTTTAGCAAATATCCCGAAGTTTTACCAAAAATTCATTCTTGTAATATTCAGAAGCCTTGGTGTAAGAAATGCCCTAAATGTGCTTATGTTTGGGTAGGATTAATGGCATTTTTTCAACCGGATATTGTCGATGCAGTTTTTGAGGTAAATTTGTTTAACGATGAAGATTTATTAACTACATTTCGGCAAATGGTAGGCTTAACTAAGCATACTCCGTTTGAATGTATCGGCGAAATTGATGAAAGCCGATTGATGATAAAAAAATGTTTAGAGAAAGGTTTATCGGGTAAAGCATTGGATATGTTTGCTCAAGAAATTTTACCAGACCCTGCAATTAATTGGCAAAAACTTGAAGCAAAATATGACCGTGTTTACCAGACAGAACACTCTATTCCAAATTGGTTATTCACTCAAATTGAGGGGAATTTATGAGATTAACATCTAACAATACTCCGACAATTGGACTGATTGAAGTGCCTGCTCTAGGACTATATGATCCAGATGGACACAACTGGACGGCGCTATATAGACGTAACACTTTACTGAGCAAGCAAGTTTTGCTGGCAGATTTGCAAGCGGGTGGGTTCGATGCCAGACTAGTTAACCTCAAAGATGGCGATCGCAGAGAACCATTCGGAGAAGTAACTTGGAAAGGCATGAAGTTGACCAAAGCCTATGTAGGGCAGCGGATTTTCGATCTCGATCCTCAAACCTATGATGCCTGGGGAGTAACAGTTAACTTCACCCAAGAACGCCAAGTAACCTGTATGGTAATCGCTCATCTTGCCAGTAAAGGCAAGCCAGTGGTTGTAGGTGGTTCCGATGCCATTGCGGAACCCAAACACTACTTAGAAGCAGGGGCAACAGCCATAGTGATTGACAAATCTGGTGCAGCCAATTGGCCGATTTTTGACTACGTACTGGGGCGGACTCCACGAGAGCCGCTTAGTGGTGTGATCTTGGCTGATGGTACTTATTATCCAGTGCGTACTAAAGCCATGAGTCCAGATGAGTGGGCAATACCATCAGTGGAAGTGGCCAGGCAATGTTTGGGTACAGAATACTCAGAGGAGCCTTTTATCGAAAATTTAGTACCTATAGGCTCGGTATATCCTGACATTGGGTGCGATCGCAAATGTGACTTTTGCCAGACTCCAACTTACACATCAGGCTATCGGCGAATGTCCCCGGAAACAACCCTCAAATGGATTGCGCGTCAGAAAGAAGCCGGGGCGCGTTGCACAGTCATGGGTTCCGATCAATTCCTCGGCCGCGTTCTCTTTCCAGGGGGTAAAGAAGAAATTCTAGAGATTACCACAGCAGCAAGAGAGATGGGAATGCCGCTGTTGTGGCCCAATGGTTTAGAACTGAGAAAGGCAACTTTAGGCAGGGGACGCAACTATGAGCATACTGACCTCACACCTGATGAAGAACTGATCGAAGCACTTTGGGGTTGGGATGGCAAAGTTGGCGGCTTTCTGGGTTACATTCCCGCTGAACGTCCAGTTTTTGGCAGAGAATCCTATAGCAAGCTTCTCCCCTGGAAACAGCATTGTGAAATGATGCAACTAATTGTCCAAGCTGGTCTACCCGTGATTGTCTATGGTCTAATCATTGGCTTTCCCGATGACAACCACGAGAGTTTACTCCGTCTTGAGGAAGCAGTCTTGGAACTTCATCAGCAACTCAGGGCGATTAATCCAGCACTGGAATTTCAAGTAGCAGCCTATTCTATCTCCCCCATACCAGGAACACCCCAAGGTGAGAACATCCGCAAGTCCGGTTTGTTGCGCTTTGATGATCCCTCTATTATCGGCGGGTTCTGGACACCAAGTTGCGATACCCAGCATCTCAGCTACGAAGATATTTCCGAGTGGCAATTTCGTTTGACTAAAATCGGTAAAGCCGAGTCTAAATTGATCAACTATCACGGGGGATTAACAAAGATATCTACTGGTGCTAAACAAAGAACAAGTGACGCAAAAGTTTAACTACTGGCGGCAGATTTGCCATTTTCTACAGATTCAGATATCTCTAAAGTTTAGAGTTAAACAAAATCCCCGACTTCTCTGAGAAGTCGGGGATTTTTCATAATTGAGATTTAGACTTGAGCCACTCAGTAACAACTTGTTCAACGGGACGAGATTGATTATCTACTTGATAATTCATCTTTTGTATTTCTTCAGTCGAAACTAACCCAGCCAATTGATTGATAGTTTTGCGTAACTCTGGATATTTTTTCAGCGTTGCTTGATTAAAAACAGGAACAGCTTGATAAGGTGGGAAATATTTTTTGTCATCTTCTAAAATGACTAACTTCAGCACAGGAATCAAGGCATCTGTAGAATTTGCGGCGATGAAATCTACTTTTTTTTCTGCTAAAGCTTGATACATCACTCCTAACTCCATTTGTTGAGGAGGTTTAGTAAACTTTAAGTTATAAGTCTTCGCTAACCCTCGATAGCCGTCTTCTCGTGCGAAAAATTCATATCCAAAGGCTGCTTGCCATTGAGGAGCATATTTGGCTACTTCGGTAAGAGTTTTGATCTGCAACCGTTTAGCATCATCACCTCGAATAATCATTGCATAAGTACTATTTACTCCCAACGGCTGCATAATTTCTAATTTAAATTGCTGGTTGTAGTCTTGCTTGACTTTGTCATAGACAACTTGAGGATTACTGACAGGTTTCTGTTTCAAGATAGCTGTCAATGACGTTCCTGTATATTCTACATAGCCAGCAATTTTGCCTGCTTTCACAGCTTCATGACAGATTAAAGTTCCCCCTAAATTGAAGCGTCGGTCAACCTTTAATTTAGTATGGGATTCAATTTGTTGAGCAAGTAATTCTCCTAAAATCACTTGTTCAGTGAAATTTTTAGAGCCAATAATAATGGTTGGTGGTGTTTGTTGATAGGCAAGGGCTATTAATCCAATAAGCAGTAAGGCTAATATGCCAAAAACAATGCCAAGTTGGCGATTAACTTTTCCCTTTTTGTCTCTTTGCAATGTCAACCGTTTTTCTACCCATCCCAAGCCTAAATCTGCACCTAAGGCGATGATAGCGGCGGGTATGGCTCCGGCTAAAATTAATTCATTATTAACCGTAGAAATTCCCCGAAAAATAAACACCCCCAAACCACCGCCACCAATCGCCGCCGCAATGGTGGCAATTCCCACAGAAATCACCGTTGCTACCCGCACTCCTGCCAAAATCACCCCTGAGGCTAGGGGAATTTCTACCTGAAATAGCAATTGCCAGTCTGTCATCCCCATTCCTCTTCCTGCTTCTCGAATCGCCGGATCGACGTTATTAATGCCGATATAGGTATTGCGAATCAGGGGGAGCAAAGCATAGAGAGTCAAGGCGACAATGGCCGGAACTTTGCCAATTCCGCCGATAAAGGGCACAGAAATCAGGAAGCCAAAGATGGCTAAACTGGGAATGGTTTGCAGGGCGTTAGCTAAACCGAGAACGGGTTGGGCGAGTTTTGGTTGACGAGTGATGAGAATGCCTAAGGGAATGCCGATGGAGATGGCCACTAGCATGGCGATCGCCACTAATATTAAATGTTCCCCGGTATGGAGAAGGATTTCTGGGGCGTATTGGGTTAAAAACAAGGTTAAATCCTTAAATTAAGCGCTGTTTTCCCAAGCATTCAAACAAGCAATAAAAGCCTTGGCCTCTGGATGTTGGGATTGGAGGAATTCTGCCTTCGTTCCCAGAAAAACTAAATTCCCTTCATACATCAACCCAATTCGAGTCGCCAGAAAGAAAGCTTCTTGAATGTCGTGGGTGACAAAGATAACTGTTTTTCCCAGTTGCTTTTGCAAGTGATGGAACTGTTGTTGTAATTCTAGGCGAGTGATGGGATCGAGTGCCCCAAAAGGCTCATCCATCAATAATATAGGCGGGTCGGCAGCTAATGCCCTGGCCACACCAACTCGCTGACGCTGACCGCCAGATAGCTGATTTGGATAACGGTGGGCAAATGTTTCCGGATCTAAATCAACTAAGTGTAACATTTCATAGACTCGCGCCTCAATCCGCTGTTGTGTCCACTTTTCTAGAGAGGGGACAAGTGCAACATTTTCGCCGACGCTAATGTGGGGAAACAAGCCGATGTCCTGGATAACGTAGCCGATGCGCCGCCGCAGTTGAATGGCATCCCAGTCAGTTGTAGGGCGATTGTTGACTAAAACTTGCCCTTGAGTGGGTATGAGGAGGTGATTGATTAATTTTAAGGTGGTGGTTTTGCCGCTACCACTGCGTCCTAGTAAGACGAGGGCTTCCCCTTGGTAGATGGTGAGATTTAAGTGAGATAACAGGGTACGGCGATTAATTTGGAAGCTGACATCCCGAAACTCAACGGCAATTTCTGGTGCTGGGGACATGAGAGTTTGGTTAAATGAATAAAGAGCGGCTTGTCGTCATGCGATCGCCAATTTCACATTCATACATTTCTCAAAGCGGGCGATGGGACTCGAACCCACGACATTCTGCATGGGAAGCAGACATTCTACCACTGAATTACACCCGCGAGGCGTTGTTAGCTCAGTTGAGGCTAACAAGCATTATATCATTATTTGCTAATTGTCGAAACAGGTTTTTCGCTGGTAGGGGGCAGATTGATTACTTCTGGCTCAACTACTGGGGGACGAGGACGCTTTCTGCCAAAGCCATAACGGAATATTCCCAAAATCCAATCTTGGAAGTTGTCAATATAGCTAAAAATCACAGGTACAACCACCAGGGTTAACAGCGTCGAAGTTGTGAAACCTCCCATAATGGCGATTCCCATTGGTTGACGGACTTCTGAACCGATACCAATACCCAAGGCTAAAGGTAAGATACCGACAATTGTGGCGAGAGAAGTCATCATAATTGGACGTAGTCGGGAAACACCAGCTTCTATGAGTGCTTCTCGTTGGGTTTTACCTTCCTGCATATTGATGATTGTATAGTCCACCAAGAGAATGGAGTTTTTGGTGACAATCCCCAACAGCAGCACAATCCCAATCAGGGCATAGATTCCCAAGGGTTTTTGCATCACCATCAAGGCGATTAGTGCGCCACCTAAAGAAAAAGGTAACGCTGCCATAATCGACAAGGGATGGAGAAAGTTGTTATATAGCAAGACGAGAATCGCATAGATACACATCAGTGCTAGGGCTAGGGCAAGACCAAAGCGACTGAAGATGTCTTGCATAATTTTCGCACCACCGGAAGATTGCTGTGCTACTCCTGACGGTAGGTTTAGCATCACCGGTAATTTGTTGACAGCTTGCACACCTTCACCCAAGGAAATACCTTGTAAGTTAGCTTCTACAGCAACTTGACGGGCGCGATCATAACGGTTAATTGTTGCCGGGCCACTACCAAAGCGGATCTCTGCAACTGCCCCTAATGATACTAAATTGCCGTTGGTGGCAGGGACTTGGAGATTTTTGATTGTGTTGATGTCTGCGCGTGCTCTGGGGTCGATTTGTACCCGAATCGGAATTTGGCGATCGCTTAAATTGTATTTAGCCAAGTTGGCCTCATTGTCGCCGATAGTAGCGAGGGAGGCTGTCCGGGCTATCGATCTGACTGTCACCCCCAAATCTGCTGCCCGTTGGGGATTGGGAATAACTAATATTTCAGGTTTTACCAAACTCGCACTGGAAGCGACTTCCACCAAACCGCGTACAGATCGCATCTGCGTTTCTAGGGCATCAGCCGCTTGAGTCAAGGCTTGGGGATTTTCACTTCTGAGGACTATAGATAAATCCTTGTTACTACCACCTGGCCCCTGACTTTGAAAACTGATTCTAGCTCCCGGTATTTGCCCAAATAGAGGGCGTATTTCTTCCTGAAACTGTTTTTGATTGATTTTCCGTTCTTCCTTGGGTTTGAGAGTAATGGCCAAGGAGGCAGAATTAATCTCTTCTGTGGCTAGCACCCCGACAACATTGGGATTTTCTCTGATGGTATTCGTTAACTGTGTGACTACCTTGTTGACGTCTGCCAAAGTGGAACCGGGCGGTACTTCCACAGAAACGTTAGAAATGCCAAAGTCACCATCATCCACAAAACCCTTGGGAATCAAAGGTACTAGCATCAGACTGGCAACGAAAAAAGCGATCGCGATCGCCATTGTCGTTAATCTGTGGCGTAATGCCCACTGAAGAAGGGATTTATAGGGTTTAAAGCCAGTGTTGGTTGCTTTGTGTTGAGAGCTAAAAGGAAGTGTAAATCTAAAATTGAAAAAACGAATGACTTTAGGCTTTTTCGACTTTTGAATTATCTCTTTATCCTTCATCAGGTAAGCCCCCATCATCGGCGTTACCATCCGGGCGACAACAGTTGAGAAAATCGTCGAAACGGCAACGGTAACGCCAAAAGGTTGAAAAAACTGCCCTGGAATGCCACCCATAAAGGCAACCGGCAGAAACACGGCAATAATGGTTGCTGCCGAAGCGATTACGGCTAATCCCACTTCATCAGAAGAATCAAAAGCTGCTTCCCAGGAAGATTTCCCCATTGCCATGTGCCGTTCCATGTTTTCGATTTCCACAACGGCATCATCCACCAAGTTACCTACCGCCAATGCTAAGGCTAACAACGTCATGTTGTTGAGGGTGTAACCAAGGGCCTGCTGCACCGCAAAGGTGGGAATCATCGACAAAGGCAGGGCGACTGCGGTAATTAATGTAGCTCGCCAGTCCCGTAAAAATAACATGATCACGATTACCGCCAACACCGAAGCCTGAATCAATTCATCAATGGTGCTTTGATAAGATTGACGAACAATGTCGGCTCTTGTAAAAATCAAATCCAGCTTCACATCGGCAGGAAGTGTTTTTTGCAGTTCTTTGACTGCTGCTTTCACCCCTTCTTCTACTGTCACCAAGACGCTGCCAGTACTGCGTAACACTTGGAAAGCGACCACAGGCTGATTATTCAAGCGTGCAGATTGACGCACGTCGCCATATTTATCTTCTACGGTTCCCAAGCTGGACAAAGGGATAGAACCGCCCCCAGGAAGCAGGATTTCGTAGGTTCCCAAATCATCTACACTCTTAGCACTACCTAGGGTGCGGATGGTTTGTTCACTACCACCAACTTCAGCCCGTCCCCCTGGTAAATTAATATTCAAATTCCGGATTTGGTCGTTGACTTGGGTGGCGGTGATGCCTAGAGATTGTAAGCGGTTTGGATCAAGGTTAATCCGGATTTCTCGGTCAACTCCACCCACACGCTTAATTTGGGCTACACCCTTGACTGCTAATAAAGCGCGGCTAATGGTTTGGTCTACGAGATTGCTTAATTCTTCTACAGAACGCTGGTCAGATTTTACCGCGTAGGTGATGACTGGGCCGCCGGCAAATTCCAGACGTTGGATAATTGGCTCGTTGATTTCTTGGGGGAGGTTTTGGCGAATTTGGGAGACAGCGTTGCGGACATCATTGGTGGCGCGATCGCTATCAGTGCCCAAAAGAAAATTGATGATCGTCCTGGATGAGCCGTCAGTCACCGTGGAGATCATGTTATCAATATTGCCCAACCCAGCGACGGCATCTTCAACTTTTTTCGTCACTTGAGATTCAAGTTCTGCCGGGCCTGCTCCTGGTTGTGTTACCGTCACCGTCACGGTTGGCACGTCAATATTCGGGTTGATATCAATCCCCAAGGTGGTAAAAGAGAACCAACCGATTACCGTCAAAATTAAAAATATAACTATTGTCGGAACAGGTTTTTTAATCGACCAAGCTGAGATATTGAAGGACATCGCAGAATTTTAAAGAAAGAGATTTTGGTTTGATTGTCTACAGTTATTATTGACTTACGACTCGGACGCGATCGCCATCTTTGAGATAACCAGCACCATCTACGACCACGCTTAACCGCTGCCCGTCTGGCTGTGAGCCATCGCCCAATTCCAACCCGCTCTTAATTTCCACCCGGTCACCGTTGATCGATTCTCCTACTTCTACTTTCTGGGCGCGAACTTCTCTTACTTCTACGTTGGGATTGGGGTCTAAGTCTTCACCCGACTGGGTGAATACAATTACACTGCCATCTGCTTGAGATTGGACTGCTTTCTGTGGTACAGCCATCCCCATTTTTGTACTGGTAGTAATTTCTGCACTGGCAAACATCCCTGGCTTCAACAAATTTGTTGAGGGCAAATCAATTTTCACTATTGCCTGACGATTTTTATCGTTCACCAATGGTTGAATATCTCTGACCCTTCCCTGCAAGCTCACACGGTTATCAAGCTTAGAGGTGATTTGCACTTGGGCACCGATTTTTAAGAGTGAAAGTTGAAGATCGGGCACTTCTGCCTGAAGTTCCAACTGCCCATTTTGGATAATCGAAAACAGCTTTTGCGAACCGCCAATCACATTCCCGATTTGGGTTTGTGGCGGCACACCTGTTACATCCCCAACCCTGACCAGTTTCTCAGCAATAATTCCCGTCGCTGGGGCACGCACCACAGTTTGAGCTAACTGAGCTTGTAGTTGTGCCACCTTGGCAGCACTGTTGCGAACATCAGCTTTGGCTTTATTCACAACAGCTTCGGCGTTGCCAATATTTGCCTTCGCACTGTTCACATTCGCTTGAGCACTACGGACATTTTCTTCCCCCACACGCACAGTTTCTATAGCAGTTTTCACAGTGTAGGAGCGAGTATCGAGTTCTTGATCACTAATCGCCCCAGAGGTTGCGAGTTCTTGATAGCGTCGAAAATTCTTTTGTGCTTCTTCTAATCTCGCCTTAGCTTGAGCTAAATCTGCTCTTCTTTGCTGAACTATCGCTAGACTTGCGGCTACAGATGCTCGCTTAGATTCGACATCAGCCTCCTTAGATACCACATCTGCTTGCTTAGATTCTACATCTGCTTTAGCTTGGCTAATTTGGGTTTGCAGAACAGAATCATCCAAAATCGCCAAAACTTGACCTTTGTTGACCAAAGCGCCTTCTCTCACATTGTCGGGGATGCTTTTGATTTGTAAGCCGTTGGTCTGCGGCAAAACTGGAATCAAGTCACGGGCTGCTACAGTACCTGTAGTGTTGAGAGTTAGAGACACAGAGGCAGTTTCTACGGGAGCGACGGTGACTGTCAGTGATGGGGTAAGCTTTGGCGCCGATTTATCCCCAGGGGCATTTTGGTTACTAGCGAGAAGACGACTGACTAAACCCCCACCACCTGCGATCGCCATCCCTAACCCAGTACCCAACAACAACGGTTTCAACCAAGGGCGAGTTGATTTTCTTTGCAAGCTTGCTTCCTCAAGCATCACAGGTTCTACCATCTCAACTTCTGAGAAGTTTTCATCGCCAATCTTCATATCCCCACTCCTCTTTTGGTAATTACCACTATTAGCATTTTCTTAAGAAAGATTGAATTTTGTTACTATCTATCAACTATGACGCATTTTATTGGCTGACGACACCGCTAACCTTTGGTAGACAATCCAAGAAAAAGTCACCACTTACTAATCTAGTAATAGCCGCAAACGTATATTTACCTAAGTAAATAGCGAAATCTAATTCTGCATTCATCTCACTCCATGATTTCAACAACCCTGGCTAAGTCAAATAGCAGATGAATTCCGAGCCTATTGTCAATAGAAATAAAATAAAAACTTTATGAAGATAATATACATTTATCTTAGGGACGCCATCTGCACCCATGTCTCTTGCTATACTAAGTTGCTGAATTGTGCCATCCGCCTGTTCAAAAATTAAAAATGAAAACCTGTTACATAAGGGGATTTCAACATTTTATTTTTGGAGATTTTTCGTGGAAGATTAGAAGTCAATGTTCGGACAACATCATTAGTGATAATCCAATCCTGTATCCAGTTACCGCTAACTCATGCAACGCCTTCGCCAAAATTTAGTCTTTTGTTCAGCTTACTTATTTCTTTAAGCCAATATAATGCAATATTAGATAGCACCCAGGATAAAGCATGGCAGTTTCTACCCTCCGGGAAGCCAGCCGCCAGAAGACACGGCCTGATTTATTGGGATCTGAAGACTTCAAAACTAGATTGAACTTGAACTACCAGCAACAACCTGTAATGGCGAAATACGCAGGATATTACTGGGGCTTAAGATGATGGAGTAAGGCGTACAAACAAGGAATCGAGCCGAATATTCAGCAACCATAGTCAAATGCAGTCTCCCTGGATGAAATTTAGAACCCAGATTAATATGTATGTGAGTATCTACTATGTTCAATGCCACAGAGATTCTAATTGATGCTTTTGTAAATCAAATTCGAGAAGGATATAGTCGTACTTACGGCTGCTTGAAAAGCGAATATGAGGATATTATAGCCTGGGCGGGTAACATGGCTTTGGAAAACATTGCCAATAGTGATGCCCTATATCACAATGTTGAACACTCAGTCCTCGTCGCCCTTGTAGGGCAGGAAATTTTACGCGGTAAACACATCCGAGAAGGTGGTGTTTCTAGCGAGGATTGGTTGCATTTTATTATCTCCTTAGTATGTCATGATATTGGCTATGTCAAAGGAGTTTGCCGACAAGACAGAGAAACCGAAGACGTCTATGCCACAGGTCAAAATGGCAAAATGATTGCTCTACCTCCGGGCGCTTCTGATGCTAGTTTGACACCATATCATGTAGATCGGGCAAAGCTGTTTATAGAAGAGCGTTTTGGTGGTCACAAGTTAATAGACGGTGAAGCGATTAAGAGCAACATTGAATTAACTCGGTTTCCTGTACCTACGGCAGAAGATCATCAAGATACCAAAAATTTTGCCGGTTTAGTGCGTGCGGCTGATTTGATTGGGCAATTAAGCGACCCGCGTTACTTGAAAAAAATTACTTCTTTATTCTACGAGTTTGAAGAAACCGGCATGAATAAAGTTTTGGGCTATCAAAATCCTGCCGATTTACGGAAGAATTACGCCAAGTTTTACTGGCATGGTGTCTATCCATATATTAAAGATGGATTGCGTTATCTATCTCTGACACAGCAAGGAAAACAAATTCTTGCTAACCTTTACTCAAATGTGTTTGTTGTGGAACATGAAAAACAGTTTGAAGAACAGCGGTATTTAGTTGAGCAATTTCATGCTTAGTCATAAGTCGTTAGTTATGACCAATGACTTGTTACTCTTGAATGAATAACCTTTGACTCTTGACTCAAAACTATGGATTGGTGGCATCGATTAAAGAAAAATCCTTTGGCACGATTCGGGGCGATTATACTGCTAGTGTTTTATTTTGCAGTAATTGCGGCTGATTTTGTCGCCCCTTACGATCCTTATGCCTCACAGGCGAATGGTTCGTTACTGCCACCAACTCAAATCCACTGGGTTTCTCAGTCAGGACAATTTATCGGACCCCATGTTTATCCGACGACTCAGGGAGACACAGATTTAGAAACAGGCGATCGCAAACTAACTGTAGACTACAAACAGCCCTCACCCTTGCGTTTATTTGTGTCTGGGCCAAAATACCGCTTATTGCAAATGAGTTTGCCACTACCGCCGAAGTGGAAGGAAGTCACAATTTTTCCCGGCATCCCCCTAAATTGGCATTTATTTGGCACCACTGGCGGAGCCAAATTCAACATCTTGGGTACTGATGACCAAGGACGCGACCAATTCAGCCGTCTGGTACATGGCGGTCGCATCAGTATGTTCATCGGTATTTTCGGCGTTGCCATTTCCTTTCCCCTCGGTCTATTGATGGGTGGCATTTCTGGCTATTTCGGAGGCGTGACAGATAGCATCATCATGCGCTTGGCAGAAGTGCTGATGAGTTTCCCCAGCATCTATCTGTTGGTCACATTAGGCGCAGTCTTACCCCCTGGTTTAAGCAGCACCCAACGCTTTGTGCTAATTGTAGTCATAACTTCCATTATCGGCTGGGCAGGTTTAGCAAGGGTAATTCGCGGACAGGTGCTATCAATTAAAGAGCGAGAATTTGTGCAAGCAGCAAGGGCAATGGGCGGCAACCCACTATATATCATCCTCCGCCACGTTTTGCCGCAAACCGCCAGTTATGTAATTATCTCAGCTACCTTATCAGTTCCCGGCTTCATCGGTTCAGAAGCGATACTCAGTCTCATCGGCTTAGGCATTCAACAACCAGACCCATCTTGGGGCAATATGCTTACCCTGGCAAGCAATGCTTCTATCATAGTGCTGCAACCTTGGCTGATCTGGCCGCCAGTGGTGCTAATTATCCTCACAGTGCTGGCATTCAACCTACTAGGTGATGGGCTGCGAGATGCCCTCGACCCCCGCAGTTTAAGAAGATAGCCTTACCGTCATCTACTTTATAAACGAAGTCTCATGACCGTAACTACCTATAAATGGACAATTGAACGCTATCACCGGGCAATAGAAGCAGGCATCTTTGACGACCAGCCTATAGAACTATTGCGCGGAGACCTCATTGTTATGCCTCCAGAACGGGAACCTCACGCCTACTACAACACTGAAACTGCCGATTATCTCCGTACCCTCCTAGGTACATGGGCAAAAATCCGCGATGCCAAACCCATCACCCTACCCAACGACTCAGAACCCGCCCCCGATGTCGCCATTGTCAAACCTTTAGGTGAAGTTTACCTAGAACACCATCCTTACCCAGAAGACATCTTCTGGATTATCGAATTCTCCAACACTACCCTCAGCAAAGATTTAGGTGAGAAAAAAGATATCTACGCTGAAGCCGGCATTGCTGAATATTGGGTTGTCAACCTCAAAACTCCTCAGTTGAAAGTATTTCGAGACTTAAAAAATAGGCAATACACAACGGAACTCACACTAACCACAGGCACCATTTCCCCCCTAGCTTTTCCCGATATATTGATTCAAATTCAGCAGCTGATGGGTTTGTGAAAAGCATAATGGATTGCTTCGGAAGAGGAAAAAATGCGATGGCGCATAGCGCCCGCTGGAAGCTATCGCCTGTTTAATCAACTGCAAAACGCCCTCTGAGGATGTCTGAAAAGTTGTTTGTGATAAATCTAACACTCGTAGATCCCCCCAACCCCCCTTTTTAAGGGGGGCAAAAACTTCTCAAAGTCCCCCTTTTTAAGGGGGATTTAGGGGGATCTCGATCAATTTTGATACGAATCAGACATCCTCTTAGATTTGATAACACTGAGATGGACAGATTTCAAGCATTAAAGTTAGTTTCTACTATTCGGAAAACACGCACTCCTGTTTTTAGTTGTTCTTTAGTAAGATGTGTTTTAATTCCCGGTAGACTTCCAATCTCTGCTTGTTCTACTGATTTATTGTTAACTTGAAGAGAATTAACATCTTGCTCTTCAAATTCAACAGTCAATTCAAACGCTATGCGATCGCCATATTTAAGGTTAGCAGCTTCTATCTGTATACCCACTACTTTAATTTCTGGGATGAAGCGCTGCACAGTACCAATAAATTGATAATGTTTTGGTACAGGTTCAATGCGTCCAATTTGATAAAACAGTGGTTTAAGCGGTAGTAGTTATGGATAACTTATCCGCCCATAAACTAGCATCAATTGAACCAATAATTGAAGCTGTCGGTGCAACTGTTATTTGTTGAGCCCCATACTCTCCCGATTTTAATCCAATTGAATTGTGGCGGTCACAACTCAAATCTTTTTTACACAGGGTTGCTCCAACTACAACAGAAATGGTTGATACAGTAATCTCAGTTGCACTCAACTTAATAAATCCTGAACATTTAAAAAACTGGTTTGCTAATTGCTGCTATTGTACCTCATAACACCGGGAACTGCTGTAAATGGTGTTCATTAGGCATTGAAGAAGGCAGGAGTTTTATTGTTATCACAGGAATCAATCGTCAGCGTACATTTTAGTTCCAATGCTACTCGCACGCGAAGTTCTAGAGTTGTAAGAAATCCGGTTCTTCCGCCTATTTTATGGTGGAGCCACTGACATTATTATCAAATAATGCACGTGGAAATCATGAAAGCCCTTTTCTGTAAGGGTTTAAAGCTGTCAAGCAACAAGCTTCTAGTATTAGATTCTATAATAGAGCCGATAGAGAAGTCAATCCCGATGAGAGAGGACAACTTGAATTTTCTTCTCTTGACATACTTGATGAAGCGTTTGTGGCCGTAGTGATGTGCATAGTTGACGAAATCCGACAAAAGCAAGACGATAAATTAGTTTTTTACCGAATTCCCCATGGAAATAACCACCATGAGTATCCACACCAACCTTAGAATTAAAGGTATTTCGGACGTAAGCAAAGAGAAGTTTGCCATAATCAAGCAAGTTGAGAGAAGGTTTACTAACTGCTAGGCTGACAATACTTCTTTGGACATTTACATTTATTAGATCTAGATCACTAAAGTCAAAATAGTCAGTGCAGTCATAGTAGCTAAGGCGGTTAGTTACATCATTCAGATTGTTGGCAACCCAAGGATAGAAAGGCGTCTCTTCTAAATTCCTATGTTCGGTGTTTGAGGAGCGGATTTCAAGATGCTTGAAGGGAAGGCTATTGAATGAATTGATGATCCCATATTGTGGAAAGTTACCTGACTTGTCTTCAGAGTTGTTGAAGTGTTTCACTGTCAGATTACCGAGACGATAGCCGCTAAAGCGAGTCTTGGCTGGAAAACTAAAGTAGTTCGCAGCAGTAGACGCTAGTCTCAGTGCAAGATCTCCTTCATTAGTGAATACGTGGGCCTCTTTAACACGTCGGATTGCTGAACGCAAGAAGTTTGAACGTCGAGGAATAACTGACTCTACAGGAATGTCGGGAGCAACAAGAATAAGCCTTTCAAGTTGGAAAATCCGCCCAATCTTATTGGTTGGTCGTTTCTCAGTTCGATAAGGGTTGAGATTACCGATTGATAGAGGGTCAAAGGCATCGGAAAGAATGCGAATGGCGTTAGTTATTACTGAGCAGCCCAGACTATGCCCTAGAAAACTTAATTTTACTTTATTATTTGGGTTACGCTGGAAGATAACACGATCAAGTTGCCTGACTAGCTCTACCAAGTCAGGAGTTCCAAAATAAGCAGCTCGATAACAATCCCGGAAGTAGACTACCAACCTCAATATAATTAGGGTAAGAATGAGTGAGGTTATAATAGTAGTTAATCCGAAGGCAAAAATTAGAATTTTTTTATAAAAAATTATTAAAATAGTTAACAACAGTAAACTAATTAATAGTCCAGCAAAAAAAATATTTCTTGGCAAAATAGGTAAAGCTTCAAATGCATGAACGATACTAAGTATTAGATGATCTATAAAGTTCTCTGAAGGCCACCGATAGCCAATAAAAATAACATCCCTTCTATTAATAGTAGGATCAGCATTAATATAACGGTGAATATCTTTATACCAAGCTCGTACACTATTATAATTATTATTAAATCCATGTACTGCAATGACAATTTCAGGATCATTTATGTTAACCTTCGATAGTCTTTGAGCAATCTCTTGAAGATAATTTTCTGTCTGGAAAGCAAAATTTTCAGCCCTTGTGTCAGGAGAATCTACACTCAAATTCAGATTTGTTAAAAGTGATTCACGCTCGTCATCCCTTGTGTCAGGAGAATCTACACTCAAATTCAGATTTGTTAAAAGTGATTCACGCTCGTCATCTTCAGCATTGTTTGTTGCAGTACTGATAGCAATGTAGCCAGGAATTTCAACCTCATCGTCCACATTTAATGGTCTAAACTTGTCGATGATAATGAGGGGAATTTCTCTATCGAATCTCTGTGTTTCGGTATTTGGAGTTTCATTTGTCATCTCTGTTACCTAGATTTTTCAAAATCATCTCAAACGCCGCATTACTATTACTTGATTTTGTTAGCACAGTGAAGAAGTATCCCATTCTGGGGTTAGTCTAGCGAGCATTTTAACAGGGGCAAGTAGTACAAAACCTCAGTTTGTAATATGACAGAACATGGCTAAAACCTTTATTTTTTTCGTTCTACCCTGGTTATGACTTTGGTAGATGAGTACGAATTAGGTCTAGATTATTTTATAGGAAACTATAGCTAAAAAGTATATGCAGCTGTCGGTGGAAGGATAAGATTGCCACGCCTGGAACCATAATATTGCCGCTACAGTGGCTGAAATGCTGATGTGTCCGTTAGACACTTTTAGTCATTTTTCAGCAATTAGAACCATAATATTGCCGTCAAGCAAAATTGTTACCATAAGCTTGCCAAAAATGTACTTTCTTAAGATTTCAAATCGGTAGTAAGAATTACAATGAACTGAAGCGCTCAGACCAGTGTCGAGAGCAATGAATTGGGTGACAGCACTCCTACCACTGCTATAACAACAAGACATATGTTGTGAGTTGCGTCTTCAATTCAAATTTCAGGGGGAGAAAAAATGCTCACACCTGACGAGTTTGATAGCTGGTGTAGTCGTCAAAACCTATCGCTACTAGGGCGCAAAACTCTCGCCGACATCCGTTCAAAAGAACCTGCACGGCGTGTAGGAGGAGGGAGAAAAAATGTGTCAGGTTTTTACCCCAGTAAAAAGATGGGGCAAACCATCCAATTTGAGTCCCACAAAGTCGAGCTTCCCTTCATTTACTCACTGGAGCATGATGAAGATATCTTAGAATTTTACGACCAACCCCCTGCATTCAAGATTAATTATCAAGGAGTCTCTGGGCGAAATATTGGATTCTTTTACACCCCAGACTTTTTTGTCATCAGAACAAACAGTGCTGGTTGGGTAGAGTGTAAAACTCTAAGTGAACTCAAATCGCTGATTTTTAAACACCCCCATCGTTACAGTAAGGGAGAAGATTTGAAGTGGTATTCGCCACCAGCATCTGAACACGCAGCGCAGTTTGGATTTGACTTTCACATCCAGTCAGATGACCAAATTAATTGGGTTCTATATCGCAACATTACCTTCCTAGAAGACTATTACCGAAATTGTGTTGATAGTATAAATCCGAATCAAACACAACTTATAAGAGCAATAATTCAGGAACAACCTGGAATAACTCTTCGGGAATTGCTATATAAAGCTAATAAAGTTAGTGCAGATGAAATTTACCAACTGGTTGCCACTGAAAAAATTTATGTGGATTTAAAGGCAACCCTCTTGGTTGAGCCAGAACGGTGCAGAGTTTTTTGTGACCAACTTTCGGGAACAACTTACAACTTGATGGTTTCGTCGCAGACCATCGCTGATTCTATCAGTTCCCCAGTTATAAATTTGATTCCCAACACGCCAATTAATTGGGATGGTCAAAGCTACAACGTGGTTCAAATTGGTCATACCGAGATTACTTTGCGTGCCAGAGAAGGAGACTTTATTGATTTGCCCATTTCTGAGTTTGAAAGTAAAATTCGGCAAGGAAAAATCACAGCTTCTCAACTCCAACAGTCCAACTGTAACGATGACCAAATAAAGTCTATTCTGCTCCAAGCCAGTTCAAAAGATTTAGAAGAGGCTAATCACCGCTACAGAAGTATTGAACCAATATTGCTGGGACAACCACTAGAGAATTCCACAATATCAGAACGTACCTTAAGGGATTGGTTAACCAAATATCGGCAAGCACAACAAAAATTCGGCTATGGGTATATCGGGCTTTTGAGTTGCTCTAATAAAAAAGGCAACCGCAACCGAAAGCTACCCCAACAGACCTTAGAATTAATAGACAAGTTCATAACACAAGCCTACGAAACGCACAAACAGAAGCGCAAGTATGAAGTCTATGGAGCTTTTAGCAATGCCTGTGTAAGCGCCGGAATTTCCCCAGACCAAATTCCCAGCTACAAAACATTTATTAACGAAATAAAACGGCGTAGTGGTTGGGAACAGACAAAGGCACGCGTTGGACATCGGGCTGCCTACCCACAAAAACCTTTTTACTGGGAATTAGAGCTAACGACACCGCGTCACGGAGACCGCCCTTTTGAGGTTGGTCATATTGACCACACAAAAATGGATATAGAGTTACGGTGTTCACTTACAGGTCAAGTTCTTGGCAGACCTTGGGCAACATTTTTGGTGGATGCTTACAGTCGTTCAATACTGGCGGTTTATTTGACTTTTGACCCTCCCAGCTACCGCAGCTGCATGATGGTGCTGCGGATTTGCGTGATGCGTCACTCTCGCCTACCCCAAATAATTGTGACGGACAACGGCAAAGAGTTTCACAGTAACTATTTTGAGAGCTTGTTGGCTTTGTTTGAGTGTACACTCAAACATCGTCCTCCTGCTGCTTCTCGATTTAGTGGAGTTTGTGAACGCCTATTTGGAACGGCAAACACCCAGTTGCTCTACAACTTGGCTGGTAATACACAGATTACTAAAAAAATTAGGTTGATGACCAAATCTGTCAATCCTAAAAATTTGGCAGTTTGGACACTTGGCTTATTGTATTTATATCTCTGCGAATGGGCTTACTCTGAGTACGACACAACAGAACATCCGGCATTAGGAATTTCTCCAAAACAGGCTTTTACTTCAGGAATATCCCAGTACGGAAGTCGCGCTCACCGACTAATACCTAATGACGAAACCTGGAGAATTTTAACCTTACCAACGACACAATCCGGGAAGGTAAAAGTGCATCCAGCTAAAGGGATACAAATAAGGAGCATTCACTACTGGAATTCAGCCTTTCGTGACCCTTTAATCCAGAAAACTGATGTAGAAGCCAGATATGACCCGTTTGATGTTGGAATTGCCTATGCCTATATCCGTGGTCAATGGGTTAAATGTATTAGTGAATATTATGCAATTTTCAAAGGACGCTCAGAAAAAGAAATTTGGCTGGCGACTGCTGAGTTACAAAAGCGTAACTCTAACCATGACAAACAATTAACAGTGAGAGCTAAAAAGTTAGCGGAATTTTTATCAACTGCTGAAGCAGAGGAAGTTTTACTCACGCAACGTTTGCGAGATGCTCAAGGTAAGGAAGTATTTCAAGTTATTAATGGAGTCAGGCAAAAAGAAAGTTTTTTGGAGCAATTGAATATCGCAGAAGAGATTAACAATAATAACTCAGAATCGTCTCCTACATCCGAAAATATAGCGATTAAACCTCATCGGCTTCAATCTTTCGATTCTTATTAATCATGTCTAAATCCTCTAAATTCCCTCAATCTCTACTGTTGCAATCACCGCTAGTGCGGTTGGCTTTCTTCGATAACTATACAATGGCACACCCTCGGTTAGAAGAAACCTTCAATTTACTCAAGCTTTTGGTTAGTAATTCTGGTGAATCACGAGTTATTTTTATTTACGGGCCAACTGGAGTTGGTAAAACAACCCTGCGGCTGCTGATTGAAAAGTGGCTGATTGAGACGAACCAACACGAATTAGAAGCTGACAGAGGTTGGTTGCCAGTTGCATCAGTTGAGGCAGTAGTTCAAAAATCTGGACTTTTCAATTCAAAAGATCATATCAAACGCTGCTTATTTGCCCTTCATGAACCATTAATTGACCAGAAAATAGACTATGGGACGCGAGGTATATATCGTAATAGCAATGGGCAAATTGTTATTGAATCAAAAGTTATTGAAACTGACTTGGGATGGGCATTAGAACAAGCTCTCAAGCATCGTAAACCCAAAATTTTTTTTATTGATGAAGCTCATCACATGCTGATGATAGCTTCCGGGCGCAAGCTCACAGATTTACCAGAAGCTATTAAGTCCCTTGCCAATAGAACAAGTGTTGTGCATGGGTTAGTTGGCACCTATGAACTGCTCACCTTACACGATGTAGGGGATCAATTGAGTCGGCGTAGTGCCTATGTACACTTTCCCCGCTACCGTGCTGACTGCACCCAGGACAGGGAGATATTTCAAAGCGTGGTGTGGGGTTTTCAACTGAATATGCCCCTTGTTGAGGAGCCGGATTTAGTTTCTCATTGGGATTACTGTTATGAGCGAAGTCTCGGCTGCGTAGGGATTCTCAAAAATTGGTTTCAGAATGCGCTCTTCGATGCCATGACTGAAGGTGCGAACACCGTTAAAATTCAACATTTAGAACGGCGTGCCCTATCTGTTGCCCAATGCCGGAACATTCTCAAGAAAATTAAGGAAGGTGAAAACAATCATGCACAAATTGAAGCAGAAGTTTCTCAACTGCGTGCAGAACTTGGTTTGCCATCTTTAGGAGCCGTTGCAGATGATTCGGAGTCACAGACATTGAAAACTCTACAATTAGGTACTCAAAAAGGACGTTTAAGAAGAAAACCTGGACAACCCAAACCCAAGCGGCATCAAGTAGGCAATCAGTAATATGCTCTCCGAGACGCTCAAACTTTACCCGTCGTGGGATATTGAGAAAACTGCCATCCCACAAAGAAGTCGCTTATATCATCTAGAGCCAATTGGTATAGGAACTCCTGATGTAGAAAGCTTAACAGGCTATGTGCAAAGACTTGCTCATGAACATTGCGTCACTGTTAGACGGTTGACTATAACCGAAATTGCCCCACTTATGGGCAAAGAAGCAAAATTGCAAGATGAAAGTATTAGCAAAGTATTTGGGACTGGCAGAGATAGAACAGCGTTTAATGGAACAGGGTTGATGGCAACTAATCTTGTGGGTGCAATGTCTGCTCTAACTAGGCGTTTGGACTTGCACTACCTTACCCTGTTACCTTGGGCGCAGGTCATTTCTAAAAGAGGCTTGCTCCGTCGTCACCGGGCTTGGTGTCCCAAATGCTACCAAGAATGGCATGACAATCACACAAGCGTTTATGAACCACTTCTCTGGTCTATCAATACTGCCCAAGTCTGTCCTTACCATCATCAACCGTTGCAAGAGCAGTGTCCTTACTGTCATCAACAACAACTGACAATTTCTGGGGACTCCCGAACCGGACACTGTAATAAATGTGGTAAATGGCTGGGAAATAACCGACACAAAACTGTTGTCACAAGCCAGATAAAGTCAGAAGCAGAACAGAATCGGCAATTGAATATAGTTAACAATTTGGGAGAGCTAGTTGCAGTAACACCTACTCTCAATTCTCCTCCTAATCTTCAGAAAGTTAGTAATACAATTTCTACCTACATTTTGCAAGTTTTGAAATCTAGTATCCCTGCATTTTCTCGGCAATCTGGGATGAATAAGGCAACAATTGGTTTGTGGTGTAAAGGAGAAGTAATACCTCAAATTGATAATCTTTTGGTTTTAACTCACTATTTGGAAATATCGCTGTTAGATTTCTTAACAACAGACGTATTATTAGCTGACTCAAAAAACATTTTTCTGGAAACGGAACTGAATGTAGTTAAGCAGCCAAGAAAATCTTATAAGCACTTAGATTTGGAGAGAAAACAAGTTTTAAATGTAGTTCTAACAGAGGTACTCAAGGAATATCTTGCACCTTCTTTGGAAAATGTGGCACTTCGTTTGAGATATCGTCCTTTAGTTCTACAATATCATTTTCCTTCTTTATGTGAGGAAATAAAAATTAGACATACTGAGTACAGAAAGGTAAGTCAACAGCAAAAAATACAACCTATTCTGGAAGCAGCACTCAAAGAATTTCCACCTCCTTCACTTCTTTCCATTAATCGACGACTTGGCTATAAAAATAACAGCTATTTATACCGATATTTCTCTGAACTTTCTCGCGAAATCTCTAAGCGGTATAAAGAGTACCAGAAAGCTAGTGGGCAAGAGAAAAGAGAACGCATATGCCAAGAAATTATTGATATTGCTCAATTTCTTCATGAAACAGGACACAAGCCGACTCAAGCTAGGGTGACTAAGCTTCTCACTAGGCCAGGAGTCATGCTGAGTTGGTATGCTAAGAAGACTTTACGTGATGTTCAAAGCTCTCTCGGCTATGAATGAACATGATCTATACCGGAATGAATGGCACGCTTGTTTATTTGGAAGCATAATTTTGCCGAAATCAATTGGAAGCATAAGCACGTAAAAACGGCAATCTTATCCTTCCACCGACAGCAGCAATACTTTCTGTCTATCTTGCCCCTCATGACACGCTTGCTAGATTTACCCCTTCACCTAAAACTTGTATCCCTTGCTAAACAAGGCTTTCCCGATTTGAATCAATTTAATTCACGGGTATTGTATTGTACTTAAGCGTATCTTAAATACCATTCGGATATACACATCATTATGATAAGTTCTAAGACTTAACCCTCTAACCCAAGTTAGAGAAAACTAAACCAAAAGTATAGTGTTGGGAAAGCGATTTTTTTCGGGGGAGATGGGTCAGATAATTGGGGACAATAAGGTTAATCATCCCAAAACTCTTGAAACTTGGTAGATGCAAGTTGGGAGCATCTCACTTTTTAAAGAAATGTCAAACAACGATATTCCAAATGCCGTCATGCCCATCACCGATACAAGTGACAGTGCTAGCCATCCAGTCGCCAAGATACTTCACCCCAAAAATAAAAAAACCGCTAAACTATAGAGTTTGACGGTTTTTATTGTGGTGTAAGTCCTGTTAATCTGACAATTAGCACGGAGAGTGCTAACTACGAACTTTAATTAATAGCGAATTCGTGGATCTACATAAGCATTTAAAATATCAATTAAAATGCTGGCACTAACAACGATCGCACCGAAAAAGACTAAAACCCCCTGTACAGTAGGATAATCGCGGTCTGAGATGGCTTGATACAATCGATTCGCTAACCCAGGCCAGGAAAACGTCACCTCAGTTAAAATCGCCCCACCTAGCAGAGAAGCAAAAGTTAACCCCAACACCGTAATTACGGGGATTAAGGCATTCTTCAAGGCATGGGAGACTAAAATCTTATTTTCACTAATTCCCCTCGCTCTAGCCGCTTCTACATAATCCGCTTCTAGGGTTTGCTCTAAATTCACGCGCACAATTCGCTCAAAAATACTGCTGAGTAATATTCCCAAGGTGAGACTCGGAAGGGCGAGATGATGCAAAGATGTGAAAAACTGGCTGATGTTACCACTTAACAGACTATCAATTGTATACAGCCCAGTGATAGCAGAGGGAGCCGGCAGATTTGGCGGAAAACGGTTGGAATTAGGGAACCAACCTAGTTGAACCGAGAACACCAACTGCAACAGCATACCCGCCCAAAACATCGGGATGGCGTAGGTGATAACGCCAAACAACCGCCCACCCACATCAAGATATGTTCCAGGACGAGAAGCCGACACAGTTCCAACTGTAACACCGACGACAAGTGCGATCGCCATACTAAAGACAGCTAACTCTACCGTCGCTGGGAAATATTGCCCAATTATCTCCCCAACATTCTGTCCCCGACTCGTTAAAGAAGTTCCCAAATCAAAGCGCAGGATGTTTCCCAAGTAATTTAAATACTGTAACCATATAGGCAGGTCTAAACCCAATTGTTTTCTTAATTCCTCCTTAGCACTTTCTGGCGCACGTCCACCGAGAATTGCATCAGCTGGATCTCCCGGTGTTGCTCTGAGTAACAGAAAGACTATTGTAATGATAGTTAATAGCTGAAGTGGCGCCAGCAGCAAACGGGAGACAATGTAATATTGTAAAGCTTTAGAACGAGACATAACAATTCAAAATTCAAAATAGAGCCTACGGCTCCCGTAAGGGATACAAAATTCAAAATTTAAGAGTCAATGGTCAAAAGTTAATGCCAATGACCAATGACTAATGACCAATGACTAATGACCAATGACTAATGACTAATGACTACTTTTTAATAGTCTTATAAATCAAGTTTTGGGTGGGGTCAAGTTGGACACCGCTCACACCTTTTTGGGCAAATACAAAGTCTTTGTTTTGCCATAAAGGAATATAAGGTAAATCAGTCACTACTTGGGCTTGAATATCGGTAAATATCTTCTTTCTAGCTTCGGGGTTTTGTTCCTTGCGTTCCTGATCAATTAGCTTATTTACAGCTTCGCTATAGTAAAACGAACCCTGACCCTGACTACCACCATCTTCGCATCCTTTATCGACCGAACCTTTTGAACAAGATAAAAATGGTTGCACGTAGTTATCTGGATCTAAAAAGTCTGGATACCAATCAAGCAAAGTTGCCGGATATAAACCTTTGGGGCCTTCTTTAAAGAAAGTAGCCGATTCTGCGGGTTTGACTTCAAATTGCAGCATTCCATCCAACTTTGTATCAGCCAGGGCTTTAATTGTTTGCGCTGCTAAACTGCGAGTTGGTGAACTTGAAGGATACCAAATTTGTACCTTTGCCGGATTTTCTTTGGAGAAACCAGCAGCAGTTAAGGATTTTTTAGCCTGCTCAATGTTACCATCACCATATTTATCTTTAAATAATGGCTGAGAAACATCAAAGGTGGTGGGAATCATGCTGTAAAGTGGATCAGCTTGACCAAATAAAGCGCGTTCCATAATTAGGGGACGATCTATTAAGGATGCGATCGCACTCCGAACCTCTGGTTTATCCAACGGCTTCTGATTCCGGTTCAACACCAGATAACTGACTACGCTACCCTTAGCGCTGATTGCCTGCCATTTATCATTGGTTGCATCTTTAGTTAAGCTGCGAATTTGATCAGGTTCCAGAGACAAGTAAACCACATCCATTGCACCAGTACGGAAGGCATTAAACAAATTAACTGGACTGGTTTGGATTTGCACGTTGACGCCTTTATTGGCTGGTTTTTCCCCCCAATATTTATCGAACACGTCAAATCTCAGTGAATCAGTGCCATACTGGGCTAATTTGTAAGGGCCAGTCCCCACAAAGATATTCGGCTTAAATTTGCCAGCGCCAATTTCGTAAGCTTTGGGTGAAACTGCACACACTCCAGAAAAAGCCAGCAGAGAAGGAAACGCCGCAAAGGGTTTTTTCAGCTTGATGGTTAACTCATTATCGCCAGTGGCTTTCACCGAAGCCACCGCATCGGATAGCAAGAACGAGGGTTTACCCTTATTTTCGATAAAGCGCTGGATGCTAAACTCCATTGCTTTGGCGTTGAAGGGAGTTTGATCATGAAAAATTACTCCCTGACGTAGGGGAATAGTGTAAGTTAAACCATCTTGACTGACTTTGGGTAATGCTGTCGCCAGTTGGGGCTTAATTTCTGTGCTTCCCGGTTCGTAGGTGTAAAGGCGATCGCTCATATTAAATACTAAACCCAAAGATGCCAGTTCATAGGCATCAGCCGGATCAAGGGTTCTGGGCTTTGATGTCGTACCCACAGTAATGCGACCATCACCAAGGGGAGTATTCACAGAACCAGATGCTGGGGTAGTTGTCTGTGGGCGAGGAGTGCAACTAACAATCAAAAATAAACATAGACAGAAAAAAGATAGGAATTTTGTAATCCGACTCCACTGTCTCATGGACAAAGAAAACCAAGTCATAGAATCAAATTTTATTTAATTAGCGGTCAGTAATCTTACTATATCTGTGACTCTGATGCTAAATTTTTCATAATTCATTAAGTTCAGGCAACACATTCTGTTATGTAGCCAGACACAACTCAATATAACTGTGTCCGTAATCGGGAGAATCTGTTGTAGATACTTTCCTCGAACCCTCGCTATTTAAATTTAATGGCGTTTACCCTAGGCATCTTAGAGGTTGTCTGAAAAGTTGTTTGTGATAAATAAAACACTCGTAGATCCCCCCAACCCCCCTAGCCAAGGCAGGCAAAAACTTCTCAAAGTCCCCCTTGGCTAGGGGAGCCGGCGCGGGGAAAGGGGGTCTCCCCCATGAGCGACTGGCGTGGATTTAGGGGGATATCGATCAATTTTGATACGAATCAGACATCCTCTTAGTCAAAAATCTTATTCTGGTTACTAAACTTTACATTTAAGTTTATTTAAGATAGGGTAGTGCGATAAACAGTCGGTAATTTAGTCTGTTTAGTGACCAAAATATTAACGTAAATATAGAGTTCGACCTAGGTTGATTAAGGAAAAGTTTTTATTTAATTAAAATTGCCAACATAGGCTAAATTTGTCGTAAATTCATAGTTATCAGGTAATAGGTTGGTCAAGCTTGGATAGTAGCTCAATAGTCGTACAGCAGGGGTTTTGCCTGTTGCTACTTGGGTGAGCGCTACATGGCTTTACTTACGCATCTCGTTTTTTATACATCAGCGACTGAGATGATGTTCATATTCTGAACCGCAAATTGAGAGTCTAAAAGTGAGACCAAGACAGTGAAGTATTTCTTTCTATCTGAGGGATGGGCAATTGGCAGAGTGTGGGCATCTGATGGACTATGGCAGATAACCGCATGGCGACGCCAACCAGATATTCAGCAATTGAATATTTGTCTAATGGAAGAGAACGAATTGCTCTGGCTTTACCGAGTTGAAGATGCAATTTTAACCGTAGAAGTCAAGCCAATCACACCAGTAAGCGCTAGTGATGCCATTGGCCAAGTCGTGCTTAAGCGTTTGATAAATGCCGAGCAGGTAATCGAACGCCTAGGTGCAGCCTCGGCAAAGTGTCAGTTGCAAAACATCCAATTGATGGTGCAGTAGCTTTCGGTAGGGGCCAGGGGGCAGGGGGAGAAGGAAGACAAGGGGAGAAGAATTTATTTCTTTGCCCAATTTCCAATGCCTCCAACTCATAAAAAATCAGAAAATTTCATCTCTGACAGAGATTTGTGGAGAAATTCAGGCGACAAGCTACGTAGTCGCATCTATTTACACGCTTGCAAACAGTGCCATCAATAGTTACACTTTTTAAAACATTCTCATTTTTGCTTGGTAATTGCGTAGACGCCCAACAGGCGATTTCCTGAAAGCTAGCACGTCCTATCGCCCAAACGTCTTCATTCTGAACCCGCTGGGGCTAAAAGGCGATGGCGCAAAGCGCCCGCCAAAGGCGCGCATCTTCACAGGATAGAGCTAAGTAAAGCGAATAAGCATTGCCAAACCAGCCACAACTTCTAACTCATTAAGACTTAAGCTGTGGTAAGAGTCAGGACATTGGCAATAACAAAAACTCAGAGAGTTCTCTAAGTGGCGGATTCCGTCCTTGGTAAACCTCGGTAAGAAACTTGCTTTGTAAACATAATTCATCGAGGAGGAGCGTAGTCAATGGGACTACCCTGGTACCGAGTACATACAGTCGTTCTGAACGATCCAGGTCGGCTGATTTCTGTACACTTGATGCACACTGCTTTGGTAGCAGGCTGGGCCGGTTCGATGGCACTATACGAACTGGCTATCTACGACCCCAGTGATCCAGTTCTTAACCCAATGTGGCGCCAAGGGATGTTCGTTCTCCCCTTCATGTCACGTTTGGGCGTCACCGAATCTTGGGGTGGTTGGAGCGTAACAACTGCACAAGCAACCGATCCTGGTTTCTGGTCATTTGAAGGCGTTGCTGCGGCTCACATTGTTCTTTCTGGTCTGTTATTCCTAGCTGCTGTTTGGCACTGGGTTTACTGGGATTTGGAACTCTTTAGAGACCCCCGCACTGGTGAACCTGCCCTAGACTTGCCAAAAATGTTTGGCATTCACCTGTTCTTATCTGGTCTTCTCTGTTTTGGTTTTGGTGCTTTTCACCTCACCGGACTATTCGGCCCGGGGATGTGGGTTTCTGACGCCTTTGGTGTAGCTGGCAGCATCCAGCCAGTAGCACCAGAATGGGGTCCTGCTGGGTTTAACCCATTTAACCCTGGTGGCGTTGTGGCTCACCACATTGCCGCTGGTGTTGTTGGCATTATCGCTGGTTTATTCCACCTCTCAGTTCGCCCCCCTGAAAGGCTCTACAAGGCCCTGCGGATGGGTAACATCGAAACAGTACTTTCTAGCAGTATTGCTGCGGTTTTCTTCGCCGCTTTCATCGTAGCTGGTACTATGTGGTACGGTAACGCTACCACCCCAATTGAATTGTTTGGTCCTACCCGTTATCAATGGGATCAGGGCTACTTCCGTCAGGAAATTGAGCGCCGCGTCCAAACTAGCGTTGCTCAAGGCGACACCCTGGAAGAAGCTTGGGCAAAAATTCCCGAAAGACTTGCTTTCTTTGATTATGTAGGTAATAGCCCCGCTAAAGGCGGTCTATTCCGCACAGGTGCTATGGACAAGGGCGATGGCATTGCTCAGTCTTGGCAAGGCCACGCGGTATTCAAAGATTCTGAAGGTAGGGAGTTGACCGTGCGTCGTCTGCCCAACTTCTTTGAAACCTTCCCAGTGATTCTGACCGACAAAGATGGAGTTATCCGCGCTGATATTCCTTTCCGTCGGGCAGAATCTAAGTATAGCTTTGAACAATCTGGCGTTACTGTCAGCTTCTACGGCGGCGATCTGAATGGCAAAACCTTTACAGAACCAGCTGACGTGAAGAAGTATGCCCGTAAGGCTCAAGGCGGTGAAATCTTTGAATTTGACCGGGAAACCTTGAACTCTGATGGTGTATTCCGCACCAGTCCTAGAGGTTGGTTTACCTTTGGACACGCTGTATTTGCTCTACTATTCTTCTTCGGTCACCTCTGGCATGGCTCTCGGACAATCTACCGAGATGTGTTTGCTGGTGTTGAGGCGGATCTGGAAGAACAAGTTGAGTGGGGTCTGTTCCAGAAAGTGGGTGACAAGTCAACCCGCCGCCGGAAGGAAGCTCTCTAACGTCTAGGTAATGGGTAATGGGTGATGGGTAATGGGTAATAGTTTTTACTAATTACCTTTTTCCCAATTACCAGTTACCAATTACCTTTTTCCCAATCCCTAGGCTTGGTACACTAAATGTCGCTAGCTAGATAAATAGGAACTTATAATATGGAAAGCGTTGCATACATCTTGATTTTGACCTTGGCCGTAGGTGTTCTCTTTTTTGCGATCGCATTTCGCGAACCGCCTCGCTTTGAGAAAAAAGATAAGTAGGTTAACACCAGACTTCTAAGGAAAAATAAACCTTCTATCCGTTGTTACTGAGCATGGTAGCAACGGATATTCGCGTTTGTGTATTTTTTAAAATCCTCAAATATTGCCTCTTACCTCTTGCCTCTTACCTCTTGCCTCTCGCCTCTTGCCTATTACCCATTACCCATTACCCATTACCCATTACCCATTACCCATTACCCATTACCCATTACCCATTACCCATTACCCATTACCTGTTACCTTTTACCTGTTACCTTTTACCTGTTACCTTTTACCTGTTACCTTTTACCTGTTACCTTTTAATAATTTTTTGATTTGTGATATAATTTTCTATCTGGAAGTTAATATGTGATAATACTAGCTTTTCTGCGCTACGATAAAAACGGATGTAAGTGTAGACTACTATATGAAGCGCTTGCAAATACATCGAGAGTTGTGGCAAAACCTTTACGGAGACTAGAACCAGGAACGAATCAGCATGGTCAATCAGAACTTAACCGCTACAGAAATTGGATTTACTCACGAAGATTTCGCTGCTCTACTTGACAAATACGATTATCACTTTAGCCCTGGTGACATTGTGCCAGGAACTGTCTTCAGTATAGAGCCGCGCGGCGCTCTGATTGACATTGGTGCTAAAACAGCAGCATATATACCCATACAAGAAATGTCTATTAACCGGGTGGATAGCCCGGAAGAAGTCTTACAATCAAACGAAACACGGGAATTTTTCATTCTCACCGATGAAAACGAAGATGGTCAGCTAACCCTCTCGATTCGTCGGATTGAATATATGCGTGCTTGGGAGCGAGTACGGCAGTTGCAAGCAGAAGATGCTACTGTTCGTTCTGGCGTGTTTGCGACTAATCGTGGTGGAGCATTGGTAAGAATTGAGGGACTGCGCGGCTTTATCCCCGGTTCTCACATCAGTACTCGCAAACCGAAAGAAGAATTGGTAGGTGAAGAACTACCATTGAAATTCCTAGAAGTAGATGAAGAACGTAACCGCCTAGTTCTCTCCCACCGTCGGGCGCTGGTTGAGCGTAAGATGAACCGCTTGGAAGTTGGCGAGGTGGTGATTGGTACTGTTCGCGGTATCAAGCCTTATGGTGCCTTCATCGACATCGGTGGCGTCAGCGGACTATTGCACATCTCGGAAATATCTCACGAGCATATTGATACACCCCATAGTGTGTTCAATGTCAATGATGAAGTAAAAGTCATGATCATTGACTTGGATGCAGAAAGAGGTCGGATTTCTCTGTCTACTAAACAGTTGGAACCCGAACCCGGTGATATGATTAAGAACCGTGATTTGGTTTACGATAAGGCTGAAGAAATGGCAGCTAAGTATCGGGAACAGCTGCTAGCTAAACAGCAGGGTGCTGCGGCTGCGCCTGCTGCATCGGTGGAAGCTGTGGAAGCTTTAGCTGAAGAAGATATCCCATCAGCAATGGAAATTGAGGAAGAGATTCCATCAGCAATGGAAATTGAGGAAGAGATTCCATCAGCAATGGAAATTGAGGAAGAGATTCCAGCAGCAACGGAAACTCAAGAAGAGATTCTAGCAGCAACGGAAACTCAAGAAGAGATTTCAGCAGCTATTCAAGAGTAATAGATTTGTAGTTGCAGATAATTGCAACTACAAGCATCAAATCATGATATCAAGAGGGAAAATCCCTCTTTTTTTTATGGAGAATAGCTTTTAGCGATTTTCAATTTTTTTGAATTGTTTTAGCGGGGTGGAATATTTTGGCAACTATTAAATGTAGAAACATCACGTTTGCGAATATCCAAGGGATTTTGTTTGATAAAAATGGGACTTTAGAAGACTCAGAAGTGTATTTGCGATCGCTTGGACAAAGAGGTGCGCGGATGATCGACGCCCAGATTCCCGGAACTGGGGAACCGTTGTTAATGGCTTTTGGGATAAATAGCGATCGCTTAGATCCCGCCGGTTTAATCTCTGTAGCCAGTCGCAGAGAAACAGAAGTAGCAGCAGCAGCTTATATAGCCGAAACTGGTAGAGGCTGGTTTGAGTCCTTAAAAATCGCCCGTCAAGCCTTAGACGAAGCCGAACAATTCATTGGCCAAACTCCCTCACCGCTGTTTGTCGGTAGCTTGGAAGTCTTGCAATCTCTCTCAGCAGCAGGGTTAAAACTCGGCATTCTTTCAGCAGCCACAACTGAAGAAGTTGAGAAATTTGTCGCCAATCACCAGTTAAGCGATTACATCCAACTGGAAATGGGAGTAGATGAAGGGCCGAGTAAACCAGATCCAATACTATTTGTACAAGCTTGCCAAGCTTTGGGAGTCGAACCGGCAGCTACATTAATGGTAGGTGATTCCGTCGGTGATATGCAAATGGCGCGTAATGCTAAAGCCGCCGGTTGCATTGGTATCACTTGGGTGGGTAAGTCAGATCATGTCCGAGGTGCAGATGTGGTGATTAACCAACTCGATGAAATTCAAATTGTCGAAGAATAAAGATTCTCGTTTGGATGCAACGCGGGGTAGTACAGCCGTGGCGAATGGAATTCGCGGCTACACAAACAAAGTCCGCCTCCGCGGACTAAGGAAAAACTAGATATTTGAAACCCACGGAGGCGGTCACTGAGCGTTCGACTGAGCGCTCACGCCGAAGTCTTGCCGAAGTGTGGGTTTTGCCTGTGTAGACGCGGTTTCTAACCGCCCTTTTAAAAATCATATAAATACAGATATGTCAAGTTAAAAATGTTAAGATATTAATTACTCCTCACAGTTGCTAAATAAGCCATGCAGAACACAGAAACAACCTTAAAACTGCGCCTGTGGACAGTTGACGAGTACCACCGGATGGCTGACGCTGGCATTTTTGGTGCAGATGAACGTGTGGAACTTCTAGAAGGGAAGATAATTTGGATGATTGCTAAAGGAACAGCCCATCGGTCAGCTGTGGGGAGAACAGATAGATTACTGCAAAATTGTTTAAGGAATATTGCTCTGATATGTGTTCAAGACCCGGTAAAGTTAAATAATCGGTCTGAACCAGAACCAGATATTTCTGTTGTGAAAATAGACCCGCTAGACTATGCAGATCATCATCCCACCCCTTCAGAAGTTTATCTAATTATTGAAGTAGCAGATAGCAGTTTGAAGTTAGATTGTGAAACTAAAGCTAAAGCTTATTCTCAAGCGGGAATTAAAGATTATTGGGTGTTAGATGTGGTAAAACGTGAGTTGCATATTTTCCGCGAACCAGGCGAAGAAGGTTATCAAAGTGAAGTGATTTTGCCAGAAGATGGGATTGTTTCACCTTTAGAGTTTCCTGATTTGCAGATTGCAGTTTTAGAGATGTTACCACCTGTGAGTGGGTTTTAGGTAAAAGTGTATTTCCTGTTCGTCAATGCCCATTGCTCTTCCATATGTGAGTTTATCAGCCCCTGACTTTTGAGCTAAATACGTTGGTAAGGCTGATCTGTTGCCTTGCTCAATGCTGCTAGCAAGCTATCCACTAGGTGATCACGCTCATGATAAGTGTAACCACTCATGTAATCTGCGCGGAACCCATAGAACAGCATCAGGCGTAGTTCCAATATGTTTAAATGCCAAATCCCGCTCTGGCGGTAGGCGGTTTCCTGGGTTTCACCCCAAGTCATCAAATCAAAGCCCAATTCCTGAGCGATCGCATACCCATCGATCAACCTGGCAAATTGCCGCCACGCCTGATCATCAAATTTTTCTGTCAAGGTGAACACCTGCACCTGTGCCTTAACCACAGTTTTTACAAGTTGCATTTAGGGAACCTCTGTTAAATGAGCATGATAGAAGCGACCATCAAAGTGTTAGAACTTTAAACTGGGTTCAATAGAGTTAACTCGGTTTCCATCTGACAATTTTCAGTCTTGATATTTATGGGCTTTTGTTCTTTCAGAATTCACCCAGGGAATCACCGTATTTTTGTATCCGCCATTATTTGGCAGTTTATTTTCATAATCACAGGCTACAACTGCTGGTACACCTTCCGACCAGAGATATTGAAGTATTCTTGAAACTAAGGCAATTTGATTTTCTAAAGAGACAGTTTTCGTCTCGTCAGGAAAAATCTCAATGATCTGCTGGAAGTACAGAAAGCCATCGGGGAATTGTTGACGTTGGATTCAGTCAAAGCTTAAGTTCTTAATGACTAAAATTTCATTATCGTCAAGAAAAAAACTAGCATTATAGTTTTTTTGAGATAACAGACGCCGCAATTTTTCTGCTAGTTCATTCTCGTTTATGTCGGCATAGATCATGCAAGCTAAATCGTCAGACACTCTATCATCTCATGTCTCTCATTATTTAGCAATTTTTGCAATTATCCACTCACCCTTTGTTTGATCTGTTTAGCGATGTCGAAGAATTCTGTCCACCAATCTTCCTTAAGCGCGTCTTTCTGATATTTTGTAGCTCCTTCGATCACTGTCTGAAAGTAACGGTTCATCAAGCGGTCAAAAGCACTATCGCTGAGATAGATAGTATCCAACGGGTCAAATATCATCACACCCTCAAAGGGTTCGTCACCAGGGTCAAGGTCTTCTGGAAACATGAATCCGCTGTATTCTTGGGTGCGTCCATGTCTGTCTAAGACGCCAGACGCAATAAAACGCACCAGGCTTGGCCAGAACCGCGTAGTGAGGAAGTCCTGTAGTACCCTCAGTTTTGGTGGAACGTCCACCACTCTGAGTCCACTATATTGTGGTGTCTCCTCCCAGATAATTTTCAGGCTATCAACAAGTTGATCTTCAATGTGTGTGTTCATCAGCCCCTGACTTTTGAGCTAAATCCGTTGGTAAGGCTGATCTGTTGCCTTGCTCAATACTGCTAGCAAGCTATCCACTAGGTGATCACGCTCATGATAAGTGTAACCACTCATGTAATCTGCGCGGAACTCATAGAACAGCATCAGGCGTAGTTCCAATATGTTTAAATGCCGAATCCCGCTCTGGCGGTAGGCGGTTTCCTGGGTTTCACCCCAAGTCATCAAATCAAAGCCCAATTCCTGAGCGATCGCATACCCATCGATCAACCTGGCAAATTGCCGCCACGCCTGATCATCAAATTTTTCTGTCAAGGTGAACACCTGCGCCTGTGCCTTAACCACAGTTTTTACAAGTTGCATTTAGGGAACCTCTGTTAAATGAACATGATAGAAGCGACCATCAAAGTGTTAGAACTTTAAACTGGGTTCAATAGAGTTAACTCGGTTTCCATCTGACAATTTTCAGTCTTGATATTTATGGGCTTTTGTTCTTTCAGAATTCACCCAGGGAATCACCGTATTTTTGTATCCGCCATTATTTGGCAGTTTATTTTCATAATCACAGGCTGCAACTGCTGGTACACCTTCCGACCAGAGATATTGAAGTATTCTTGAAACTAAGGCAATTTGATTTTCTAAAGAGACAGTTTTCGTCTCGTCAGGAAAAATCTCAATGATCTGCTGGAAGTACAGAAAGCCATCGGGGAATTGTTGACGTTGGATTGAGTCAAAGCTTAAGTTCTTAATGACTAAAATTTCATTATCGTCAAGAAAAAAACTAGCATTATAGTTTTTTTGAGATAACAGACGCCGCAATTTTTCTGCTAGTTCATTCTCGTTTATGTCGGCATAGATCATGCAAGCTAAATCATCAGACATCGTATCACCTCGTGTCTCTATTTAAGTGGGATAGTGGGTGTGGAGTCGAATTTGCCTCCGGTATTAACGAGAGTGACTTGCACTTTATCTTCTGGCATTTGCAAGATACGTGCAATCGTTTTGCGTATCTCTCGTAGGTTAGGTCTGGCATCACCACCAAAGATTCTTCCGTCTTCAATTGCTACCCCCATTGTTTTTGCTTTAGCTGAACCAGGGTTGGGTGTGCCAAAACTCTTTTTAAGAGCTGCGTTGAAAGCTTCTTGAGACAACCTGACAGCAACATCAAGATCGGTGTCTGGTCCAGGTTGTACACGCTTGAGAACAGGCTCCAGTACTCCATTTACAAAATCCATACTGTATCCGCGTACACGACTGCCTTGCACCACAATATCGCTACCATAGCCTAATCCGGCAGCCATTTCTCTCGCAGTTTGGGATGCTTGCACAAAGAGTTTTTCTGGTATACCGATTGGAATACCAGTGTTACGTGCCTGTTTAGCTTCTTCCAATATGTTGAGTAAGTCATTGGGACTCAATCCAAATTTCTTAATCTCCTGCAACAAAACCGGCAGATGTGCTGGATTAGAATCTTCTAATGCTGTAAATAAGCGTATAAGCAGTTCTGCGTCACCAACCTCATCTAGTAAACTCTTCAGACGGGGCGCAGTCATTTCTGGCATTGTCATCAACGCCTCCAGACTGGCTACTGTCATGTTCTTCGCTTTCAGGATTTCCACCAGTAGTGCTGGTGTCATATCTTTAAGCTTCAGCAGCCTCGCAATGTCTTCGGTGTTTCCGACTGCTTTCCAAATAGCTAAGATTTCGTCAGCATTTTTAAACTCATTCCAGAGTTTGAGAATATCATCGGCATTTTTAATCTCACTCCAAAGTTTAATGATGTTATCCGCGTTTTTAATCTCATTCCAGAGTTTAAGAATCTCATCAGCATTGCCAATAGCACGCCACAACTTCAGCACATCATCGGCTTTATTAATCGTCTTCACTAAGTTGAGAACGGTTTCTACATTACCAACCGTGTCTATCAGTTCGATTACCTTCTCCGCATCGTTGACTTTATCTAATAGTTGAATTAGTTTTTCGGCATCGCCAACCTTATCCAGCAGTTGGATTAACTTTTCCAGGTTGGGTAATTTGTTGATCAAGCGGATAGCACGCCCAACTCCGCCTACACGCTTGACAAATTCACTCAGCCGACCTAACTGACCAAATACACCCAGCCGTTTGAGAATACCCGTACCGGCAAACGCCATGATTAGCTCAAAAATAGCCTTACCAAACAACTGGCCGCGCTCACGCCAACTCAGGTTGGGCTTGGTAAGCATCTGATACAAGAAGTAACCCGCAGCAATCACGCCAGCGATTATACCGATTACTAGCAATACCTTTCCGACAAATGCCAGCACCGCACCGATGGCAGCCATCACCGTTGCGCCCCCGATGACCAACGCCACCACCGCAATCACTAGCACGACTGCAACGACAGCGACGACTATCCAGAAAAGGGGCGTCTTCATTGCCTCCCAAACCGATTTGAGCATCTCCCATGCACCAAGCACTAGCCCTTCAAAGACGCCAGCCACGAAATTCCAGATAGACTCAAAGATACCGGGGTTAGCTGCACGCGCTGCCCGCGAATCAATGTCAGAGGAGAAATTACTGAGAACGCTGTCCTGTTTTGTCAATGCGTTATCTACTAGCTCAGTAATTTCTTTACCCTTTTCGCTCAGTTGCTTTTCCCATTCGCTGTCGCTCTTATCAACAGCTTCTTGCAACTTGCTCTCCACTGCCGTTGTCACCGCTTTCATGCTTTCTTCGCCTTTACTACTGGCTTCTTGCATCTTGCCCTTAGTTTCATCGGCGACCTTACTGGCATTAGTTTGAAAGTCGTTACCAACTTTTTCCACGGCGCTGATGAGCGTCTGTGCCTGCCCAGTGGCCTCGCCTTGGGCGGTTGATGCCGCTTGTGAAAAGCTACTAATTACCTGGGTGACAAAGTTTTGCTGTTCGTTCTGCTGTGCAGTCTGCGCTGCCAACATTTCAGCACGGGCATCTTGTACGAATGGTGCATACCATCCGCCTTCCTTCACCTTTTCAGCAAAGTTGTTCAATTCGTCAGAGGTGCTGGTGGTCTGGGCGTCAATCTTTGCTAGCGCATCCTTTACACTTCCATCTAGGGGATTACTTAAGCCTGGAGCCAGTTCGCGCACTTGGGCGGCCTTGCCTGCCTTGTCGGAACTCAATTTGGTTACTAGATCATTCGTATCTTTACCAAGCTGGGTGGCGGCGTCATCTGCCATTGTTTGCAGGCTTTGCAGCGTCTTGTCGCGGTTATCCAGAATTTTTTGTTTTGCATTGCCTTGTTGCTTGTCAAATTCTCCAGCAATCTCCCCTGCTTCCCCACGGAAATGCCCTGCCATCCCGGTGGCTTTTTCACGAACGCTGCTGGCAATGTTGTTACCCATTTCCAAGAATTTGCTAACCAGTTTGGGAACTTCATTGTTGATGTTGCCAGCGATTTCCTTACCCTTATCGCCACCACTGTATTGAGCAGATTTTTCATTACCAATTTGCTGCGCCCGCTTTCCGCGCTCGGTACTACCCTGTTGGGCACGCTGGGCTTCTTGGTTGCCCAACATATCAGCTTTTTGAGCTTTTTCTTGACCCTTGTTCAATATTGCCGTCTTCTTGGTGGTAACGGCAGTTTCCAACTGGGAAATTTCAGCATCAGCGGCGGCGTTGACTTTAGCACGTTCGGCTTCCAGCCCAGTGTAAATAGATTGTCGTTGGGCTTCGCCTGTACTCTGGATGCCTGTGATCACCTGATCATAAGTACCCTCAACCCGCAATGCCTCAGTCTCAACCATTTGCTGAATGCTTTGCTTTTGTTGTTCAGCGGCGCTGGTGATTTGCGCCTTTTGTTGCTCGGCGTTAGTGAGTAGTATTGCGTGCTGTGTAGCGAGTTCCTGAATTAGGGAGGCATATTCCGGACTCAGCCCACCGGCATCGGTGCTAAATTCAGGTGCAGAGGCAGTAGCAACTTGGGGCGCGTTTGTGTTGGTTGCCGTCCCTGCAATACTGGTGGAGCTAGCAACACCACTGCTTTGATTTGTACTCACACCAGACTGTACGGTTGTACTCTGCTGAACTGCACTATTTGTAACAACTTGAGCCTGGCTAGCATTTTGTATTGGGACTGCTATCTCCTGCCCCATACCATTTTCGCTAGGTGGTTGCAAACTATTGCTTTTAGTAGAATCTCCAGACTTGGATTGAGAAGTGCTGATATTATTGGGATCTGAATTTCCTTCAGACGGTACTCCCGATGTATTTGAATTAGTTTCAGCAGGAGTAAATCCGTTGGGAGTGACTTTGTCTGTATTCACCAGAGAATTCGCCACAGAAGAACTGCCTTCAGTTGTATTTTTACCTGATGCAGTTTCAGCTTCTTCTTCAGGTGAGCGTTGGATGAGTGGAGTGATAAATGCTGCTGATTTCTGATGGTGTGGCTTGAATAGGTTTTTATTCAAGGCAATTTCCAGGGTTTCGCCTGGGAGGATCTTTGGCTCCAGGGGGTCTTTGCCTTGTATCTCCGGAATTCCCCCACCTGTTTGACTCCCCAAACGATTCTCTAAGCTGGGAGTTGCCGAGGTTGTATCACTGTTTCCTGACCTTTGAAGCGTTTTGTCAGTCAGGCGTTGAATTGGTTGCTCTTGGGCAGTTGATGTCTCTTTATGAGAGTGGTTGTCTAAATATTTAGCTTTATTACCTGGAAGGGCATTCACCTGGTTAATGTGTTTTGGCTGGAGCAAGGGCAGTTGTGTAGACTCTAGATGATCTTGTTTAGAGGTAAAGAGTGGTTCCTTGTTGGAATTTACTAGAGTTTCTTTAGTTGATGCTTTGACTTCAGCCATCCGCTGAACGAGTTCTGACAAGCGTTGAACGAGTGGGGTGATGGATGCCGATAAAGGCTGTCGCTGTTGGGGTTGCTCTTGTTCCTCACCCTGGCGCTGAATTATTTGCTCTTTAGTCGTTGGTGTGTCCATTGACATCACCCGTTCTGCCATCGAGTCTGTCTCTTGCTCGTATTTATCTCCGGTCGAGCCTATGGTGAGTCTGGAGGAGAGGAGTGATTTTTCTGTCTCGCATTCTGAGCAGGCACGTTGAACAGTTCCTCCATTCGGCGAGTTGGCATCATCATCACCATTATCCCCTAACTCACTCAGACGCTGGATTTCAACAGCCTCAGTCGCTACTTCCTCAACTTTCTCGAATGGCTCTAACGTTGGATTTTGTTCTGGGGATAAATCCGTGTTGGCTTGAGGCTGGATAGCAATCGGGTTTGATGGGACTGTTTCTTGCTGATACATATCCCCAGGCTGACCTAGGGTCAACTTCATCTGAATTCTTGGTGTTCTAGCTGGGGATGGGCGGGGCGTAAGTTTTAAGCCATCTAGAAAACCACTTTGATACTGCTGTGCCTCTTCCTTTTGAGTCTGTTCTTCTGGCGTTTGGTCTTGTTGAGGCGTTACTTCTTCGGTTTTGGGCAGAACACCAAAGCCACGCGGTGCGAACCGATTTGGTGCTGGTGTGTTCTGAGAATTTGATTTTCTGGAAGTTCTGTGTTGCCTGTTATACATTTTCTTAAATCTTTAAGTAGAAGCTGATTCAGGCTGGATACCAAAAGAGTGTGGTTTGATTTGACTCTCTAGACTCTTTTTGGGAAACGGGATTTCCGAAACTGTTTTTTTGCACCCTTTTGTAGTCCATATCTTGCCTAGCTTTTTACTTAAAGGTAGGAAAGATTTTTGTCATTTTGTTAATCAGTATATCCCCTATTTATTTTGTTATATTTTTCTCTGAGGAAAGTAAAAAAAGCTTGATATTAGGACTTACGCACTGTACAAAATAACAATCTTGTGTATCAACGTAAATACGTTGTTTCAGGCTTTTGTCAATCACCCTTGATTGGTTGCAATCGCAAAAATCCCATTGAATAATCTAGTTAGAAGCCTTGAAAACTATACCCGTTATTTTGGCTTGTCTGTCAATGCGTAAGTCCTAGATATTTAAATTAAGTACATTAATATATGACGCTTATAAAAAAAACCACCCAAGCGGGTGGCTGCAACTGACTTTCTCTAGTTTGTGTGAGATTTGGCGATGACATCACCTACTCTAGGTGCACTCCCCAACAGGGCAAAGGCACGTAATTTCTGAAATGCTTTCTGGATAAAAATCTTGATGAAAAAATAGCCTGATTAAAGAAACGCCCAAACCCTTGCTATTAAAGAATTCCTCTACTGTAGATGCGTTGGCCCTGGGGTTGGGGGCGAGGTGGTTTAAATTGAATAATATAACGGGAAAGATTTGGCATCTTTTGGCTTGACATAGACGCGCTGCTGTGGTTCTAACTCTAACTGATCAAAGCGATCGCGAGTTAAATGCGCTGTTACGGTTTGCCCATCATCTAATCTTAATTCTACTTGAATTTCCCAACCCAAATGAATGACTCGGCTGACTGTTGCAGGTGCTGTTGTCCCATTAGCAATTTTCTCGACAATCACATCTTGGGGACGCAAAAACACTTCTGGGTTTGGTGTATTAAAACCGCTGCTTTGGAAAATCTTGGAAGAACTGGGCAAAACATTCACCGGGCCAATGAAACTCATGACAAAAGCTGTAGCGGGATTATCATAAATATCCGCTGGTGTTCCTATCTGTTCCACCCGTCCTTTATTCATCACCACAACTTCATCTGAAACTTCCATCGCTTCTTCTTGGTCGTGGGTGACAAAAACAGTGGTAACGTGAACTTCATCATGCAAGCGGCGTAACCATGCCCGTAAATCTTTGCGGACTTTGGCATCAAGTGCCCCGAAAGGTTCATCTAGCAATAATACATCGGGTTCTACAGCCAGCGCTCTGGCTAAAGCTACCCGTTGTCTTTGACCACCAGAAAGTTGTGATGGATAGCGATCGCCTAATCCACTCAGTTGCACCAATTCTAGCAACTGGTCTACCCGTCCTTTAACCTTCTTGGGTAGTGTTTTGCGAATTTCTAAACCAAAAGCAATATTTTGCCGCACAGTCAAATGCTTAAATAGGGCATAGTGCTGAAACACAAACCCAATCTTCCGTTCTTGCACACTTTGATTTGTGGCATCTTTCCCAGTCAGCAAGATTTTGCCGCTATCTGGCATTTCTAAACCGGCAATTAACCGCAGCAAGGTAGATTTACCAGACCCCGAAGGACCCAGCAAAGCAACCAGTGAACCACTCTGAATTTCCAAATTAACCTGATCAACTGCTTGGAAACTGCCAAATTTCTTGGATATATTCTCAACTACTATGCCCACTGATGCTATACCTCTGCGATTAATCTACGGTTCGTTGCTAGGATTAAGGTGTTTTATATATATCATACATACTGGCTTTTGAATTAATTAAATTACAGAAAAGTTACCAACTACAGCCCCCGCAATCGAGACCACTACAATCAGCACCACTGCAATCAGCACCACTACAATCAGCCGCCCCAAAATCGAGGGCACCGCAATCAGGAGTCATGCTGACAAGTTCGGCACAACTACAGCTTAAATCGGCGCAGTCAGGGCAGAAAGAAATGTCATTACCCACGAATGAAAACCTTTGAGCAGCCTTAGCTGGTGGGTTTTGTTTTTCCTCTTCTTCTTCCTCTGTCGGTTCTGGGTTCTCGATTTGGGAGTGCAAAATTTGATTAGCTTGCTTACAAGCTTGGAACCGTTCCCGTGACTTGATAAACGCTATTTTTAAGCCATCTTGTGCGATCGCTCTTTTGATGTATTGAGAGCAAGATTCCCCACCATATAAGACTCGATGAGCGCAAACAAAGCCTTTGTGAGGCGAAATATGCTTTTGATATCCAGTAATTGCAGCGGTGCTGATTTGTCTAGTAAAAGAATCGAACAAAGAAATTTGCATTTTTTTTCTGCGATGTGCGAGTCTATCATTCAGATAACAACAATCTATAAATGCAGATTTCGTTGCGATTAAATATTATTTTTTTCTAAAATTTAATCGTCTCTAGAGGCTGATATTTGTATCGCAATATTAAGGAATATTGCATTTCTATCAAAACCCTAAGGTTAAGCGAGAAATCAGCCAAAAGTCCGTGATACGATGCTTTCGGTAAATGTGAAGATTGGGAGAAAACCTTTGACACTACGGGTTGCTGTTGTTGGCTCAGGCCCAGCTGGTTCATCTGCCGCTGAAACACTGGCAAAAGCTGGAATTGAAACTTACCTGATTGAACGGAAGCTAGATAACGCTAAACCCTGTGGGGGGGCGATTCCTCTGTGTATGGTGAGTGAATTTGACCTACCACCAGAGATTATCGACCGTCGAGTGCGGAAGATGAAAATGATTTCACCCTCAAATCGTGAGGTTGATATCAATCTGATTAATCAAGATGAATATATAGGAATGTGTCGCCGGGAAGTCCTAGATGGATTCCTGCGGGATCGAGCGGCAAAACTAGGTGCAATTTTAATAAATGCTACCGTTCATAAACTCGATATACCCACCAACAATACTGACCCCTACACCATCCATTACGTAGACCATACAGAAAGTGGCGCTCAAGGGATTGCCAAAACCCTGAAAGTAGATTTAGTAATTGGGGCGGATGGGGCTAATTCCCGCATTGCTAAAGAAATGGATGCTGGGGATTACAATTATGCGATCGCTTTTCAAGAGCGGATTCGCCTACCCCAAGACAAAATGGACTATTACAACGACCTCGCCGAAATGTACGTTGGCGATGACGTTTCCACCGACTTCTACGCTTGGGTTTTCCCCAAATATGACCACGTAGCCGTCGGTACTGGCACAATGCACGTTAACAAAGCCAGCATCAAACAACTACAAGCTGGTATTCGCGCCCGTGCTTCTGAGAAACTAGCAGGCGGTCAAATTATCAAAGTAGAAGCTCACCCCATCCCCGAACATCCCCGCCCCCGGCGCGTTGTCGGTCGCATCGCTTTAGTGGGTGATGCTGCTGGTTATGTTACCAAATCTTCCGGTGAAGGTATCTACTTTGCAGCTAAATCTGGGCGGATGTGTGCCGAAACCATTGTGGAAGCATCCAACAGCGGCGCCCGTATTCCCTCAGAAGGCGATCTTAAGATTTACCTGAAGCGTTGGGATAAAAAATATGGTCTCACCTACAAGGTGCTAGACATTTTGCAAAGTGTCTTTTATCGTTCCGACGCCACCCGCGAAGCCTTTGTAGAAATGTGCGGTGACATGGATGTACAGAAACTAACATTTGATAGTTATCTGTATAAAACTGTGGTTCCAGCCAATCCCATCACCCAACTAAAAATTACTGCCAAAACCATTGGTAGCTTAATTCGCGGTAACGCCCTCGCACCCTAAGCAATTGTCTCAGGTTTGCGAGTATGCTCCAAGAGAGGAAGTAATTCATAATAATTGTGAATTACTTTCTTCAGTTAAATAACATCAAATATATTTAATCCACTTAGTTATTTTCTTATTTTTCATTTTAGAGTGAGCAAAAAAAATAAATTATCCCGTAGGACAGGCGTCTCGCCTGTCCCTCAACAGTCCCTCAACAGTCCCTCAACAGGCGAGACGCCTGTTCTACAGAATATTGGGGATATTTTGAAAGTTGGAACACTCTTAGAGGATGTTCTAGAATGGGAATAGGAGGTTACTATGACTAGCATCACCCTGAAAAAACTAACTTTTGAAGAATTTCTAGTACACCATCCTGATGATGGTATCTACGAATTGGTGAATGGGGATATTGTCAAAGCGGAAGCAATTAGGGCGCATAAAAATATAGCCAGATATCTTGTTAAATCTTTTGACAGAGAAAGTGAGCGTTTAGAACTTGACTATATTGTAGATAAAGATATAGTCATCAGAACTGTTGCTGCTAATGGGGAAGAACGAGGGAGAAACCCAGATGTCAGCGTAGTAAGTGCATCTTTATGGAACGCCAATGTTACAACTTACGGCGCTGTTATTGAACCAATTCAACTAGCTGTAGAAGTAACATCAACTAACTGGGAAGATGATTACATAGACAAACTAGATGAATATCAACGTTTGGGAATTAAAGAGTATTGGATTGTGGATTATTTAGCTATTGCCTCTAGAAATTATCTAGGAAATCCCAAATTACCTACGATTTTTGTTTATCAGTTGGTTGATGGGCAATATCAAATACAAGCATTTACAGGAGAAGACAGAATAATTTCTCCTACTTTTACAGAATTAAATATAACGGTTGAGCAGGTTATTACCGCTAGTCAGATACATAAATTGTGATCACAGTGTACTTGGGTTGAAACGAGTGAAACCCAAAACAAACGATGAAGCTGATTTTGGTAGACATTTTATTGATTATGTCGTAAAGCACAGCAATGAAATAAGAAAATCAAGGTAGGAAGCTAGACAAGTTATGCTAGGCATGGCCCATGATAATTTATTTATTATCTATCTGCTTGAGTGATGTTTCAACTTCATCTCTGACTTGTGGTGAAACATCACTTTTCATTTCTAAGAGTTCAGCGTATGCCTTTTTAGCTAAAGCTTCATTGCCAGAATCTCTAACAATATGCTCAAAACCATGGGGTACAAGAGAACGTGGTTGTTCTGCTGCTACATTTTTTAGTCTACATAAAATTTCAAATGCTCGTTCATCAGCAAAATATTGTCCTAACAGTTCAGAAATCACAAACCAAGACATCCAATCAGTAAAAGATGGATATGCAGTCTCCAGCAGTGGGAGCAGACTATCTTTTTGAACATCAGATAAAAGTCGAAAGTTAAATTCTAACACTGTAAGAAAATGCGATGAGCCTTGGGAAACTAAAAACTTTTGTTGCTTGAGTAAATCAATAATCAGATCAAAAAAATATTCGGGAAAATAGTTTTTCATCGACATATTACCTGATATAGCATCGGCACATTCTTCCATCTGCATTTCTTCACCCACAGCCATAGCTTGTTCAATAGCTTCTTCAATAATCTGTGGATTGATATTATCAAATGCTTCGTGAGCCAGTTGTAAACTTGGCAATAAGCTCTGTTTTTCAGAAGTTGATAGATTGAACATAACTGTTCCTAAGAGCATGAGGAAATACCATCCTCCTCCTAATTCTAAGAATTTATCTTGATTGAGTAACCCAGAAAGAAAATCAAAATATTCTGCAAAAATCTCAACATCTGATAAGGTGCTTTTTATAGAAAAAAAGCATTCCCTCAAGAGTTTAGCATCACTAGATGCTATTGCTTTATTAATTGTTTCTGTTATTACTTCTGAATTCATAATTTTTCTTTCCACATTAGCAACCAAGGAATAAAGTTGCACATTGCTTTCTATTTAATATCCATGTCTAGGAAATGGGTCTAACGAAGGTAAAGGTAGAATCCATTCTAGAGGATTAGGCCATTGGATATCGGGTAATTGAAACCAATTATTGTGTGGATCTTCTGATTCTCTGATATCATCGGGAAGTTGACCGCATTTGGATGCATATACTGCCTTATGTTTGGCTAAGGTCTTCTTAAGTCTATTTATGATTCCCCTATGCCCTCGCTTGCTTAACCTTGGTTGCTTGTCATCGTCAGGATGAGTTTCAGGCAAGTTTCCACTGTTTTCATGTAGTTCTCCTATTCGCTTCTGAATATCGCTAATAACATTACGAATGGTTTGCAAAAGTTCCTGGCATTCCTGACCATTTGGGTCAAGCATACGGGCAAATTGGATTGCTTCTTGCTCTTGACTCTGGATATCGTGCTGCTGAACTTGATTGAGATGAGGTAGTTTTGTAGCCGAACCATCAAACCCTGTTGTACCTATCTGTTGCATTGATGCTGAAGTCCTTGTCCCATCTTCTTTAAGCTGCAAGTCTTCAAAACCATTATTCTGTTCCTTTTCAGTTTCTTGTGATTCACACGCGGCACACTTCATCTGTACATTTTCAACTGGCTGCTGTGGTTCAGTGCCAGGATTCTCTTCTAGCTGCTGTCTCTGAAGTTGAGCAAGCCTTGTTTCTATGGCTCTGAGCATGATGTTATCTTTGAGCCATTCCTCTGCTGTTGGTGGCTTGACAGTATTTATTGGCTGTTGTGAGGCTTTGGCATTTCTTTGTTGATAAGGGTTTGTCCAAGAGCTTGCTTGGTTCAAAGAACTGCTTTTCTTGGGAGCCGCATTGTTCCCAAAAGATGACTTTTGTACTTTGTGGCGAGACATACGCGAGTTATTGCAATATTGTTATTAACATTCTTGTAACTAATTTAACCTTTTGACTGAGTTTTGCCATAACGACTGATAAGTAGGATGACTATTACGCTCTTTCTATCTTTTCTCATCCTCTACTTTACGACCAAGTAAAGCTTCGAGATATTTAGTCTGACTAGTAGCTTGGGTTGAACCGAGTGAAATCAAACACCAACAACGAAGCTGTGTTGGGTTTCGTGTCTCAACCCAAGCTACACAGTTTTGTGAAATCCAAAATCCAAAATAGATTGGCACTCCCTGAATTGTGACGGCAAGGAGTGCCAATTAATCTATTAGCTAAGGGAATTGAGTAATATTTTACTCAACCACTGTTGTGATAACCCCCTCAATTGCTGACTGTACACTGGGTAACTCTAGACAGTATCCCGCACCATATACCGTCTTGATATAGCGAGGGTGGCGGGGATCTGGTTCCAGCTTGGTTCGCAAATGGCGGATATGCACCCGAATTGTTTCGATGTCATCATCAGGATCGTAGCCCCAGACTTCTCTGAGAATTTCGCTGGGGGAAACTGTTTGTCCGTGGCGTTGAAGCAAACAGTGAAGCAGCTCAAATTCCAAGTGAGTCAGTTTTACGGTCTCATTGAACCATATCGCCTCAAATCTTTCAGGAACGAGGGTAAGAGGCCCATAGTTGAGAATTTCACTGTGCTTTGCAGCTTGGGGAATGCGGTCAGTACGTCGCAAAAGGGCCCTTACCCGCGCTAGCATTTCTTCGACTTCAAAGGGCTTGGTGAGGTAGTCATCTGCGCCGGCGTTAAACCCTTCGACTTTATTCTGAGTTTGGCTTAAAGCCGTCAGCATTAAGACGGGGATCTCAGCGGTGCGCTCATCCCGACGCAGGCGTTGGCAGACGGTAAAGCCGTCTACCCTGGGCAACATCAGATCGAGCATGATCAGGTCTGGTTGTAGCTGGAGGGCCAGCGCTTGACCTTTGATGCCGTCTTCGGCTTGGCTAACATCATAGCCAGCCATCTCTAGATTGACAGCAACGAGTTCTGAAATCGCTGGGTCATCGTCTATGACAAGAATCCTCGGCATTCTTAAAAAATTATGGCTACTTATTTAAGGATAATTAAGAACCTTTGATAGATACAAAGATTGCTGTCCTGATTATAAAAAAGATTTTAAATCTTACATAAATATTAAGATTAAAGAATCGTCAAATCAAGACCAAATCACTCGAAATTCCATCTATGAAGCATTATCCAGCCTATAAACCGCCGCAGTTGCTGCAAAACGGTGTAGCTTTGACTGTGTACACTGCTTTGTGGGGAGAACGTAATTGGCAGAATACCACTCTACATCCAGAGCCGCCTTACCACAAAATGATCTTTATGGGTGGGCAAGGTGTGCCTATCTTTGGCTGGGTTGCCATACCGGAAAATGCTCATAGCACAATTGTGGCTACTTATGGCATTACAGGCGATTTAGAAGAAGGTTGGTCTTTGCGACTGCTGGGACGTAAAGCTTACGCTCAAGGATACGCCGTGGTGTTATTTGATTGGCGTGCCCACGGCAGAACTGCCGAGTTGTCGCCGACATTGACCTCCGATGGCTTGTATGAGGGGGAAGATTTTGTGCATATTGCGGCGGCGGCGGCAAATATGGGATGTCCGAAGAAATTTTGGTTTACAGGGTTTTCATTGGGGGGACAATTGGCGCTCTGGGGGCTGAAAATTGCGGCGGATTTGATGAAGGGGAATGAGTACTTAGGACTAAAAGACAGTGACATTGCGGGTGGGGCGGTAATTTGTCCGAGTTTGGATTCTTTGCGATCGCTAACTTATTTAGTCAAACAACCGATTGGCAAATATTTTGAAGCCGCGATCGCCAAAAATTTGAAAAAACTCGCCTGGAAAATACATGATGCTCATCCTGGTAGCCTTGATCCAGCAGCGATTGAACGGGCGAACAGCATTTGGGGATTTGACGAGGAACTGGTAATTCAGCGCTTGGGTTTTCCCACTGTGGAAGCGTATTATGAAGCCAGCAGTGCTTTACAGTTGTTACCCCAGCTTTCTAAACCGACCTTAATTGTTTATGCTGCCGATGACCCATTTTTTCACCCAGCTATCATACCCGAATTAGAAGCTGGCTGTGCTAGCAATCCGTTGATAGATTTGTTGCTGACTCGTCATGGCGGTCACCTTGGCTATTTGAGTAGCAAACAATGCCAGCGCCAAGCTCAAGACCCTGATCCCTGGTGGGCATGGAATCGCGTTTTACAGTGGCTGGAGGAAAAGCAAAGAGAAAAGGTAGAAAGGATATCACTGGTTAATTGAATCTTCCCAATTCTAAATCTAAAATCCTGGCATTGGCATGACTGCTTCTAATTATCTCTGGCTGCCCCCACCGACAGATTTAACTTTATCGCCAAATGATGTGCATGTCTGGCAAATAAACCTAGAGCAACCAGAAGCACAACTACAATCTTTTGCTCAAACCCTTTCCAGCGATGAAATAGCACGGGCTGATCGTTTCTATTTTCCCAAACATCGGCAGCGGTTTATCGCTGGTCGCGGTAGCCTCAGAGCGATATTAGGGCGCTATTTGGGTATCGAGCCGGCAAAAGTGCAGTTTGATTATCAACCCCGTGGTAAGCCGATGTTAGCAGAGATATTTGCTAATAGTGGACTGTTTTTTAACTTGTCTCACTCTGAAAACTTGGGTTTGTGTGGGGTGAGTTGCGGCCAAATTGGTGTAGATATAGAATACATTCGCCCGGTTTCTGACATAGAAAGCCTTGCCAAGCGGTTCTTTTTACCGAGAGAATATGATTTATTGCACGCGCTAACTGCAAACCTCCAACCAGAGGTATTTTTTCGGTACTGGACTTGCAAGGAAGCCTATTTAAAAGCAACCGGAGACGGAATAGCGCAACTAGAGCAAATTGAGGTATCCCTGACGCCCACAGAACCAGCTAAGTTACTGATAGATCAAGACTGGAGTCTCCTGGAGTTAGTACCTGCTAGCAACTATTTGGCGGCTGTTGTCGTAGCGGGTGATGCTTGGCGTTTCCAGTGCTGGCATTATCTGCCGAACCAATGAGGGTTAATTATCTTCCTGCATCGTTCTCACAATTCTTGTCACCAGCTTTCTGGGTACAAACCTGACGCTTTTGGCCAGTAGTCGATTTAGCAAACCAGGAACGACAACAGTTTTGCCTTTCATTAAAGCCTGATAACCAATCTGGGCAACTGTTTGGGCATCCATCATCTTCTTCCCCTTAAGCAACTTAGAGTCTGCCATTCCCGTTCTTTCATGAAAAGCCGATGCTGTGGAACCAGGGCAAAGAACTGTCACACTGACACCAGTACCTTCTAACTCATTAGCGATCGCTTCTGAAAAAGATAAGATATAAGCCTTAGTAGCAAAATAAACCGCCATCAAAGGGCCTGGTTGAAAAGCCGCCGCCGAGGAAACATTTAATATTTTTCCCTGGCCTTGCTTGACCATTTCCTTCAAAAATAACTTGGTTAAATGGGTGAGACAGACCAAATTTACCTGGATCATCTCCAGTTCAATAGCCAGGTTTGTTTCATTAAATAACCCATAAGTACCAAATCCAGCATTATTCACTAGCACATCAACCTTGATACTCGCTTGCTGAAGTTCTGTGAATATTTCTTCAGGAGATGTAGAAATCGATAGATCCTTGACAATAACTCTCACAGAAATTTCCAATTCTTCTTGGAACTGCGCCGCTATTTCTGAGAGTTTTAACCCATTTCTATCGACTAATACAAGATTGTAACCATCATGGGCGAAAATACACGCTAATTCATAGCCGATTCCACTAGCTGCCCCAGTAATCAGAACAGTTTGTTTATACTGAATTTGTTGTGTTGTGTTCATATCAGAAACTTGGTGAATTCAACTTGATGAAGCTATCCTGGATCTGAGCGTGGTTTTCAGTTGCCTACAATCAAGTAACTGTCATATTTGAACTACCAGAAAAGTCTGAAGTCGTTCCCATTTTCAAGGATTAAAAAAGTTCGTAGTAAGGACTTCAGTCCTTAAAATAATTTAAACTGAGCGATAAATCGCTCACTACGAACAAAATTTTAATTTTCCATCTAATTCTAATTATCTCTGCTTAATTAGTGCTAAATTCTGAAGAAAGAATGAAGAACATAGTTCTCTCTTCATTCTTACTCAGAAATTGGCGTTATAACTGGGCCATATTCAGGAAGCCAGTTTGAACCAAGTAGGAGGTATAAGTGATCAACAATTGGGAGTCAATCGGTGGACAGACAATAGAACTACCTGCGAGTGCATGTAGAGTATCTTGGCAACTAATATGAGGTCTTCTAGCTTGCAGATACAAATCTGGAATAGTCAGTTGTTCGTCAGACCAACGCTCTAGTAAAAATGGTCTCAGTGTGTATAAAGGATTATCTACAGAAGAGACATCATTGATTAACTTTTCTTGCCATTGTTGATATGGAATCATCTCAATTGAAAAACCAAAAGAGCGTATCCAGTCAATTAAAGCGCTCAAGGGAACAGGTTGGGGATGTTGTAAATGAAAAGCCTTACCAATAGATGATTTCTGCTGGGATAGATAAACAACAGCTTTGCTGACATAGTCTACAGGAGACATATCCAACATATAATCCACATCAGGAAAAGCTCCCATTTGTAGACAGCCTTTGACCATTAAATTAATAAAGTCATGTGTATTACAAATACCTGTTTTGCTATCACCTGAAATTAATGGTGGTCTATAGATTGTGACAGGAAGTCCTCGGTCACGAGCAATCTTAACTAACTTTTCTGCTACCCATTTAGTCTGAGAATAACCAAGAAAAATCCCTTCCCAATGATTGAAATCATCTTGTTCTTGGACAAGCTTGCCAGCATAAGCAGGTGATTCAAAAACAGCGACACTAGAAACGTAATGTACAGGTTTGACTTTGACACGACAAGCCAAGCGTAAAACTTCTTGAGTTCCCAGAACATTGGCTGCTTTCAGTGCTGAATAGGGATAAACATAATTCAGCAAAGCAGCACTATGGTAGATAGTATCAATATTGGCAGCAAGTAATTGAAACTGTTCAGCGCCAATTCCCAACAGTGGCTGAGATAAATCACCAACAATTGGGATAATTCTCGAATTAAACTGCTCATCCCAAAGGGCATAAGTTTCCAGGTTTTTTTGCAGTTTAATTTTGCCTTCAGCGGCATGATCAGCACGCACTAAGCAATAGATATCTGCCTGGGTTTTTTGTAATAATTCCTGGATAACAAAAGCACCTAAATAGCCTGTTCCTCCAGTTAAGAAAATGTGTTTAGGTTCATCTACAGCCACATAAGATGCAATATCAGGTTGGATAGTGGAGTCAAGAATAACTTCCGCAGCCAAATCTAAGAAAGGGGTGGCAGTCTTGGCAGGAGAAACTGTATCTTGAAGGAGAGAATCGGCTGGCAATTCTTCTGCTAAACGCTGAGAAAGGGCTTCAATATTTGGGTAGTGCCAGAGGAGGAGCGGGGATGGTTGAAATCCCAGCAATTTCTCCAACTTACTCACCAAAATCATTGCTTGGGCTGAATCTAAACCGTAGTTTTCTAAATGTTCTTTAACATCTATTTCATCGGTTGTAACTCCGATTAACTCAGCCAAATTAGACACTAACCATACTTGAATATCTTCGGCGGTATAAGACTGTTTAAAAGTCATTTGTACATCTCCTATTTAGCATGAACTGGTTGAAACTGACTGTAATAATCAGATATTTGCAGCCCTTGAATTTTTAAACTTTGGATGCGGTATAAAAATGCTGCACCTGTCATAATTTGGTCGGCAACATCCACTACCCGACGATTATTTGGTTCAGATAAGTAGGAACCTCGAACCCAGTCGTTGAAGCTTCCCATTGCCGGGCCACACCAAATTTGATAATCGGCTTCTCGTCCTTTTTCGCCAGTGAGAGACCAACGAGAAGACAATCCTAAATACCAGCGGAAAATCACAGCCATTTTCAGTTTGGGATTATTGACTGCCTTGCCCAATTTCTCAGGATTTCTTTGAGATAAATAAGCTGCGCTTCCTTCCCATACTTCGGCAATAGTTTTGCGAAAAACTTGTTTTTCTAATTTCTCTCTTTCTGGCAGAGGAATGTCTTCAATTGAGTCATAGCTGCGGTAGAGTTCAAATAGTTTCTGCGCTCGCATGGGGAACATTGTGCCGCGTTTGAGGACTTGCAGCTTCACGCCCATTTCAAACATATCTGCCGCTGGAGCCATCATCATATCGGCCATTTCGGCTTGAGCTAGTAACTTCTTGGTGTGTTCTGAGCTACCAGCTTCAATGCAAGACTGATTTATTGAGCCTGTCATCACATAAGCAGCACCCATCATAAAGGCAGCTAAGGCTGATTGTGGTGTCCCAATTCCACCAGCAGCACCTACTCTAATGAGTTTTGCGTAATGATATTGCGCTTGAATTTCATCTCGCAAGCTAATGATAGAAGGTAACAAACAAACCAAGGGACGGTTATCTGTATGACCACCAGAATCAGCTTCGACGGTAATATCATCAGCCATCGGTACTTTGGCTGCGAGAGTTGCTTGTAACTCACTAATTAGTCCTTGCTCAACAAGTTCTTTAAGAATTCTTGCTGGTGCTGGTTGTAGAAATTTAGTGGCAACTTCTCTGCGAGAAATTTTGGCAATGACTTTATTTTTTATTTCAATTTGATTAGCAGCATTCAAACTCAGTCCAACTGCCCGATAATAAACAATATTAGGGGTTAAGTCTAGAAAGGCAGAAGCTTCTACCGTTTTCACCTCATATTTGAGGTATAAATCTACTGCGCGGCGTTCAATTGCCGGTTCACTAGGACTGTGAATTAAATTGAAAGCATAAGGGCCATGAGGTAAAGCCTGTTGAATGCGGTTAATGGCTGTTTCCAAACGATCTGGACTTAAACCGCCTGCACCAAAAGAACTTAATATTTTCTCTTTTCCGAGTGCAATTACCATTTCTTCGGAAGCGATACCGCCAGCCATTGCCCCAGTTACATAGGCATATTTCACGCCATGAGAGGAGAGAAAAGTTGGATCACCTAACTGTTGGCTGCGTACTGGAGGAATAGATAATAGTAGCTCTACTTGGGTTGTTGTACTGTTATCAGTATTGGATAAATACCCATCATTAGTAACACCAATTTTATCGGCAACTTTAACGATGTAACAAGGTTTATCTAATGCTAGGAATTTATCTTTGATGGCATTTCGCTCAAAAGATATGCAATCTAATGAACCTTTCCATACTTGGTTTTGATTGTGAAACCAGGCGAAAAAACCAAGACCATTATCATGTTTGCTGCGTACCGTATCTACGGTTGTCACGGTAGTTATCCCTCAAGTTATTAAATAGGAGGCAAGGAGGCGGAAGCCCCTGGGAATGCATTCCCAGTCAGAGGCTGGGAACGAGGAAAGGAGGAATAAATAGGAGGTAGAACCTCTGAGGATGCATTCCCAGTCGGAGACTGGGAACGAGGGAAACGACTGGGAACGAGGGAAGAGGACGGGGAAAGGAGAAAAAGTTGGGGTGAAATCAGGATTTTTCGTTGAGCAAGTTTTGGGCGCAAGTTAATTGCAATTGAATAATTTCGCTCATTTGTTTACTAAAATCCTGTCTAGCTTGTAAAAAGCTAGTATGTGCTTTAGTCATTTTTGAATTGTTAGCATTCAGCTTTTGATACTGAGATGTATTTAAATCGGGCATGGTAATTGTATTACCAGGTTCCTGTGTGAGGACGAGTTGGGGAATTTGCTGTTTCGTGGCGGTTAACTCTGAAGATTGTAGTTGTTCTCTAAGTTCAAAACCGTTATCCATGATAGTTTTCATTTCGACTTTTTCTGGCTGGGGATTGGATGGCGGTATGGGGCGAGAATTAATTGCACTAAGGGAAATTTCGCTGTTTCCCTTTAGGGAATTAATGATTTTAGATTCTCGGTATTTAGCTATGCTTTGATGCTGTTGTTGTCCACGGTCACTGAGGAAAATTTGTCGGTTATCTTCACTTAAGATAGAAGTGGTAATTGAGTTGCCGCCCAAGGTAATTTTTCTCAGTGTTAATTTAGTTTGATTGGCAGTATCAGATGCAAGAGAATACAGCGGTGATAAATCTAAAGACACTCGATGGCTGAGGAGTTTTGCTAGTGCTTTGACGAGTGATGTATGGTCATCCATACCTCGGCGATTTAGAGATACGGTGATGTGTTCTTTGTTGGCGAGAATTTTATCAATCCATCGAGAACAAACACCACCAGCACCAGCTTCGATAAAGATTTTGGCACCATCGTCGTAGATGCGATTAACTAATTGGGGAAAATCTAGTTGTTGGCACAGTCCTTTGGCAATATTGTGAGCGATCGCATCGCTATCCAAATTAATCGGTTGATAATCAGCGGCGGAGTAAAACACTATACCGGGGATGTCTTGGGTGGGTAAGGTGTTTACCTTTTTGATTTCGCCATATTGCGATCGCATCGCCTCTGCATGAATTGCATGGTCGAAAGGCGCCGCAAACGCATTACAGCCAAGGGTTTTAATCACTCTCTGACATGCTGCATCATCACCAGCAATTAATACTTCTTCTGGTGTATTAATCTGGGTCAAATAAACATGATTTTCTTGTTTGAGACATTCTCTCACCTGGGCAGGTGTGGCCATGAGAACATAGGTATTCCAGAAGCTCTTATCTTCTGAATCTGTGGAAGTGGGTAATCCCCAATACTCACGCACGGCGTTTTTCGGGCCAGATAACTTGTCTCCAAACAGCGGAGATGAGTTTAAAGTGTTACTTCCACCCTCAAAATCGCTCCAAACGCCTTGGGCAACCATCATGCTAGTTTCACCCAAGCTATAGCCAAAAACATACTGGGGCTTAACTTGAAACTCATCGCGGAAAATTGCTGTCATGTATCTGGCAAAGGCGATTTCACTCTCAAACATTGCCAGGGAATCATCTAACAATCGCTTTTCGAGAGTTTCCAGTTGCCGGGTAGATAATTTCGGCAAGCTTCTGGGGTAGACTAGCTTCTCAACATCGGCAGCACGGTTGTAGAGATTGTTGCTTTTCAAATCCTCAAAGACTTTGGGGAATAAGCGGAACACGCTGCGACCGATGCCGACGTAAGAATTTACAGCCGCTGGATACACATAAGCAGTTGCTCCTTCTTTACCCAATGGTTTGGCGGTAAAGTAACTACCAAGGGGCGTTTGCCAATCTGTACCTTTCTCAAAGGCATCATTTACGCCTTTGTGAGCAGATTCGATTTGTTTGAGGATTTCTTTTTTGTTACGTCCGGTGATGGCTAAAACATACTTTGCCTGAGAATGCTGCTGATAGGTAGCATAAGTCTGGCTAGCGCTGTTGGATAAAGAGGAACTGTTTTCAATCGTTTGTTGAAGATTGTTCAGCACCTCTAAGATATTTGTGCTGCTGTCACCTGCCAAGGGGAAAAGATAAAAGGGCATTTGCTGCAAATACTTGCTGCTGCGTTCTTCTTGGCTGGGTTCTTCCGACAAGATTAAATGGGCATAAGTGCCATCACAACCTAGGCTATTAATTGCCGCTATTCGGCAAATACCATCTTTGACAAACCAAGGTCTTGATTCTGTAGCTACGTAGAAGGGGCTACCCTCCCAGACTTGGGGTTTTTTGACCCCTGACCAGTTGGGAGTGGCGGGAATGTATCTGTAATGGAGACAGAGAGCCGTTTTGATTAAACTAGCAATTCCTGAAGCAACGTAAGTATGGCCAATATTCGCTTTGACGCTGCCAATTGCACAATGTAAACCGTCACCGACGGGGGGATAAGCTTGGAGTAAGCCGGTGATTTCGGCTTCGTCTTCTTGGGGAATTCCACTACCGCAAACCTCCACATAGTTTACATCTGCGGGTTGAATGCCTGCCATCTCGAAAGCTTGATTGCAGACTTGGCTAATAGTTGCTGCATCGGCAGCTACAGAATGAGCTTGACCAATGTTAACGGCATCAATAATTGCATAGATGCGATCGCTATTTTCTAAAGCAGTTTCGTGACGCTTGAGAACAACAGCACCGGCACCTTCGCCAACGATCCAGCCGTTGGCTTTTTGGTCATAGCTTAAGGTATTAATACCAGTGTTAATGGTTCCCGATTGGTTTCGCAGCAAAACATTTTCTACACCACCAGCCAAATCGACGGCACCAACGACAACTGCATCTACTTCCCCAGTCGTCAGTAACATTTGTGCCAATTCTAGAGCCTTGAAGGCGGCAGTTTCGACGGCGCTGATGGTGAAGGCAGGGCCAGTGAAATTCCACAAGGACGAAATTCGACTTGCCATAATGTTGGCGACATAGCTGAGATATTCACCGGGTTCTACTTGCCCGTGAAGACTGTCTTTAACTATGGTTTCCAGTTGAGCAATTTTATCTGCTGGTAAGGCAATTGACCCAGACTTCAAACCGTCTTTAATCTGCCAAGATAAATTCCAGCGTTGCTGTAACTGGTGAACAGAAAATTCGGTTTCAGCGGCGATAATTACCGCTACGTTAGCCCCTTCAGAGATTTTGGCATCTTTCAAAGCGCGATCGGCAACCTTCAGCAGTAGCAACTGTTGGGGATTCAGCTTTTCAATTTCATTTGGGGGGATTTTGTAAGCTAAGGTATCGATTTCAAAATCGGTAACATAAGCCCCCAAAGGTGCTTTTCCTTCTGGCAAACCGTACTCTTTGAGTAGGTTTTCTTGCTCATCTATGCCATGCCACCTTTTTGGGGGTAGAGGAATAAAATGCTGTTTACCGTCGTAAATACTGCGTTCAAAGGCATCTAAACCGTTACAATCACCAAAAAACGCATCCATCCCAACAATTGCCAGTTTCCCGCTGTTTTCTTGTTCAAGACTCATTAGACTACTTCCCCTTGTTCAAGAATTAGATGAGAGTTCGTTCCACCAAAACCAAAAGCACTTAAAGCCGCGTGTTTAGTTGCCCCTTTGCTGGGCCATTGCGTGGTAGTTCTCACAATGTTTTGGGCGGAAATCACACTATTCTCAGAACCGAGAGGTTCAGCAATATTAATAGTTGCGGGAATCACGCCATGAGACATACTCAAAACCGTCTTCGTCAAGCTCACCATACCGGCAGCAACGAGCAAGTGACCGACATTACTTTTGACAGAACCGACCAAAGGCGCTGCTTGGTGTTTGCCAAAAAAGCTATCGATGGAGTTTAATTCGGTGGTATCTCCGAGAGAAGTGCCTGTTGCGTGACACTCCATGTAGTCAATTGCTTGGGGGCTAAGTTTGGCTTCAGTGTAAGCTCGCTCGAAGGCTAGAGTTTGTCCTTTGGAATTGGGGCTGAGTAGGTGTTTGCCTTTGCCATCATTAGAGAGTCCATTGCCGCAAATAGTGGCAAGAATGCGATCGCCATCTCTCACAGCATCACTATAGCGCTTCAGCATTACCATCCCAATGCCTTCGGATGTAATTAGTCCTTTAGATGACTTATCCAATGGGTGACTAATACCATTTTCGGGATATCCTTGAATCCCCGAAAAGAACATCCGGATAAACAGCGGATCTGTACAACTGATGGCACCAGCTAACATCACATCAGCTTTTCGTGACCATAGATAATGAGATGCCATCTTAATCGCATAAAACGATGACGAACAGGCAGCATCTAAACAGAAATGAATCCCAGACAGAGAAAACGCTTGAGCAACAATGGCTGCTGGCAAGCCGGAAATCATGGCATTAGATGGAGCGACTGGGGAGGCAGTTGCTGAAGTTGCCAAATGAAAATCTTGGTCTTGTAAAAGTTCGCTAATTGCCGGCTCAATTGTTTGCTGATAAATTGGTGCAAACAATTGATTAGAAGATTTGGTGGGTAAGGCTAGAGTCCCTAAAATTACGCCGCATTTTGAAAGTACAGTTTGATTTCCTAAATAACCACTTTGCTTAATTGCTTGTTTGGCAGCATAAAGTGACCATTTAAAGGTGTTGTCCAAGCTTTGTACAAATGCTGTAGGCAAGTTGTATTCGCTGGCATCAAACTTAAAGTTCCGGATGAAACCTCCTTTTTGAAAATAGATTTTTTCTGGTTGACCTTTGTTAGGTTCGTAAAAGACTGCGGGATCTACTCCCATTTCTGTGTCTGTTACGGATGATGTCGAATCTTTTTCTTCGGTTAGATTCTGCCAAAATTCTTCTGGGTTGTTAGCATCTGGAAAGAGGCAAGATAACCCGATGATGGCGATTTTTTCCACTGTTGAAATCCTCGTTGGGGCGAACTTTTTAGGATTTACGCAGTTCCCCAAAATGGCAAGGATTTAACGATTTACGCTAATTGCTTTTACAGGAATATTTTGGTAGATGCAATGATCTAAGGTATTCGGGAAAAATATCTTGATTTTCTCTGCTGTTAGTTTAATTTTGTCAGGAAGATTAACGAACCGCAGAGACGCAGAGGACGCAGAGGAGGAGGGGGAATGGAGTTAATACGGTTCGGTTGACTTTTGAATCTCTCGAATATCCCCCCACCTCCTCCCTTAAAAAAGGGGGCTTTTAACTCTCTTTTACCACCTTAAAAAGGGGGTCGTCGCAGGCGGGGGGATCTTGTCTGAATTGTATTGGGAATGGAGTGAGTAAGGGTTATTTTTGCTTGAGTAGTTTCATTGGCCAAATAACTGCTTTTGCTCCTAATATCTGGGAGTATATCTCACCTGTTCGGCTGTGGAGTATGAAGTTGGCATTGACTCCAGTATCTGTTTTGCTGATGATTTCACAGGAGACATAAAAGGCTTCGTTGCATGGTGTAAGTGCAAATTGTTCGGAGTGTGTTAACTGTCCTGGTAAACAAACTTCTTGATGAAAATGGCTTAACCAAAGCCATAAGGATTGGGTGCTGATGTCATTTGTATAAGGATTGTGCCATTTGACAGGAAACTGTCCTTGTTGTTGGGGGCTGATTTCTTCCCAGAAGCATTCGGCTGTGAGTTTTGTGGGACTGACATTTAATACTCTGGTGATTTTCTGAAAGGCTGGGCCATGAAATAATGAGGAATCTCCATTTTGATAAAAGTCTTTGCCTGTGGTGGTGATGATATTATCTTCTGTGAGATCCAGTGATTGATAAATGGGAATTGCTGGGATTTTTCTTACCAGTTTGATGAAGGATGAGAAATGATACAGTGTTTTGCCTTTGGCATTGATGCTGAAGATTTTTGTTTGGAATTCGATGGTGTCGCCATCGATTTTAGTAACTTCTTGGACATCTATAGTATATTCAGTGTCAAGATTTTCATTGAAGGTAATGCCCTTTAAAACTTTGAAATCTTGACAACGTAAATATCGATAACCTGGATAAAGTTCTTCACAGGCGTTGATCATCCATGACATGGCGCAGGTTGCTGGTAATACTGGTGAACCAGCAATTGTATGATCGTGCAAAAAGGGATTTTCTGCTAATATCATCCGTCGGCGGATTCGATAGCTTCGCAGTACCGGATCTAGGGGTGCAGGTGGTAGGGTAATTGGATGACCAATGACTACTTGTGCTGTGTCATGATAGGCGGGATGCAGTTCATTAACTAACATTTGGGCGCCAACTTCCACAGGAATAATTTCAATTCCCCGTTCGGCAAAGGCTTTTTTGAGTTCTGGTGTTACCATGCCACTATCCCAACCGCCCCAATTAATTGCGACTACATGGGACTGGGGATGGTATTGTTTCAAAAGTTGGGCTGATTTGTTGAGAATTTCATTAGCGATCGCATAATCAGTCTGTCCGATATTCCCGTAAAACCCTGTAACTGAAGAAAATAGCACTAAATGCTGTAGTTGTTGGGGGTTTACGCAAGTCAGCAAGTTCTCTAATCCCTGAACTTTGGCGGTGTAAACTTTCTCAAAGTCCTGTTCTGTTTTCTTTTCAATTAATTTATCGGCTAAATTGCCTGCACCATGAATAATGCCGGTAATTGCCCCCAGGCGTTCTACAGCAGTTTTTAGTTTCTCCTGCACAGCCGTTTTATCGGTGATATCGACGCTAATATATTCGGCTTTTCCACCTGCTGCTGCGATCGCTGCCAGTGTTATTTTAATTTCGCGGCTAGAAGTAATCTGATTAAATACCTTTTGCACACTCATGGGTGTGGGTTTCTCACCTTGAGAAATAAGATGCTCCATGATGCGTTTTTTTAACGCTGCATCTTCTAAACAATCACGAGCAAATTCTGGCTCTGTTTCTAATAATTCTGAACGACCAAGAAGAATAAATTTGCTCGGTTGATGTTGTGCTAATTTAATTGTACATTGCGCTGTAATCCCTTTGGCGCCACCACTGACCACAAAAACAGATGATGGATTATCACGGACTATTTGTGTCATAAATCCTCTAAAATATCTGGACAAACTAGCTTTTTTATTAGTTATTGGGTAAGAGATAATTGGTATTGGGAATTAGGGAAGAGGTGATTGATTTCTCTGACCCATTACCCATTACCCATTACCCATTACCCATTACCCATTACCCATTACCCATTACCCATTACCCATTACCCATTACCCATTACCCATTACCCATTACCCATTCTTTGCAACTAGGGTGACTCGTCCTTGAGAACTGTAGCCAACTTCAGCGATATATCTATTGGAATCGTGTAGTTCTGCAATGATATATTCGGCTGATTGGTGTGGATCTAAAGTTGGATTTAAGTCAATGGCGCGGGCGAATACTTTGGGCCATTCCCATCTCAGGCTTTTGGTTAATCCAAATAAACCGGCAGCAATTGGGCTAAAGTTTTGCTGATGTTTTAAGCCAAAGGCACCGTCGAGATGGGCAACTGTGCAAAAACAACTCCGTCCTTGATCTGCTGCTGTATTTAGAGATTGTTTGAGATGTTTGGCGATCAAAAACACGTGCTTGACGATCGCCTTTTCAACTTCTGGATAGCTCAGTTTACCTGTGTTTTCTGCCGCAAATAGAGGATGTAGATGGATGAAGGCGGCGATCGCACCGCAGTGATTAGCGATCGCTTGTAGTTGTTGTTGCAGATGTTCTTCACTCAAGTTTGCCAATGTCACACGGGTTACACCTGTGGGTAAAGGCACTTGCGAAGCAACAAGCGATAGAGGGAAACTCAAAACTACTACTTTCCAGCCTTGTTCAATCAGCGAATACGCTAGTTTGGCAGTGGTGAGGGAACCATCATCGGTGATTAAACCGATGTGTCCCTCTGGTAAACTGAATTCCAAAAAGTCTGGACGGGGTAGGGTTTTAAGCTTTGCAGGCAGTCTTGGGGTATTGGGATCTACCGCTGGTGGGGGCGATACTGCTTCAGGAGGGCGGGGAAACCCCACGTTAGACGGAGATAACGTCGTTACCTCAGACTGAGACTTTTTTTTTTCACCTCCAACCAGCTTTTGGAGATAATCAACTATTTGCCCGATGGTGCGGAGTTCACCTAATTCTTCTAAGTTTGGTTTGGGTAAGTCGGGATATAACTCTTGCAAACCTCCCAAAATTTCTACCCGTTTGATCGAGTCAATCCCTAAGTCCGCTTCCATATCCATATCTAACTCCAGCATCTCCACTGGGTAGCCAGTCTTCTCGCTGGTAATGGCTAATAATGTTTCAGCCAAGTTAGCAAATTGATTGTTAACAGGTGCTTCTGGTTCTGGGCTAAAGGTGATAACTGGCTCAGGAATTACTGGCATCTCGATTGCCTGTTTTACTTCTTGAGGTGCAATTACTACCGTGGGATTTCCCAAAGCGTGGGATTGCAAATAGTCAACAACTTGACCGATGGTGCGTTTTTCTGCCAGTTCTTCCAAGTTTGGCTTAGGTAAGTCGGGGTATATCTCTTGCAAACCTCCCAAGATTTCTACCCGTTTGATCGAGTCAATCCCTAAGTCCGCTTCCATATCCATATCTAATTCCAGCATCTCGACGGGGTAGCCGGTCTTTTCGCTGGTGATGGCTAACAGGTTTTTACCCAAGTCAGCAATATTAATGCCAGATGTCGCTGCGGGTTCTGGGATGGCTACCGGTTCCACAATTTTGGCAACTGCTGCCTCAATTACAGGTTCAGCGATCTTGGCAACTGCTGCCTCTATGACTGGTTCGACAATCTTGGCAACTTGTACCTCAATTACAGGTTCAGCAATTTTGGCAACTGCTGCCTCTATGACTGGTTCGACAATCTTGGCAACTGCTGCCTCAACTACAGATGAGCCACTTTTAACTAAGGGCTGCATTACAGGTAAGGGCTGAGTTTCGACAATCTTGGCGGTGGGAGGTACTGGTGCTTCTGTTGTCAAAGGCAATAAACTTTTGCCGTTGCTGAGTTTCTCCGTTAGAGATTGAATTGTCACTTCTCCAGAAAGTAACCGAGAATATTCTTGCTGGATGAGTTGGAAGAAGTTTTTGGCATATTCCACCTGTTCCTGGAGATATTGCTCATGAATGCGGAGGGTTTCACCTTGTTGGCTATGAAACTGCATCATGCTGCGCTCTAAACTTTCCATCACCACAAGTTTAAGCTGGGCGGCTTCAGGAGAAGATTTAGCGTTGGCAAACAGGGCATTTTGCTGTTGTATCAGTTGGAAAAACGTTTTGGCGTATTCCATCTGATGGTTAAGATAAGTCCCGTGAACTTGTAAATTCTCAGTTTGATTGTGCTGAAACTCGGTTAAAAGGTTTTCTAAGCTTTCGAGAGCCAGTTGGAAATTTACAAGTTTTTCTGGTGTTGTTTGCATCTTCCCTCCGGGACGCTGCGCTAACGGTTCTGGGGTTGGTTGATGTGAAAAGGTTACAGGAGGCACTGGGGATGTCTTTTTATGTCCGTTACCATTACTTGTCGCCGTAATCTCAGAAAATTCTGGGGTGGGGCTATATATGGCAGCCGGCGATGGAACAGGAGACTCGACAAGAGGTCGGGGAGAAATAGCCCCTACTTGGTGCCCGTCTTGCAAAGCTTGAGTGAAGGCGTTTTTGGTTTTGTCAGATACGTAGTTAATGCCGTTCAAGCGCACATTTAGCGTTTTCTTTTTCTCGGTTGGGGGAAGTACTGGGGGCAGTTGGTAAGGATCGAGGTTGCCGAGAGGCATACCGATAACGCGTAACTGCACAGCTGCTTCTCGCAAAGAGCGATCGCTATTCTTTTGGGTGCTGGGGTTGAGAGATACGGTAATGTGGGGGCGATCGCCTAAAATATCTTTAACCAAGTTGGTGAGAATCCGCTTCGGACCAAATTCCACAAAGCAATGACCACCAGCTGCATAGATATTTTCAATTTCCTGCTTAAACAACACCGAGTTAGAGAGGTGAGTTTCCAGGATTTTTTGGATCGCTTGGGGTTCCTTGGGATATGGTCTACTGGTGACGTTGCTGAAAACCGGAATTTTCGGATTTTGGAAAGCCACAGACTTAGTCGCGATCGCAAATGACTTTTGAGCAAAAGCAATCAGCGATGTGTGGAAAGCTGCGGAGACCGGTAACAACACAGCGGCGCTACCTTGGTCATGCAACGCTTGGCGGATTCTGGCGATTTCCGCCGTTGGCCCAGCCAAGACAATTTGAGTCGGAGAATTGAAATTAGCGATCGTCACCAGGGGAAAATGCCTCAGCACCGCTTCCACCTTGACAATATCTTCCTTCACCGCCAGCATACTGCCCGCATCATGATCCGGATCTTCCGGTGCCGCCATTGCTTGACCTCTGGACTTCACCAGAAACAAGTAATCTTCCTCACTCAAAACCCCAGCAGCCCACAAAGCTGTCAGTTCCCCAAAGCTGTGTCCAGCAGTAAAATCTGACTTAAAGCCAGCTTGTTGCAGAATAGAATATAGCCCAGCACTAAACACACCAATCGCCGGTTGAGCATATTCTGTTCTTTGCAAAGCCGCAACCTGGGCATTCTTTTCCGCTTCCTCAAAAACCGGATGGGGAAAAACAATATCCGAAACCGGTCGCAAATTATCATTCAGCAACAGACTGTCCATCTGTCCATAAAGGCGGCGCATCTCCGGGAAATTCATCGCCGCTTCTCGACCCATCTCTAAATATTGTGAACCTTGCCCAGAAAACAACGCCACAACTTTACCGCCCAAATCCATCCCCGAAGCGCGGTAATAAATCCCTTGGGGATGCTCCCAAGACGCTGCCGCAGATTTGAGTTTCAGCAAATCTATACTAATTTGCAGTAACTTGCAAGCCTCAGCCAAATTCTCAGCCACAAACCCAACTCTGGCAGCAGGGAGAGGAATTACTTGTGTTTGACACTCCAGAACTAATTCTGCATAGTGTCTCTCACCACCCTCAGACTGCAACTTACCTAAAACCTCAGTCGCTTGAAGCAACAACGCAGCTGGGGAAGAACCAAACAGCAGCACCTCACTAGGCGCATTATGTAAGCGGTAGGCGTCTTTTTGTTCCGCTTCATATTCTTCCAGCACAACGTGATAATTTGTGCCACCAAAGCCAAAAGAACTCACACCCGCACGTCTTGGCGGTTCCCCTGCGGCCCGAATCCAAGGTCTAGTTTCGGTATTCAAATAAAAGGCCGAATTTTTAATATTCAGTTTGGGGTTCGGCTCAGTAATATTAATTGTCGGCGGTAAGATTTTGTGATGTAGCGCCAAAACAGTTTTGATTAAACTGGCCGCACCCGCTGCCGCTTTGGTATGTCCAATTTGGGATTTGACGCTACCCAAGGCGATGTGCTGCCTTTTAGAATCATGTACATCAAAGTAGTCTCTCAAAGAACCGAATTCTGTCGGATCTCCCGCCATTGTCCCAGTACCATGTGCTTCCATCAAGCCAACAGTCGCAGGAGAAAAGCCAGCATCATCATAAGCACGTTCTAACGCTTTGACTTGTCCTTCTTTGCGAGGAGCATAAATGCTCTTGTAGCGACCATCGCTAGAAGTACCAATACCCTTAATCACTGCATAGATTTTGTCGCCGTCCCGTTCCGCATCTTCCAAGCGTCTGAGGACAAGCATACAAATACCTTCACCCAACATCATCCCGTCAGATTTAGCATCGAAGGGTTTGACATTTTCACTGGGAGTTACAGCAGGAGTTTTGCTAAAGGAGATGTAAGCCATGATGGTGTTGTCGGTATCCACACCGCCAGTTAGCATCATGTCGCTGCGATACTCAATTAGCTCACTAATTGCCATTTTTAAAGCACCAAAAGAACTGGCGCAAGCTGCATCAACAACGCAGTTTGTCCCGCCAAAGTTCAGCCGGTTGGCAATTCTTCCCGCCACAACGTTAGCCAACATCCCAGGGAAAGCATTCTCATCCCATTTGATATAAGCGCTTTTGATTTTCTCAACAATTTTTTGTGTATCTTCGTCAGATAAACCACTGCTTTTCAGCACCTTTTCCCAAACTGGATACTCTAATCTGGCAGACAGTGGCATCCCCAATTGCTTTGCCTGGGCTACGCCTAAGATTACCCCAATAGTTTCGCGGCTAAACTCCCGCGCTTCGCTATATCCTGCATCTTCCATTGCCTCTTTGGCAACTACTAAACTCAACAGTTGCGATACATCTGTGACTTCTAAGATGCTGGGAGGAATGCCAAATTCCATCGGGTTAAAATCAACTTCAGGAATAAAACCACCTTTTTTACAGTAGGTTTTATCTTCGGTAGTTCTGGGGTTGGGGTCGTAGTAATCTTTGACGCTCCAGTGTGTTTCTGGTACATCGGTGATACAATCAATTTTGTTAACGATGTTGCGCCAGTATTCTCGTAAATTTCTCGATTTTGGTAACAGAGATGCCATCCCAACAATCGCTATCGGATTTTGTTGCAGTTGTCTATTAATTTTGCTGGTTGACACCGATGTTTCTGACTTCATCTTTTTTTCCTCTATAGACTTAATCAAAGCCTTTTCACAACTGTTAACAAGGCTTTCTAACTCCGCCAAGGCATTATCAATTGAATAAGCAGACATAGGCTAATTTTGAGTACTGTGGATTGTGTAGCTACAGTAATTTCTGTTGCCTACGAATAATGAGGATTTACCTCTGAAAAGTAAGCAGCTAGCTATTTTATCTGCGTTTGCTTTGCTAAATGCTTTTCTCCAAATCAATCCCACACGACACATACTGACCTCACTTAGCCCTAAATAATTGACGCTTTTGGCACTTTGAGGCAGTTTTGCAATGCTGCAATCGTGAAAAAATTCTATACAACGAATGACTCTTGATATTGTGACAACAGGAGTGCTTTAGCTGCCAGTGAGGGGGAATTCAACACATTCGGAATGGTACAGATTTTGGTCAATTCTATCCCACTGGAACAATTGAAACTTAGAAGTGGTTATGGGAACAGAGATGTATTTTTTTTCAACCCAGTTCGATTGTCTAGCCTTAATGCGGCAATGAAACTGGTGTTAATTACAACGTTCTGTAGCTTGATAAACACCATGTCTAGTTTCAACGTCCGGGATAATATATTTTAGGGTATAAGACCAAAAAAAGTTGCCAAATTCGTTACAGAAAGAACACCATTTTTAATCAGAATCCTGGATATGAAAAAATACTTAACTGGTCTTTAGGTGATGATAATTGATCTAAAGTTTAGTATTTTTTCCTTTAACAATTTCAATTAATCAACTAATTACCTTTACTGAAGCATTGAATTAATAAAAACACTAGCATATCTTAAAGAACCTGAAAAGTTCATTTAAAGTTATTTTAGAAAAAAAATAGATTGTCAGTGATACAAATTTTCAATCGCAAATTAAGTTATTAGTATAATCTATGACTGTTGTTTACTGGCAAACCTTTTAGTGATTAGGGTTAGACAGTAATTCTGTCTTGATTGAGTCAGCATTTTCGGTATGCTGTCTAGTAAGTAACAAAATCATAAACATATACATTTATTGAATGGACAGAAATGGGGTTTTTTCTGAATAAAATAATAATTAATTAAATGTAAAATAAAAATTTTGTTTGTAGTGAGCGATTTATCGCTCGCTCCAATCAGTATCAGGACTAAAGTCCTTACTACGATCTTTTTCAATTTAATCTTTCTACTTAGTTAAAACACCAACCATGCTTTAATCCGGAAATCAGGATATTCTAAAATATTATTTTAGTTAGCTACCTGAAGATAATGTCATGTGGTACACAACTGGGCTAACAGCAGTCGGTTAATAATACTAAGGTTGGTTGAGAGTTAATAATCTGTCAGGATTGTCAATTGAAAAAACTCAGTTCTTAATTTATCTATAACAGATATTCTGTTTAGATTTGATAACTAAGTGCTAATTATATTGGTTGACATTTAGAAAGTTTTTTGCAATAATTGAGGGCAAGTTTATCTAAGATTTTTGGTTGTTTTTATTGGCGCTTCGTTACAACTTGAGATTGAGATTTTCTGGTTAGCGATATCGTATTTTACGCTACTTCATTCAATGCCCATTAACGATAAAACTTAGGATAATTGAATTTTCGCCAGTGTTAATTTCGCCGCTCTTTTAATCATCTGTGGCGGCGGTAAAGGCGTACAACAATTCATTCAAAACTAATTAGACCTGTCCGCTGGCTGAAAGTGAACTTCTAGAGGACAGAGCCTCTCGGTAAATTGGCGGATATAGCCCTTTCGGCTATCCCCTGGCAGAGCATAATGGGAATGAAAATATGGCAGAAAACAAAGCAAGCCAGTTACTCAAAAAAGCCACTGGTAAGTGGAGAATAATTTTGGCAGCTTCTATCGCTTTAACTACTGGATTAGTCTCTTTCTACGGTTTTTCACAATTTGGGGCGCGAAAAGCTGTTCAGCCTCTTCCAGTCAATACCCCCCAGGCGACACCAGCTAAAGTGGCTGTGACAGCTTTAGGACGCTTGCAGCCGGAAGGTAAAGTTACTTATTTGTCTGCTCCCAATTCAATCAACGGTGTTCGAGTAGAAAAGCTGTTGGTGAAGGAAGGAGATGAGGTTAAGAAAGGGCAAGTATTAGCTCATCTGGAAGATTACGCTCGCGCTAAAGCCGCACTGCAACAGTCTTTAGACAAACTGCAAGTAGCCAAAGCCAAACTAGCGCAGGTAAAGTCTGGGGCTAAAACCGGTGATGTGAATGCTCAAAAAGCGGCGATCGCTAATTTAGCATCTCAATTAAAAGGTGACATCGCATCCCAAGCCGCGACAATCAACCGCATCCAAGCTGAAGTAGACAATGCTCAAACCGAAAACACGCGCTACCAACAGTTAAAAAAAGAAGGCGCGATTTCCGCTTCCACAGCAGATACTAAAGCTTTACAACTCAAAACTGCCCAACAGCAACTAACAGAAGCCAAAGCCAATCTCAACCGCACTCAAGACACTCTCCAACAACAGCTAAAGCAAGCTAAAGCCAAACTCAACAGCATTAGCGAAGTACGTCCTGTAGATGTCGACGCAGCACAAGCCGAAGTCAAAAGTGCGACAACTGCCATCCAACAAGCCAAGGCAGATCAAGATTTAACTTACATCCAATCTCCTATAGATGGCAAAATCTTGAAAATTCACACCAAAACTGGAGAAGTAATTGCCACTTCTGGTTTTGCTGAAGTCGGTAAGATATCTCAAATGTATGTAGTAGCAGAAGTGTATCAAACCGATATTGAAAAAGTGCGTCTAGGTCAAAAAGCTTCCATTACTAGCACGGCATTTTCCGGAAAAATACATGGCACTGTCAGCGAGATTGGTTGGCAAGTTGACAAACAAAGCATCTTCAGCATTAATCCCGGCTCAGACACAGATCGCCGAATAGTTGAGGTAAAAATCAGCATCGATAATCCCGCAGATAGTCAAAAAGTGGCTCGTTTAACTAACTTACAGGTAGATGTCGCCATTCAAATCTAAATATCACCCAAGGGACTCTGCAATTTCTTCCAAAACTATATCTTCTTTTGCTTGAATTATGAATTTCAAGATTCCTTTGGCATGGCTACAGCTAGCCCAACAAAAAATTCGGTTTATTGTAGCTGTAGCAGGGATTGCTTTTATTGTGCTACTAATGTTTGTTCAACTTGGTTTCCAAGATGCGCTCTATTCTAGTGCTACCGCAGTCCATCAGAAGCTGCACGGCGATTTATTTTTAGTCAGTTCCCAATATAAATCTTTGACTTCCAATCAAAGCTTTTCTCGGACTCGTTTGTACCAAACCTTGGGGTTTGATGGTGTAGAGTCAGTTAGCCCAATGTATTTACAATTTGCCAAGTTAAAAAATCCCGCCACTGGTGAAAAATATTCAATATATGTAATTGGCTTTGATCCGGGAAAACCTGTGATCAATATTCCCGAAGTTGAACAAAATTTAGATAAACTCAAAATTCCGGATGTGATGCTTTTTGACAGAGATTCCCGCCCAGAGTTTGGCCCGATTGTAGAAAAATTTTACGCAGAAAATACTGACCAGACAATTGAAATATTTCCCTTCAATTCCTTAATTGGCTACAGAGTCAGAGTTGGTGGCTTATTCAGTTTAGGCCCTTCCTTTGGCGTAGATGGCAATTTAGTTGTGAGTGACTCAACTTTTCTCAGAATCAACCCCAATAATACCCGGCCAGCAGAAATGATCGATGTAGGTTTGATTACCCTCAAACCTGATGCTGACCCAATTAAGGTGTTAAAAAACTTACAAATGTTTTTACCTAATGATGTCCAAGTTTTTACTCGCCAAGGTTTTATTGACTTCGAGAAAAAATACTGGTCTGTCAGAACACCTATTGGTTTTATTCTCAATCTAATGCTGACAATGGCTTCTATTGTAGGTGTGGTGATTGTCTATCAAATTCTCTACAGTAACATTGCCACGCAATTCATTGCTTATGCAACTTTAAAAGCTATAGGTTATCCAAATAAATATTTATTAAATGTGGTTTTTCAACAAGCTTTAATCTTGGCTTTTTCCAGTTACATTCCCGGATTTTTTGCTTCTATAGCTTTATATGACTTTGCTATGAAATCTACTAAATTACCAATTATGATGACTGCTAATAATGCGGTATTAGTCTTAGTTTCAACTGTTTTGATGTGTATAACTTCTGGGGCACTAGCTATCAACAAACTCCGCTCCGCCGACCCGGCTGATATCTTCTAGTAGTCCATCAAGTTTAACCAGTTCGTAGTAAGGACTTTAGTCCTGATTTCTCTAAGCACTGAAGTGCTTACTACAAACCCGCAAAACTAACTTGACAGTAGTTAGCCACTAAAATCAACATTACCAATTATTTACACCTTATGAATTTCAACAATAAAACTCTCTTGATCACTGGAACTGATGAATTTGTCGGCTTGCGTGCAGCCGAGTTAGCCAGAGAAAAAGGCATAAAAGTTCGGGGATTACAAAGTTCTCCAGAACAGGACAAAAAAGCGCAAAGTTTGGGTGTTGAGATAATTGTTGGTAGTGTTACCGATCCTGCTATTGCCCAAAAGGCTTGTCAGGGAGTAGATATCGTTTTACATACAACTCAAGTTACTCAAGAAGCTGGCGAAATCAAGCATTTTCGTGAAGTCAATGTAGGTGGTGCTCTCAACATAGCAAAAGCTGCTAAACAGGCTGGGGTTAAGAGCTTTGTGCATCTCTCTAGTGCAATGGTCTACGGCTTTAACTATCCCAATGAAGTTACTGAATCTGGGCCACTTTCTGGCGAAAATAATCCCTATTGTCAGACGAAAATCGAAGCTGAAACCGAACTTTTAAAGCTGAATGCACCACCAGATTTTGGCATCATCATCATGCGAGCCGGAGATGTTTATGGACCCGGAAGTATCCCTTGGATAGTCCGACCAATTTTGATGATGCGTCAAAAATTATTTGCCTACGCCAACGATGGTAAAGGAGTAATCAATCATGTATATATAGATAACCTGATTGATGCCATCTTCCTAGCGATAGAAAAAGAAACCTACGGAGAAATTTTCAATATCACCGACGGCAAAGAGACTTCCTGGAAAGAGTATTTTATCCAGTTAGCAGCAATGGAAGGTTTACCTGCACCTATGTCCCTACCCAAGGATGAAATGAAGTTATTTCTCAAGCTGCGTCATCAGGGACAAAAACTATTTCGGCAAAAAGCCGATATTCTGCCGGAGTCTGTAGATTTTATGACTCGTCCCTATGCTTATTCTATTGACAGAGCCAAAAGCCTATTAAATTACAAACCAACCATCGACTTACAAGAGGGAATGCGGCGCACACATGAATGGGTGCAAAAGACTGATCTTCAGAAATTAATCAAGTAATCAAACCCGCTCTTTTACAAGAGATTTGGCTATGGAAGATGCTATGTGAGTACAAATCAGCTTACTTACAGATTGGTTTTTAACATTAAGTATACTTAATGTCAACTATAGCTAATCCATAGCTAAATAATTCGGTTGGTAAATGAATTCTACTAGTCCAGCATAGCAAGAATAACTTTCTTCCCTTCTGCCTATTGCCTATTGCCTTCTTCTACTAGAGAAATCTTCACAGTTGTAATTTGTGCTGAATCTCAAGAATTTCTACCAAAGTAGTGACTCAAATGGTTTCTTCAACTAAGTTATCAGGAAGCTAATTCTCTCAAAAAAACCAACATCTATCGGCAGTAGTAGATTTGATTATGCTGACCTATGCTTGTTCTGCTGCCAAAGCAAAAAATCTGTAAAATTATAAACCTAAAATTGATTTTTCAGTAGTAATGCAACGCAGAAAAGAATGGATGCAACAAACTGAACTGTAAAACAAAAGTGTTGATAATATTATCTACAAGTTTCCCAAAAACTTGTTTGTCATGATCAATAAGCAGCCACGATTGAGCATCGGGTTACCTGTATTTAATGGTGAAAAATTTATCAAAGAAGCGATAAATTCTCTGTTGGCTCAGACCTTTGAAGATTTTGAGCTAATTATTTGTGATAATGCATCTACGGACAAAACCGAGGAAATTTGTAGAACATACGCCGAGAAAGATAAACGTATACGCTACTACCGTAATGAGAAGAATATCGGTTGCGCTCGTAACTTCAATCGCGTCTTTGAATTGTCTTCTGGTGAGTATTTTAAGTGGGCGGCTCATGATGATCTACATGCTCCCGATTTTATTATGCGGTGTATTGAAGTCCTCGACGAACACCCTAGTATAATCTTGTGCCATTCTCAAGTATATATCATTGATGAAAATGGCAAATTTCTCCAAAATTACAATATAAAACTTAAGACAGATTCACTAAAACCACAGGAGCGTTTTCATGAATTACTTGGTAAAAATTTATGTTATCAATGTTACGGAATAATTCGTAGTAGTGCTCTTAAGAGTATACCACCTATGGGTAGTTATGGTAATGCAGATGGAGTTTTATTGGTAAGACTAGCTTTGCGTGGTCGGTTTTATGAAATACCAGAATACCTATTTTTTGCCAGATGTCATCCAGAACAATCAATGAATATGTTTATTCCTAATTATTTGTTGGTTGCCAAAAATGAGCAGCAAGAATTATTGAGCTTACTGCCTGATTACTATGGCTATGCAATTTGGTTTGATTCAGCAAATGAAGGGCGAATTTTGTTACCACATTGGAGAATTCTCTGGGAGTATTTGCTCTCTATATGGCATAGTTCATTAAGTTTATCTGAGCATCTGTGTTGCTATAACAGTATAATTAGTCAATCTAAGTCTCCAGAAAATGTTTTACTTAAAGATTTATTGAATGCACTGCAAATACTTTGGAAACGTTGGCGAAAAGCACTAATTAAAGAACAGCAAATTACACTTTAAATTAATTCTTTAAGAAGCAAAAGATTGCTGTTGCAGTTTTTTGGTTGCTAATACCATAGCAAAATCACCTGTAGGGAATTACCAAATTATGTTGAAGTTAACTCACTTGCGTCATGTATTACTCGCTACTGTTTTGGGTATGAGTTGTGCTAACGCTGCGTATGCAGAACCAACTGCAAAACTAACTGTGGTAGTAAATGGCATAACTCACCAAAAAGGTGAAATTTGTTTGAGGGTTTACGCCTCTGAAAAAGGATTTCCTATGAGTAATACTGGTGAAGTCCAAAGCGGCTGCACTAAGATTACGGGAACTACTGTCACAAAAGTGTTTTCTGGCTTGAAACCAGGTACTTATGCTGTTGCCGTCGTTGATGATCAAAATGGCGATCGCAAACTCAACAAAGACTTTTTTGGTGTTCCCACAGAAGGTTTCGGTATGTCCAAGAATCCGACTGTATCAATCCAAACAGGTGCGCCTAAGTTCCGCAACGTCAGTTTCCCCATGAAAAAGAATACGACGATCAACATTTTCATGAAATATTCTCTTGATTCATAAGATTGGCGATTAGGTAACGGGCATTCAATTTGGGATTTCTAGTGAAATTTTGATAATTAGGCAGAATTTTCTGCCTATATTTACCAAAACCCCATCTAAAATCCCAAATTGGCTCACCCAATCCCCAGTAAAGAGTCCTGTACACAAGCCGATATTTTGCCGGAGACTAGAGATTTAATGCAAGATTTAACGATATTTCTGTCTAAGTCTTTGCTAAGTTGGCTGGCAATTCAGGTGGTTTTAACACTGTTCTTTGTCTGGTATTTGCGCCCAAGCCAGAAAGACTTATTACCAGATGACCAGTTACCGAAAACGGCGGTGATTATTTGTCTGCGAGGTGCTGATCCATTTCTGCCCAACTGTTTGCGATCGCTATTAAAGCAGAATTACCCAGAATATGATTTAAAGATAATCCTCGATAGTCAGGAAGATCCAGCCGGAAAAATTGCTTCGGAAGCGATCGCCGAATTAGGGGCCACCAATGTCCAAATTAGCCATTTGCGGACAGTACGCCACAATTGCAGTCTCAAATGTAGTTCTCTCGTCCAAGCTGTCTCAGATTTGGACGATTCTTACAAGGTGGTGGCTTTTGTCGATGCTGATACAATCGTTCATCCCAATTGGCTGCGGGAATTAGTCAGCCCTCTCGCTGACGAGAAAGTGGGAGCAACAACAGGTAATCGTTGGTATTCACCCACAGGTAATTATTGGGGTACTTTGGTGCGATATGCAGGCAATGTCTCCACCGTAGTGCAAATGTTCCTGTTTCAGATTCCTTGGGGTGGAACTTTGGCGATCAAAACAGAAGTGCTTCACCAAACCGGACTACTAGAAAAGTGGAGTCAGGCTTTCAACGATGATCTAATGATGCACAACGTCCTGAAAAAACATAAGTTGCAGGTGAAGTTTGTGCCTTCGTTATTGATGGTGAATCGGGAAGAAAGCAGTTTACCGGATTTAGTAGACCATCTCAAGCGTTTATTACTTTGTTCTCGACTATATCACCCGCGTTGGTTGGCTTTAGTGAGTGATGCTATTTCCAGCATTTTGTTTCCTACTTTAGTCATAGTGTTAATTCTACAGTCGTTGTTGGTCGGACAATGGAATGCTGCGGCTCAATTATTTAGTTACTATGGCATCTATATTCTAGGACTACTCTTGCTGATGCTTGTCTTAGAACAAGGGGTACAGCGAGTAATGAGCGTTCAAGGTCAGACAATCGCTAAATTGTCACCTACCGCAGTTATCAAAATGTTGATTGCTATCCCTCTAACACAGTGGGTTTATGGGGTAGCGATCCTATCTTCCCTTTGGATGTCAACAGTTAAATGGCGCGGACTTTCCTATCGAGTCCAAGGCCCTTGGAATATTCGCCTAGTTGAATACCGCCCTTACCAGTGGTTAGATCAACCTGTTGATCCAAAAACTTCTCTCTAATAGGTAATAGCTAGTAGGTAATGGGTAATAGGTAATTGTTTTATTTCCATTAGCCATTACCTATTAGCTATTAACCATTAATCATTTTTCATGCAACATCCGCTTTAATTATGACAAAGCAACCTCTTCGTATTGCACTTTTTACAGGATTGTATGCTCCCTTCTTAACAGGAGTCTCGGTGGCAGTGCATCAACGGGTTCGCTGGTTGCTACAGCAGGGACATGAAGTTTTTCTGATCCATCCAGAAATCAACAACCAGTACCCAAAACATGTTGGGAATCGTCCCATGCCAGGGCTAGAAGAATTACAGTCTTTTCCCAACTTCTCCTCTTATGCATTCCCCACAAAACCGCTGATTTTTTACAAATCTCTGCCTCAACCATTGCACTATCGATATTGGAGTGATACCAAGTTACTCTTAAAATTTCAACCCGACATTATTGTAGTTGAAGAAGCACCGCAAATGAGAGGAGTCTACTCACTCTTTTTGCAAGGTTATGGTCGTCCTGTTGGCACTGAATACGCAAAGCGAACGGGCATTCCAATTATATCAATGTTCCATACCGATATTGTGGCCTATATCCAATATTATTTAGGCAATCTGGCCTTTAGCTTAATCCGTCCAATTCTGCCAATTTTAGTCAAGCAGACAACAGAGGCTTACGACATTAATTTATTTCCTTCTCAAGAACAACTCAAAAAATACCAAAAATTGAAATCTCAACGCAGTGAATACGTCCCTTATCAAGGTATTGATTGCGAAAAATTTCATCCCCGAAATATCTGTTATGACCCGATTCCTGATGACCATCGACCAACGATATTGTTTGTCGGCCGGATAACTGCGGAAAAAAATGTCAACCAACTATTAGATGCATATCCGTTGATCGCTGCCAAAATTCCTGATGTTCATTTGGTGATTATTGGTAGTGGCCCAATGGATGAAGAAATCCGTCAGCGTGCCCAAACTTTTGGATCTGGTGTGACTGTTTGGGGTGAGTCTCACGGTACAGAACTTTTGGGTTGGTTCGCTAGCGCCGACGTATTTGTCAACCCCTCCGCGACTGAAAATTTCTGCACCACCAATAACGAAGCGCTGGCTTCTGGAACTCCTTTAGTTGCAGTTGTCGCACCCTCAACAGCCGAGCAAGTATATCCTGGTAAAAACGGCTTCCTCGCAGAACCCAACAACCCGAAAGATTTTGCCCAAAAGGTAATTGCGATTCTAGAAAATCCTGACCTCAAAGCAGAGATGACTCAGCAAGCTCGCTCTTCTATTCTGGCATTTGATTGGTCGGCTTGTAGCCAAAAGTTTGAAGATAAACTTTACCAGATAGTTGAAAATTCATCAAAAGTACCAGTGGGAAAATAAGAAAGTCAGTGATAGGTAGTTTCGTTCAACTACCCCTGATCAGTAAAAAACGTGCCAAATTGGCTACAAGTCTTTGATCGTCTCTGATAGAGTATTGAAGTAATTAACTTGTGGGCTTTTAGGCTACAAGTTTGAGATCCTAATAAATCTGCCAAAGTCCTTGTTGGTTGAGTGATTGTATGCCCTGACTGACACCGTCCTTTTTATTATCCTAGACTGTGCCTAAAAATATTCAGACCTCAGAAGTTATCGCTTCTGGGGTTCTTTATTTTTCTATCATTGTTGCCTGGTAAATATAAAAATATTTAAATTGAGGAAAATTTAGACATAATTATCTTAGTTATATCCCAAGTTACAGTGACCTAAATTACATTATTTGTCTCCTGAGTGTTAAGTCAACTATCTCAAACAAGAAATATCCAAAAATTTTGGTGCTAAAACAGATTTTTTTCAGACATAATCCCTGGAATTATGTCTCAAGATTTAATTTATAAGACTTGATTTTTATAGTGAAGTCAGGAAAAATATACATAAGTCTAACAACTTGTAGGCTCTCTTGGTGACAACTTAACCTTATCCAATGTCCAAAGTCCGCGAAAGCGGACTTTATTTATGGGTATTCTCGGTTTACAGATATTTTCAGGTAAATGAACCACTTTCTTGGAAATAAAAAAAGAAAGTAGAGACGTTGCATGCAACGTCTCTACACTGTGGTCTAAATAAATGATTTCTGCCGCTACCTGATTCTCAAGTCGAAAAATTAGGAATTGGCGAACATTGCAGATTTTTATCCGATCCCTAGGAACCCTAGGCGGCGTTTTGGCGATTAAAAATTGGCTTTTGGCAGTTTTTCGATTTGCTGGGTAAAGTATGCTTCTTCGTGTTTGAGTTCTTGCGCTATTTCTAGCCCTTTTTCAAAGGCTGTAAGCGCTTGGGGATATTGTTTGCGTTCCAAATACAATTTTCCTATTTGGTCGTAGGCTTGCATCAAACCGTAAAAGTTGGTGGCTAGTTCTTCTGTGGTTAGGAGAATCTGGCAAGTTTGCAAGGCTGCTTCTATTTGTCCTTGAGAACGGTACAGCACGATTAACTTTTGCAAAGCTTCAGATGCATTAACAAACTGTTGCAATTGCCAAGCGGTGGTATAAGCTTCTTGGTAGTTGTTAAAAGCTTCTTGTCGTAAACTGGGATTTTCCTGTCCTAGGGTTTCGTAATTTGTGGCGATCGCAATTTTTAATTGGGGAATTTGGCTAAGGTCGTTTTGATTGGTGTAAATATCTACTAACTTACTAAGTACATTGATCGATTTCTGGGGCTGTTTTGCCTGATCGTAAATGTAAACTAGCTTTTGCAAATATGCGACTTCATTCAGTCCATCGCCCTTGGTGGTAGCAAAACCTAGCAATTCTTCGTAGGTAGCAGCGGCTTGGGGATAATCAAACCAACTCAGATGCAGTTCCCCAATTGTTTGCAGGGTTTCTAGTTCTGCGGTGGCATCTTGTTGCTGTCGCACTAATGCTAAAACTTGGTTATAAACTTCTAGGGCTAGTTTGGGGACGCGGATTTTTTGGTAAGCGTCACCAAGCGATCGCAAAAGTTCTAAATCAGGAGGTTTTGGCGCCTCCTTTTTTTTAGCTGGTTTCGGCTTTTGAATCACTTGCAATCGTTGCGTAATATAGCGGATTTCTTCACTCTCATTTCGGTTCCAAGCGATCGCACCCACTCGTGATAATGCTTGCACCTCTGCTAATGAACCTAAAAGACGCCGCAACCGCAGTTCCCGATTCCAAATCTCAAACGCCTTTACCTTATCCCCCGCTTGTAATGTCGCTGCTGCTTCTAGATTTAACTGATCTAACGCCGTTTCTAGCTTTTGCATTTCTTCGGTAGTTAACGGCTGTTTGTCCCACAAAGGCGGTAGCAGTGGATCGGGTATAATAACTTCTAACGGACCTGGCAGAAATTTATCCAATTGTTCCGGATTTTTAGTCTCTGCCAGCGTCACAGAACTGCACAGATGCCAGAAAATAACAGTAGTAACTATAAAACTTAAGCGCCGTAGCATCGTTACTTTACCTTTATTAAGTAAATTATTTGACGAAGACCAATTTGTTTGACGCAGCAAGCATCTTTAAATATCCCATTGTCCCTGACGAGGCTTTAAAATATTTCCAGATTATTTTTCCCCCAAATCCCCAATCCCCAAAATGACTCATTCTACAGATATTGCCACCTTAGCCCGGTGGATGGCAGCAGATTTTAGTAATCAAGCACAAGCATTTGAAAACCCACCTTTTTTTGCTCATATCCGCGTTTGCATGCGTCCCCTTCCCTTAGAAGTGTTATCAGGGGTAGGTTTGTTTGTCGAACAAGCTTATGACTATATGCTAAATGACCCCTATCGCTTGCGGGTGTTGAAGTTGATCAGCGCTGGAGATCACATCCAAATCGAAAACTACATAGTCAAAAACGAAGAAAAGTTCTATGGTGCATCTCGTGACTTGCAACGTCTGACAACTTTAAACAGCGATGATTTAGAAAAATTATCAGGCTGTAATATGCTTGTCGAGTGGACTGGTAACAGCTTTAAAGGCAAAGTTGAACCAGGCAAAGGCTGCATCGTCGTTCGCAAAGGACACAAAACCTATTTAGATAGCGAATTTGAGATTAGCGAAGAGAAATTTACCAGCCTTGACCGGGGAAGGAATCTAGAAACGAATGAACATATTTGGGGTTCCGTAGCCGGGCCATTTCACTTTGTCCGTTGGGGTAGTTTTGCCGATGAAGTGAAAGTGAGTGGTTAGTGTTGAGTGCTTCGTGACTCAGCATTTTTCTAAAATTCCTTGACTTCTGACTCTGGGGGACAAAAATAAGGAACCCGTTCTACCCAAGTTTCCCAAGTCCCGTCGGGGTGCAGTTTCAGCAGACGAAACCCAGGAAGTTTTTCGTCGAGGGCAAAAGTAGGACTTTCTGACAGGAATTGAATACAAGTCGAGGGACTACCCAAGTAGTCAACATCGTCACGGGTGTGCTTCCATTCCTGGTGAATGTGACCGAATAACACTAGCTTGACTTGCGGGTGGCGATCAAGAACAGCAAGCAATTCCTCGGAATTTTGCAGGGTGTTTACATCCAGCCATTCAGAATTTACCAAAATAGGCGGGTGATGTAGTGACACCACAGTCGGGTTTTCGCCTAGCATTTTTAACTCGGAGTCCAGCCAATCTAGAGTTTTATCTGAAAGGTGACCGTGCATAGACCCCGGTACTGAAGAGTTAAGTAAGATAAAGTTCCAACTGCCACGGGTAAAAGATTTCCGCCGGGAAACCATTCCCAGAGTTAAAATTTCATCCATAGCGATCGCGCAATCATAATTTCCTGGTAGCCAGTAAGTCGGAATTTGTAGCGGATTCAGTAAATATTGTAGATTTTCATAAGATTCAACCGTACCATCGCCAGACAAATCTCCCGTTAATATTAAAAAATCAAGTTCAGGTTGTAGTTCCTTTAACCGCTTGATAACCGCCTGGAAAGACTCCATAGTCGGTATTCCTAACAGCCGCTGATTTTCCGCAGCAAACAGATGTATATCCGTTAGTTGGGCAATGAATACAGGAGAAACTTGATTTATCTTCGCCGAAAGCAATGTGTGCGTCTTAATATCCGATTCTCCTTCCCGAAAAGTAACTTATTTTAACCCAATTAGCCAAATTAGCCTGATAGCTACAACACCCTCACCACCCTCGCCAGTTGCCTCCTCTATCATAGACAATGTATAAATTTAGCTAACGGCAATGTACTTAATTGTTTGATGTATTTTTTATACAATTCATGCCAGAAATTAACTAAATTATTTTTTTATCCATCTTACGGTAGATGTCCTAAAATTTGTTTTATCTTCATGCAATAAACATCTTGCCAAAGTACCAACCGACCCCTAATTTGCTCAAACCCCAAAAATTTCCTGGCAGGGGATGCATTTTGCAGTCAAATGCTGCTAATATAGAAATCTGTGAGTCCGGCGACATAGCCAAGTGGTAAGGCAGAGGTCTGCAAAACCTCCATCCGGCGGTTCAAATCCGCCTGTCGCCTTTAAGAAGCAACAGCTAAAACAAAGCAATTCAAGCCTGATGGCAATAAAGGGACGAGTGTAATACTCGTCCCAAATCTTTTGGGGTAATACCATTTCTCTTAAAGCTGGATAGATATGCTTGATCTTAGCCCCCCAATTCCTGGGGGGTTGGGGGGATCTCATTTGTTTCAACCTTATAGGGAATTGGTATAACTTGGGGTAGTTTAGGACAAATATCGCGTCATCAGACTGACTTTTTTGAAGAATATGGAGAGGAAGCGAGGGCAATTTTAGAGATTTTTACATAAGTATGCAGATAAGGAAGTTGAGGAGTTTAATATTCCGACAACTTTTGTTACTTAAATATTGTCCGCCAACAACTACGTAAAAATGAAAAAAATGTGAAAGCAATCTTAAATAAAGAAATGTGTCGAATGTGGGTTATAGTTATTACAGGTAATGATCGCGAAGAGTCTGTAACTTCTCTAACTAGAGGAAGATCCTCAACAGCAGATATTGAAAGATTAATAGTTGCTACAGAGGCAAATATAGTAAAAGAACTAAAAGCATATCCTGATAAGATTGGCATTCTCGCAACAGCACTAGATGCGAGAATTATTCATCTTCCTATCTTAACTGTACTCGCAATAGCGAGAGAGTATGCTGACGAAAAATTGCAAGACAAAATGAAGGACTTAGGCATGAGTCTCAAAAAAGATACAACAGCTAATGAAAGATTAATTAAAAGTGAATTGGCTAAAGCATTCAAATCAGAACCTATTGGTCTGGGCGTTCCTGGAAACAAACCTGGTGAAACTACTAAAGAATCATTTGAAAAGTTATTAACCATTACGCAGAGTGACGACCAGTTGGTGAATGAGACGATTGGAAGAGCATTAGTAGCTTGCAATTTAGTATCTTCTTACAAAGCTGAGGTTGATTTCGGTAAAGGATTAACTCGTCGAACCGATTTATTTTGTGAGACAAAGGTGGGGCAAGTTCGACTAGAACTTATGTGGCGTAAAAATACTGGTCGTGCAGAAATAGCAAATTATGTTTTAACCAAACTATATAACTATGGAAAAGCAATTGAATTTCTTGAGTAATATTGCTCCATAAATTGCTTTACACACTCGTTGTACAACTTTGTTGTCATGTTGAAAGTAGCAACAGCGAAGTGAAGAGCATATCGGGGTTTCTTGGCTGCACTAAGATTATCTCAAAATGACAAGACGGATTTTGAACATTTACTCCCAGAGCAATTGGTGGCTTTTATCTTAGAAAAAGATAGGCGGGTTGCTGAAATTATGGTGGAAATTTAAGCGATTTTGGGTAGTTAAGTTGGGAGGAGTAAATAGACCACGCGATAGGGGCACAGCAATGCTGTGCCCCTACGATAAATGTGGTTCAAATAGATGAAAACTTCTGTAATTCGTGCTGGGCAGCATGCTACAGGCAGCTTCCCCTAACGAATCGGAACACTATTAAAAAAGCCCAAAATTAGGATGACTATCCACGATGCGTAAATCCTATGATCATGGTTCATGATCCGAAGGTTGTCATCGTCAAAGCGCTTCTCTTCAATACGCTGCGCTGTCTTCGGAGTTAATGCCCCTGGTAGCCCATCGCACTAGCAACACGCGCGGTACTTGGGGAACTCACGGCTCTTGATGTCTGTCTAGATATTTGTACTGACTTAGACTGATATAAATCTTTAGATTTTAAAAGTCCGTAGAGCAGATTATTCACCAGAGTAAACAAAAATTAAGGATTTTTATGCGCTTACCTATCGCTATTGGTGCAGTTTTACTGATTTCTCTGGGTTTGAACGCACCAGTAATGGCTCAAACCCCCACCCAGATAGTACGAGCAACAAAGAAGGCTGCCAAGTCGGACTTGCAACAATTAAAGAGAAATTCCCAATTGTGGAATCAGCAAAATATCTCCAACTACCGCTATACACTGACTAGGAGTTGCTTCTGTACCGCTGAAGCTAGAGGCCCGGTAGTTGTGGAAGTACGTGAGGGCGTCACGACTGTAACTTCTGTTGCTACCGGTGAGACAGTTGATTCACAGCTATTCAAACAATATGATACAGTTCCCAATCTTTTTAATGTGGTCAAAGAAGCGATCGCTAGCAAAGCATCCAGCCTGACTGTACAATATGACTCTAAACTCGGCTACCCAACCCAAATTAACATTGATTACAACAGTCAGATAGCTGATGAAGAACTATACCTGACAATTGAAAACTTCCAAGTAATTCCATAAATACAGCTTCCCCTAAATCTATAGCTAATCATTTGGGAAACTTAACCAAAGTAACAATCCTATAACCTCCAACAAAAGGGTAAAGCCGCTTTGCGGAAATACCCCAATAAATAGCCGTCAGCTAATGCTGTCTAACATTGCTGGTGGCTTTTATTTTGACAAATTTAAAAAACTGGGTATCTATTGCGATTGATTACTTAACCCCTGAAGTGAGGTTCAGTGAGACTACCCCAACACCTCAGAAGAGAACATATGCGACAAAGCCTGAAAATATGGCATTAAAGTGTTAGCTTGTTGAACAGTCAGGCGATCATTTATTTCATATCTTAACAAATGTAGCATTTGGCGAACTAGTTCCCACTGCACTTTTAATGTGGGATAGAGCATGACACACAGAGGAAATAACTCTTGTTGAATGGCAGCGACGCTTCCTTCCAAAGCACATACCCACAAGTAGACTTGGAACATTTCCACATCTCGTATACTAGAAGTCCTCACCGCTGAATCAAGCAAATATCCAGACATAGTGCGGTAAGTTGGGAAGAGTTCAGCTACCCTTTGGCAGATTTTCTTAGCAATTTGTGTACTAACTGGTAATAGCTGTTGCACTGCGGACATGACAGTGGAATCATAATTATGCCCAGCCGCTGCCTCATAAGCACGTTGCAGTGGCATATATAGGTGATCATCAATGACTTTAAAGTATGCACCAACAAGCGATCGCTCTACAGGCTCAAGCTGTTGTGTGAGCATTTCGCTAGTGTAATGAAACTGCATACTCACAAAGCCGATAACTCTGGGGTCAAGACTAGTGTACTTCTTTCTGAGCGCTCCTATATCTGCACTAATTACCGTAGCCAACTGGTTGGGAGCCATCTGTTCAGTATAAACTTCCAACCCCTGTTCATAAAGCGGATTACCTGCCTCAGCCAGTTTCATTACCAGAGAAAGGGGTCGCACCGCTGCTTGTTGGGTGTATACATCCAAAGCTTTTTGGTAAATCTTAAAAGAATCAGCTGCAATCTCCCACGGATTAATTAAGTTGGGGTCAATGCGATGCTGCTTGAGTTCCTCACATAGCAGCGCTTCCGTTTTGTTCCAGGCTTTAGCACTGACACTCCGTAAAGATTCCATTATTTTTTGGGCGGTTTTCTCTCGTCCCCCAAGCGACACTATCTCTGACAAATTTAGCGGGTCGGAGTCTTCTTGAACACTGGTATCAACCTGGAGGTTCTGCAAATACTTTTTAGCCCATTGCTGTGCTAAAGATTCTACAGATTTGTGGTTTTCTATATCTGACTCTGGTTGTAAATTATTGCCGAGAACCTCTTTCATAACGGATATTATTTATTACCTTGGTATCATCTAAAAACTCTTAAATACTGATGCCAATCCTCTGTAAAGCTTGACATCATCCAAAATCCCAAAACTCTTGCTGCACAAGAATTTTAATCACTTTATTCTGTGTAAACTCAAATCCAATTGGTGTTAATTATTATATAATAAATACATTGTCACAAATATTTATTTGCTTTAAATAATCTTTATTTAAAGCCTAGTGCAATTTTAATATGGCAATTCTCTACTGAGTGAAAGATAGCAGATGGCGATGTCGCAAAGTGTCAGCGCCGAAGACCTCACTGCGCTGGCTAACAAAATTAATGATACTACGAAAATTCCAGTGCGTTCTATTGCCGTAGCTTCGCTATAGTCTCGGATAACATATTAATACCTAACACCAGAGCGCTTTCTGAAAAAACTCTGAGTAGTGTTTGAGTAGAATCAAAAATCAGGACACTCAGAGGCTGCTACTTCTGGGTGGCAATAGTAAGCAAGCACCGTAGCGGTATTGTCACCAAGCCAGTAAGCCACCTTGTCCGGGCTGTTGCCGCTGCTGATTGCCCATGTAGCAAAGGTGTGGCGAGTCGCATATGGCTTGAGGTAGGGAACAATGCCCTTATCCGCTAGTTCGCGAACTACGCCAGGATATTTATATTTGATTTCGCCGCGCTGCGATCGCCGCGATCGCCAAAAGACGGACATAGAATCTGAGTTTATCTGTTTGCCAATTGTTGAAACAAATACCAGGTCTGTAGCGATCGCGCCGACCGGACGAATAGACAGCAACAGCGACTGCAACTTTGACCCGGATTGACAAGGGAATACTCGCTTCTTACCATTCTTGGTTCCCTTGAGTATCCGGTGATAGTTTCGCGATTTATTTATTGAGATACGACAGCAATCATTAGAGATATCTCCCCAGGTCAGAGCGAATGCTTCACCCGGCCTACAGCCGCTCCAGAATAAAAATTTTATTAGGGGGGCATAGTGGGAATGTTTTGGGTGATTCTCAAATGCCTGGATAATTATGTCTCTCTGCTCTAGGGTAAAAGCGCGATAGTCATCATCCCTGCTTGACTTTTTGGGCTTTTGAATTTTGAGTTTGGCGAATGGATTTTCTTTGATTAAACCGCACCCAACGGCCCATTCACAGCAGCTGCAAAAATCGCCTAGCAACTGCCAAGTCATATAACTGGTGAAATTCACTAACATCCAGTTACGGATGATAGCGGCATCAGCCAATTTTTGAGATGGCAGGCGGTCGACGTATCGCCTAACAGATTTGTATTTGCCCAGCAGAGTAGTTTGTTCTAGTTGGGCAGACTTGAACTCTGTAAATTTCTCCCATAGTTCAGAGAGCGAGTATTCAATAGTCTGTGGAATTTCCTTAACCCCGAATCTGTAGCGAACGAGGGTGGGGTCAAATATACCTAAAGAAATTTCTCGCTGGATTTCCTCCCAGCGAGAATCTACGATCACTCTATTTTTGGCTGAATCTTTTAGCCCGGAGTTTAAGTAAAATTGTTTGATATGTCCCGTGACTCTAAAGCGAACTATCAATTTATTTGATTTAGGGTCAACGGTTATAGCCATATTAAACTCTTTCTATTTCGCGGCGGTTGGCGCTTAGTTCATCGTCCACGTCGTAAATTTCAATCAGTAGCTCTACATCCTCTTCAAACTGAGGTTCATCTTCATCCTCTGAAGACCAGGACCAGTCAACCGTGACAATCACACCAGCCACGCAGTTTTCATAGCCGGAAATATGTTCAGGGTCAATAGCTGCGTCCTTGACTTCAAAGGATGTGCAGCTACTAAACACAGTGCAACCTATGTCATCTGAAATAATTTCGTCGTCATCGTCATATTCATAATTTGGATGCGCTGATTCATGCGTTAAGTAGAATTTGATTTCGCTTTTCGCGAAGGTTAGTATTTCCTCATCTGAATATTTTGTCATCATAAAACAGTGACAACTGCCCCTCTACAACGTGGTCGCATTTAATGGCTGGAATGCGGGTCTTTCTGCCTTTTTTATCGGGCTTTTTTTCAGCCAAGCCTAAATCGTAAAATGTCTTTCGCCGTTCATCCAACCATATTTTGTATGGATGGTTTTCGCGACTACCAAATGGGTAGGATTTGTCTATCGCCTGCTTTATTTGTTGTGGAGTTGCATCTTCGGGCAACTCCTTTACTACCTTGGCGATTACCTGTTGAGATTTTTGTCTCCAATGAGTTGTGTCCATATTAAAAGTTAATAGTTTTCTGGCGACATATCAGGACGTATGCCGCCGAGTTCAAAAGGGATGTCATCGGGATCTGGTTCTTCTGCCGATTTGAATTTGATTTCGGTCAAATCCTTTAATAGTTCTCCGGCAATCCTTGCTTTTTCTCTGTGGGTGACATCCTGAATGATTGGAATGAGTCGATAGATTGCCCAGACTACAAAGCTTTTTATGGACTTATTTACCTGTCGGTTTATTTCAGATTCAATGAATGTTTTTTGTCCGGCTGCGATTAACCTGTAGAAATCTTTGTTGCTATCTAATGCATCTTCCCAGATATGTTCATCTTCTGGATGTCTGGCTTTGTAAGCTATTTTTGCTAATTGTTCGATGTCAATCATTGTTTATTGCTATTAACTGAAGAAAGTTTTTACTGTCTAATCCTGTCAAGTGTTTGGCTGCTGCGTCGGCTGGTTTGTCGTGAGGGTACTGAGAAAGTATTGTCTTTATAGCTTCATACTCTCTTATGGCTTCCTGGACGGCGTGCAGTGCATCCATGAGGGAGAATTCAGGGATGTAAAGCTTGCTAGCTATAATGTCTGCATAGTCTTGACACTGAATTAGTCGCTGTAATTCAGTCTCCATTGATTGCAGAGATGCGGTAAAGTCTGCGGTGTTATTTGTCATAGCGAACTATGCAGCCTCCGTGTGATTGTGTGTACCATTTCTTTGGATTAATAATCTTTCTGGCTCGTTGTGCCATTGACAAAATGCGTTTTAGTTCAGCCATTATTTGTTGGGTTTAGTGTTGGTGTGATGCTGCGTTTTGATATTATTGCTTCGGCTATTGCTTCTACATCATGGCGTCCAACGACGACCCCTTCCTTGATTTTGTAAAAGTGTGGGCGTGGCTGCTCGATGTAGCCGTGTTTCTCCAAATAGGAGATGATTGTCGAGCCTTTGGATCTGCCTCTAGGTATGCGGTTTTTGATGCCGTTGATGAGTTGGAAACAGGTTAGTTTTTGCATTTTTCAATCTTTCCAGTTGCCATCTCGGTATTGGAGCATGAGCCAATCTATTGCACCTTTTCGTCCCCATAAAAAGCAGATATGACCAAATAGGCACACCTCGAATACTTGGGGTATCCACTGTACGAAGGGTGGGGAAGTCAGCCAAAAAAAGCATCCCCAAAGCGCGGCGTAACCAATAGCCATTAGTTGTTGGTTTATGTTCATTGTTCTTTGATTAATGGAACTCGTTTCTGAACTAGGATGCATCCTTCCTCTGGGTCAAGTTTAATGAGAATCAATTCGTCACCATTCTGTATGATGAATTCCTCCTTATCTGCTGCTTGAAATATTGCTGTGGCAAGTCTGCCGCATTCTTTGCTTAAAAGGCTTAGCTCTTGCTGTTTTTGAACATACAAGTCTAGGACTTGTTGGCGACGAATTACTAACTTAGATAATTCGGTTGGGATTTGCTGGGGTTCCATTTGTTTTACCGATATACTACTTTCTTCGACGATTGGTATGCCTTGCATCTCCTGATAAAGCACACAAGAGTAAATCTCTGTGTGCTCAACAGGCTCGTTACTGGTTGGATGAGTGCAAAAAGGAACTCTTTTAAGTTTGTGCCCATCCAGGAACCTTAGGAATGAGCAGGATACACAGAGAGAGAATTCATCGTCAACGAGAAAAATTGCTTCATTCATTGTTTAACTTGTGAACTGAATTTTTCACAGCATCGCAGTTCGTTGGTTTACTGGCAGGCTGCTTCTCTGCCTTATTTCGCTGTGGGGTTTAAAGGGTTTCTCTCCACCCTTAAAGTCAAGTCTCTAGTCGATCACTCCAGCGTTACCTTTCGGTTTTACCCAAGTGTCGATATTGATTCCCAGTCAATGCCGGCTGACTTTCGCCTCTCCTTTACGGGCTGGGTTCCCGTCCTTGGGTGTCTAGGTTTCCCCTTGGAATTGCTACTAGTCCCTGTTATTTGGCAGGGCATCCCTAGCGCGAAAGGGGAGATGACAGGATTTGAACCTGCATGGTTATGTCTCGACTGTGTAGTGTTTCTCTCTAGAAAGAATCTGACTACTTTTTCAACAGTTCGTGGTACCTTGCGTGACCCTTGCTAGCGTTTGCCAATTTCGCCACATCTCCCATAAAAGCCAGCAGCCATCTACACTGCTGGCGAACTTACATCATTAAATTAATAGTGAGTAAATGCCAGTTACTTGTGATTTTCGTCTGTGGACTCCTTTTGGTTGGGTGGCTTGGAGGTGATCATCACTGGGTGATGTCTAAACTTTTCCTCACGGTCCCGTTGGAATATATGAGGGTGCTTTCTCCTGAATGAACCGCACGGGGCACGGTGGCAGTGTGCGGGGGAGAGTGGAGGCAGGCATTTAGCCTGCCAGGCAACAACATTAACCAGCGCTAACAGGCTGTTCTGCTTCAAAGGCTTCTATCAAGTCATCAAGCGAACATTGGTAGACCTCACACAATTTTTTAATCTTGGATGGGGGAAGGTGCGGAATACCTCCTTTTTCCCAACCTCCAACAGTTTGAGTCTGTATGTCTAGCGCTTGGGCAACTTGTCTTTGAGTTAGATTGACTTTTTTTCTCAAGGACATTGGAGTTAATGCTTTTCTTTCAGGCTGCTTTGTCATAGTATACGATAAGCAGATGTGTTTAGCATATCTGTTTAATAAATATGTTTCACACATCTGAAGTAAAGGGTTAGTGAGCGGATCTGCTGAACACACTCCGCTCACTCTTAGGATCTCACAGCCGTTGAAAATGCGCGAAAGCTTTGTGACAGACCGAGTTCTACATAAGCAAGTACCTTTATTTGAAGACGGCACCCACAAGTAAACCCACCTATATATAGGTGGGCAGCAATAAAAGGAGGCGATCAGTATGTGATTAGTTAGCTAAGATTTGCTCGAAGGTCATCCAGCGGTGATTGTGGCTGAAGTGAAAGTGAATCGTCTGGTGGTTTTGGCGATGCTTTTGGCTGATTAGGAATGAACTCCATCCGAAGTCTAAATCTACCTTTTTGCCAGCCACCACCTTCTGATAGTAGAAGGCTGCCATCAACCCCATCGCCCATCCAGTTACCCAGTCCTTTTAGCCATTCTGTGATCATCGAGTATTTAACCTCACTCACTTTTGATGTTGTGGTCTTGGTGAAGTTCTGGCTCACATTTATACAGACGACATCATCATCTTTCAAAGTAATTACATTCATTCTCTTTCTAGTTACACAACAAAGCGGGTCAAGCTGCGAACTTGATCCGCCTTACCTAGAATTCCCAGTACAACGAGCGAAACCCCAGCGGCGAAAGAAGGGAGCTTGATTTTTGCGAAGGAACAAGCGATCGCCCTCGGTTAGTAGCAAGTGCAACCAACAACCCATGACTAAGGACTAATGACCAATGACAGTAAGAGCCAAATTCACCTGCCAAGTCAATCTAAAAGAAGCTGGAACCCAGATAGCCACAGTTGTTTTTTCCCCGGTAACTACCAACCCACCAACGCAAGAGAACCTAACTTTCTGGAAAGCTACGCCGTCCGGTCAAATCACGTTGCAGATTGATAACGCATCAGCTGCTAGTCAGTTTGAGGTGGGGGCTGATTATTACGTTGATTTCACCGCGGCGCAGCCCATAGATGAAGACACCGCGATTTGGAATCAGTAGAGAAAGTGAGATCGCGCTCTTGGTGAAGTGTCAGGAGTGCGATCGGACTAATTACCGATTACCGATTACCAATTCCCAATGACCGATTACCGATTACCAATTCCCAATGACCGATTACCAATTACCAATTCCCAATGACCGATTACCGATTACCAATTCCCAATGACCGATTACCAACGACACTCGACAAAATACATCTTTCTATCGTTGAGGGATTTTGTCCATATTGCGGTGTAGGCGACCTTCACATAGGTCAAGGGTGCAGAGGCACAACCAGAGTCACCTGCCATTCGAGCAATGAGTGTTCATGGCAGGAAGATTTTAAGCCAGAGGATTTAAAGCAAGTGTCTGGAGTGCCTGCTGCTTTAATTTTCCTGTGACAGCGCTTCTGAGTGTTGGGAGTGCGATCGCGCAATTACCAATTACCAATTACCAATTACCAATGACACCAGGACAAATTGTTTACCAGGCATTCGGGCAATCACTACTCAAATGAAACCGCTGCCAATCCTACATATCCTACATCTTCCTTATCCTGCAAGGCTTTCGTCCCTACACCGAATCCTACATCTTACCCTACACCAACCCTACACCCAACATAATCAGGCTGATGTAATCGACTCACAGAGCACAGCATCCCCTTCCAGGCATAGATAGCCGCTTTAAAACGACAGGAATTGTATAATATGGCAAGAACAAAAAAAAGCGGCGAAGCGTCAACTTCAACCGCAGTAAAATTAAAACAATCTGATTCAATTGTATCAGATAAATACGCCGAAACGCCACAGCCGCAAGACATCCAGCCTACGAAAACAGTAAGCCAGGAACAAAACAAGTTTGCTAGCTTCCAAGAATTCAAAACATTTGTTAAGACCAATTTCATAGAAGGCAGTGGCATTGCCCCCGAACTATTCGCCGAATGTATAGAATTCCATACAGATTTAGAAGCCAGTGCTGGCAACGACGCCGAATATCCCATACATGAGTTGCTCAACTGGAAACAACCAACCATATATGGACATCAAGCCCGCGAAACAATCTACGCGGCTATGTTCAAAAATGAAGATGGCAGTATATGGCAGGGCATAATTAGTCGGTGGGATGAAAAAAGCAAAAAGCCCTATCAATATCTGGCTCCAACCCAAAACGGCGATCGCGTTTTTCTTCCTCCAGTACCTAACAGTATTCGCAGAAAAATAGGCTCACGCTATGGGGTAGAGGTGCCCGAAGAGGGTAGTTTCTGGGAGTGGCTGAAGGAAGCTACTCAAGTAGAAATTTCTCGGGCCGGTGGAGATGGTAATTTTACCGCCTACACCGGTAGCCTTGTTCCGTTAAAGGTTCCACGGATTGTTACTGAGGGCGGTAAAAAGGGATTGGCTCTACTCACTCAAGGCTACATTCCGCTATCGCTCTACGGTTGTACGTGTGGGGGGAGGGAAGGATTAATTCCCGATTTGAGACAGTTTAATCAGGAAGGTTCAATTTGGTTGCTAGCGTTTGACCGTGACAGCAAAGAGGAAACTAGGCGAAAAGTTAACGCCGCCAAACGCAAATTAGAAAAAGTCTTAGCCAAGGACGGATTCAAGAACTACATAGAGGATATTGTTTGGTCATCAGAAGATGGCAAAGGAGTTGATGACCTCATAGTTAACAAAGGATTTGGAGCCTTTGACACAGCTTACAGCCGTGCGTTAAGCAGATTAGAAAAACAATTTTCAGGAGCTGCTAGTGGAACGGCTGACGAACCAGAGAAACATAAAAATGCACCGCCTGACCAGATGGCGAAAAAGATAGCTGAAGACTATCGCGGCAAGCTGGCTTTTAACGATGAAACTAAGCAATGGATGAGATACGGAGACGACCTTAACCGTTCACTTGATGACTTGCCGTTTGGCATATGGTCACCTGAGTCTAACGAGTACATGGAGGCTATTGTCTACAAAATATTAGTAGGCAAAGAGGTCGAAGCATTTGCATTTGGTGCAGATTACGTTAGCAGTGTCCTGAAGCTGTTACGCCATGAACTTATAGAGCGGCGTTGGAACGAAGTATCACCCCGTGAATACCTGCCTTTTACCAATGGCGTGGTGGAGATTGCAACAAGGAAACTACTACCTCACACCCCTGGTTACAAACTCACCTGGAGTTTACCAAGAGAATATTCAACAGATGGCGGTAGCTGGGACAATATCAGCAACTTCCTAGAACACTTATCAAATGGCAATGCTGACATTAAAGAACTGTTGATTTGCTACTGCAACGCCGTAATCAAGGGACGGTATGACCTTCAGAAATTTATTCACCTAATTGGACTTGGTGGAACTGGTAAAGGTACTTTTACCCGATTGGTAACTGAATTGATTGGCGATCAGAACGTTTTGGTAACCAACCTCCCAGCCTGGTGCATGAACCAGTTTGAAGGAGCGAACGCATTTGGTAAGCGGCTGGTGATATTCCCAGATGAAGACCCCTACAGAGGAAGCATAGGAAGATTCCTCAGCTTAACTGGCGAAGATAAAGTTAGGGCTGAGGAAAAAGGTAAACGAGCATTCAACTTTGACTATCAAGGGATGACTCTGGTAGTTTCCAATTTTCCCGTTTTTAGCGGTGGCAGCAGCAGCCGTGCTAAACGCCGGACAATTACAGTTCCCTGCAACAAGATTGTCTCGGAGGGTCAGCGGAAACAGTTATCTAAAATCTTTGAGCCAGAATTAGCAGCATTCACCAACTACCTGCTTTCACTCGCTGACGATCATGTTACCGCTGTACTAAAGGGAGAGAAGGAAATTCCCCAGTGTACCCTTGAGTTCTGGGAAAACCAGATGAAGGGTGATTCAGTCGCCGCGTGGGTGAATGAACGGGTTGTCTATGATCCGATGGCTTTAACCCCAATTGGTAACGACAGGAATGAAGGTGTTAACGGGGCGGATGTCTACACTTTGTTTGGCTCCTATATTCGTCACTGCCTCGCTTCTGGTGATTCACCTAAGAGTTGCAAGGTCTTTAGCCCGGATCTTATAGAGCTATGCCACACAATCTTAAACTGGCCCGTCGAGAAACAGCGCACAAAAACAGGCGTGTTCATTAAAGGGCTGCGGCTTAGAGTTCCGGTCAAGGATAACGAAATTCCACACTATGACTATTGGCTCATGAGCCGGGTGTTGGATGATGTAGGGTCGGGTGTAGGATTGGGTGTAGGGTTGAAAGCCTTGCCCTGCAAAGAAGATGTAGGATATGTAGGATTTGCAGGGGGTTCGCTGGGGGAGGGAGTAAATAAAACTGAACTTGTAATTAATTCTGTGCAAAATCAACAGGCAGCAGATGGGGAGGAAAGCGATCGCGCTTCCCAGACGCTAGGCACTGACAGAGGATACAAACCAGGCGATCGGGTTTTTTCCACCCATCCACTACAAGGCGGAGAGCTTGTTGTGCAGGATTACCCTTATGAAGGGGACTTTAACTTTATACGCACTGTTGACCACTCGCTCGTTTATGTTGGTTATTTAAAAAAAGTAGTCGAGGTTTGCGAGGCAACCCAGAATTTTGGTCCTGGGGACAAAGTGAGAATCATCAACCAAAACTGCGACTGCTTTGGGCAAGAGGATGAAATTACCGCTATCTACTCAATGGCGAAAGAAGCAAAGCTAAAGGTGAACGGACGATTACCTTTTGATTTTCTGGATCTGGTACAGCGAGCACCAGCACCAGCTCTGGAAAATTCTCTAAACATCACAGAAGAGAAACCCCTGCCAACACCAATGGAATTTTCTTTCCCTGGAATATTTGGAGAAACTAAGATTTTGGTGGAATTCACTGGACGACCGAAAAAGGGCGGCGTAACCTTTAATATCAGCTTCACCTTTCCATCTGGGAAAGGGGCGACGCTCAAGAATACCTTTATCCCAACATTGGGGAAAGAAAAATCCATTGAGGCAATTAAGGCGATCGCTCTAGAGAAGATTGAAGCGTGGCAGTCCAAGGCGATGCTAAAGAAGGGCAGGCTCTACTCTGTTCGGCAGGTAGGTGACGAAGATTGTCTTGATTATATTTGGGCGTTAGATTGTGCGCTCGTGTCCGTCCCTAATCCACCATTTTCTAATCAATATATATTTAGCCACGATGGCAAGACGATTGTAGCGAGTGATTTATCCGAATTCCGGTGGCAGGCGCCTGGCGAGTCATGAAAAAGGCGATCGCCCTGGGCGGAGTAATTAGATGGCTGTAATCCTTTGTTGACAGAGGTTATAGCGGCTCATCTACCAAGCGCAGCCGTTCGCATTTCTGGGGTGAAGTGCGATCGCCCTGGGCGGAGTAATTAGATGGCTGTAATCCTTTGTTGACAGAGGTTATAGCGGCTCATCTACCAAGCGCAGCCGTTCGCATTTCTGGGGTGAAGTGCGATCGCCCTGGGCGGAGTAATTAGATGGCTGTAATCCTTTGCTGACAGAGGTTATAGCGGCTCATCTACCAAGCGCAGCCGTTCGCATTTCTGGGGTGAAGTGCGATCGCTCCTAATCTATAAAATTGACTAATGGATATTTTTTTAATGCTCGAAGTTAGTATTTCTAATTTCTTGTCCTCCTTTAAAATTTTCCGAAGAATTAAAGGGGGCAGTTGGTACTTAATTTATAACGATGCCGCTTCGTACCAGAATAATAAAGGCAAAAAAATATGGGTTGATCAGGCGGCTTATCAGGTGGCAATTGATTTCTTCCCGGCTTTAGCCGAAGAAAAATATTAGCGGACAGCCAAGCTCATTCGCAATAACGCAGATGCTTAACGAGAATGAGTTTGGCGATCGCCCTTCGTTTCACCGTCCTGGTGATGGGCTTTGATGTTGAGCATAATCTTAATCTCTAGAATGTCCCTAGAGATGGTGCCCAGATCCTCTTTGAATTCGTCCATTAGTTCTGCGATCGCGTCCGAAATTTGAAGTTGGTTATTTTTTAAATGATTGAAATCCCTTTCCGCCTCCACTCTTTTCCGTTCAGAAGACTTTTCGCGGCTTAGATACCAGGCGGCGAGCCAAATCATGTTGGTCAAGATTGCAAAAAGTAGGGTGCCAAGTGCGATCGTGTCGGAGTGGTTCATAAATGCCCCTGGTTTTTAATCGCGTCGCTAAGGGTAATGATCCGTTGCTCCATGCGCTCAAAGACAATTGCGCCTGATATTCGTTTATTTATTCTAGACATTGCTTCCGTAGAATCTTGATGCTGATCGGCAACCTTAGCGTTCATTATGTCTCTTTCATAGGTTGCCGATTGAATATGCCTGTCAAGCGCTTTATCAAGAGCGGCGATTTGTTTTTCTAATGAATCCTTGGTTAATTCTAAGTCTTTATAAAAATTTTTTTCTAGGCTCAATGTTGATGCTTCAAGCTTTGCCTTGACCTCTGCTATCTTCCACACAACAACCAGCAGCGAAACCAAAAAACCTACTATTTCCGAAAAATCTTTAATGCTCAACTTGCCCTCACTCTAACTATCTAATTAATTAAATTTGCTACATTACATCGCTTTCCCAGTCTGGATAAAGCAAGTTACCTTCTTCATCTATAACTTGGGATAAGTACTCGTAAATTCTTTTTACAATATTCCCTGAAGCATCCAGCGATGATGGAGTAAAGTTAGCATCAAATTCGGCTCCAGTAGCACTAAATCTTTTAAATGTAATAGGTTCGCGGCTGGCGTCACGATCAGCCTTTGAGTTGTATGTTAGAAGAATGAATTCAACTAGCCTATTATCTCGGTCATATGTAATACGCCCTACTTTCAAGTATGCTGCGAGGTAAGAACCTCCAGTAACTGGGTTCACAAAACTTTTTCCAGCTTTCAGGACTAATGCCATATATTTATTTTATTTATATGCAGGCAGGTAGGCAATTTGATTATTTATTTTTACCTCAACCCAACCTACTGGTGCAGATGCATTTGTAGGGGAATTGCTATTCTCTGGGAAATTTATTTTAAAATCATTTGAAATACCCAGTTTAGCCACACCGGAAATGTTTTTAAATTGCAATAAGTCCACCGCCTGACCAGAAGCAGCATGTATTGTCAGGCAACTAAAGCTTGCATTGTAATTTCTTAAATTAGCTCCGGAATTTTCTGCAATATCGAAAAGAATAGCCGCTCCATTAAATCCATAAATTTTTATTCCATTGTAGGGCGATATCGCTATTGAGTGTCCGCTATACCCAGCGGTTCGGAGTCTAAGCCCCTCTATGCTGGGAATATAAAAAATCATTTGATTGCCATTTATTATGGAAATACCTCCGATAAACTGATTATTGCGATTCAAGACCAAGTCCGAATTGTTCAGCGCTAACCGCGCCCCACCTTGCTCATATCCGAAATAAAGTCCGCCTGGAGTCAATGCAGGGTTTAATGAAGTGTCTGGAAACCAGTTCAGATAATACAAATCCGTCTGCTGATTACTTCTCTGTGCTTGTATTTTGAGAGTAGAAAACCCATTTTTTAATTGAACTATGTCGTTTAGTTGACCGACAGTCCCAACACTCTGAAACACACCGTTTTGACTGCCAACACTACTAGATAAAGCTTGGATAGTTGTAGGTGGCGTAGACTTCCAAGTAGCCCCGCCGGAGATGCTTTTTACTTGGTAGGCTAATGCATTTATAGCCCCAATAATAGTTTGAGGAGTATTGCTGGGAGATACGGAATCATTCACGGTAAATGGCATCTGGCATCTATCCTCCAATCAATTCCTTGATGTCCAGAACTGCATCTCTTGTAACAGTAATGGCGTTCTCAACTTCTCCAGTGAATTCATATATAGTTAGCTGTAAATTCCTTAGCCAGTGAGCTTCTCCATTGCTATTTAGTATCAGAGAATAAGTGCTAGCAAAAGACGGCAACTCAATCAATTCTGCATTATTTAAATCTAAGGACTTTTGCAATATCTCAGTTTTAATACCCTTTATCGATTGAAACGCCCTTAGATATCCCGCCCATTTCCACCTTTTAAAAGCAGGTATGGTAGACGCTGTTTGTACAATCAGCAACCGACTTGAAAGCAAAAGAGGAACCTCAAAGGGAGGTAGTTTAATATATCCTCCCAATGACGTGACATTCGGCGCTTCTTTCAATTCCTGGTAAACCAGATGCCATAAAGATGAATTATTTAAGTCAGCGCTAAACTCACTCAATTACATCACCCCTATAATCACCAAGTCGTTTTCCAGTGCGGTTACATAATTGTCCATCTCTACGTCTACAGTCTCAAGAACATCAAGGTATTCTTGAAACGAAATCGCTCCTTTACAGAATGCTTGTCTGGCTAAATAGGCAATTTCCTCTTGATCGATGCGTAGCTGAATTTCATCGTCAGACATCTCTCCAAATAGAGGAATCTCTATACGTAGCAAATTATCTATAGTTGGAGGCATGGCAGTTATCTATATATTTCTGGGCTAAAAGAAGCGGCACGACCTTCGCCCTTGATCGCCGTTGCTATGGCTAGTTTAAGCGCCTTGTAACCTTCGGTTAATGCCGTGCTTTTCATGCCAAATGGATAAGTGTAACTTGCGGTACTTCTGTCGTTATATCTTCTTCCCGTGCGTTTAGATGTTTTTGGGGTTCCATCACCTGATGCCCGAATTGAAATAGTAACTTTTGCAGGCACGAAACCATTCACCTCTACAGCCGCTTCAGTCTCAGCTGCGCCTTTTGAAATATTTAAGAGAGCGGCAGTTACGTTTGCAGTACCAACTGCTGTTTCAGCGCGGAGAGACAGAGGTACTTTTGCCTTTGCAGCCGTCGCCACAGGTTCCGCAAATGGCATCAACGCATAAACAACGAGGCTACCAGGTTGCGACGCTTGCGGACGGGTCCCGTACTCTACTGCTTTTTTCCCAGATACTACAGCCTGGTAAAATCCCAGTGGCGTGCCGTCCGACAAATCCGGTGTAGTTCCACCCGTCAGTGGGCGTAATAATTTTAAGGCATAATCTAGCTTGGCGTTTCGTTTTCCCATGAGTTAATTTTCCTATTGGTGGTATACCAGTATTAGCATTAACTTCAGTCCACGCACGTTAGTTGGGACAGTATACTTATCCAGGAAAGATTTTAAATAGTGGTCAGTCGTTCTATTACTTGTTTAAGTCGTGATTGTGGAGTGGCAACCAAATTAATAGCTTTTAACCGTCCATGCAACAAAAGTTGAGCATAGCGAAAGCGGACGTCAACCCTAGGGCGTTCTACAGACTTCTTGGTTTGCTGCCCATAAATTAATTGTGTGCCTGGATTCAAAGAATATGTCCTGTCATGGTCTGGGAAATCCACAAAATCCTTGTTGAAGGGATGCCCTTGAATAGCGAGGACATTTTTAGCAATACGTTCCCCTTCTGATTTATTTTTAACCAATAATCGCAAATCATAGCCTCGCTCAAAATCTTTATAGTAGTAATAAAACCATCCTTTTTCCCAATTAAATATAGGGGTACCGAATTCTCTTTTTATATCTTTAGCCATTGCTTCTGCCTTGGCTCTAGAATATGTGTTGCTAGACTCATTCATCAATCTAAACGTAATTTCACCTGACGCAGGATTATTACGGTCAATTACATCAATCCCTAATCTTTCGACAAAATACAATTTCACTTGAGGCTTAAACTTCACCCCTCGTTGATGCTCCGAAACCGGGATACCATAAACAGGGGCTTGAAGGCTTTGAGCATGACCACAATCAAACTCAAAAAATAACTTTCGCAGAATCATTGTTTCGGCATTATCGTCATCCCGCATTAAGCAGGCGTATGCTGCTTGTTCCTTGGGAGTTCCTCCAGGTTCATCAAATTTTTGGTTTTTAAAAAAAGCGCGAACATTTGCGTTGTGCTTTTTTCTTAAAAGGTCGTGAAAGTGTTCGATTGGTGAATGATTTATAGGGATTGCCATTTAATCTTCGTCAAGTTAATCTTCGTCAGGGTCTAAGTCAATATCGTTAAGAATTGCAGCAATAGATGATTCTTTAACCACAGTCTCTTGAGCTTTGGTCTGTAAAGCATCTTCAATTTTTAGTCCTTTCGGAATTTCTGGCTCTTCTTTAAGTGCCTTTGTCACCTCGGCTAGGCTTTCATTGAAATCAGTCCCGGCCTGGATTATATCAATTGGGACTTGAGATACTTGTAAAATGAAGTCGGCGGACTCTTGTGCTTTTTGAAGCTTAGAAAAAATACCCCATTTTAAATTTGGCTGTGGATTGAAAGTTTCGTAAGCTTTTTCGCCAATTACACGCCAGTTTCTTAATGCATTACCAACCTTAGCGGTTTGACCAGCGACTACTTCCAATCCATTCAGGATAACATCAGACATATTAGTAATAGAGCTAATCATGTTTGCTGCCGATTGATAGATTCGGCTAGCCTTAGTCCATGATGCTGTAAAAACCGCATAGTTTTCACTTCCTATTAAGCCTTTAACTATGTCTTCTACAGTGCTGTTAATAACGGTATTAATATCTAACTGGTTACCCTCACTGTCTTTGAATCCTATTAATTGTAGTCCGTTATTTATAACGCCTAACAAGGTTTGAGAAAGATTGTTGCTTAACATTGCTGCATTATGTACTGTAGCTGCAAAAGTAAGGATATTCAGCGCCCTGTCTAGCTGCAACCACTTAAAGCCATCCACCAATTTCCCTGACAAGCCACCTGGTACTTTATCCCCCAGGCGGGAAAGTATTTCTAGTAGTGCTGCGTCTTGCCCGGCGTTGTTTGCGGCATTTAGCTTGTCTAGCAATTCACCCTTGTTCGCATTGCTATTGTTGTTAATATCGGATGCGTTTTTATCTAGCGCATTTTTCATGCATCCGCCATTAGCAGAATTACATATCTGTTTCCCTACCTCATTTCCAATCTGAGGCACGGTTGGTATGTTTGGCTTAATTGCATTGGCTGTGTTGCCAGGAATAGCAGGAATCAATTGCAAGAGCGGGAACATTTGATCTAATTTCCTATTTCCTTCGATGTTCACTTCCCTTTGTTCCTTTATGTTTTTATCCAACTTTCCTAAATCAGTTTTAAGTTGGGCGTTTTGTTGGTTCAAGCCGTTAACTCCAGTAGTTAACTGATTCAGTTTTTTGTCATGTTCGGCTACTGATTCTTTAAAGGTTTTTAAGTCACCCCCTAAACTCGCTACTATTCTCTTTTGTTCCTCCAAGGTGGTTTGTTGCAGCTTTACGGCTTGTGCCAATTCGGTTGGGGGGGAAACCACAACACCGTTTTTTATTTGACTGATTCTGTCATTTTGTTGGTTAATGGCAGTGGCTAGATTAGTTACGCCCCCAGCAATTGAGTTATCTCTGTCTCGTAGGGCTGCATCAATATATCCTTGGCTACGCTTAAAGTTTTCTAAATTAATTTTTAAGGTAGAATTAGAGCTTTTTAGCTCAAAAACATTTTTCTCTATTGCTGGAATTTTATTGATAGTTGGGTTAAAAAACTCTTTTACCCGAACGATAACATCATTTGTAATTGCCTTGGTGTCTGCCGGAGTGGCAGGCTTCAAAGCCTTAAAGGCATTTTGTAGTGATGTAATTACTTTTGATTGCAAGCTAATCGCATCATTAGCTTTGGCAATACTTTGATTAGCCTGCCTGTTGGCTGTTTGAGCATCTGCCAATCCCTTTTTAAGGGTGTTTACTGTGGCTTCTATCTTCTGCTGGAATCCATCTTTGGCTGCATTAATATATTTATTAAAATCAGTCTGGAGTGCTTTAATAGCATTTGAATTTTTCGTATTAAAACTGCGACCTTCCGCCAGTGAATCATTAGCAGCTTTTTTCGCAGCGGCGATACCAGCGTCTAGGATTTTGCGCCCTACCTTGACTTCATAAGTAATGTTGTTTAATTTTTCTCTAATAGGAACCAATAATTTCTCTAAACTATAAACCCTATCTCTGGTGCGCTGATTTTCGAGTTTCACCTCTTTAATGTCAGCTTTGATTTTTCTGGCGGCAAGAATGCCACGGCTAGCTAGGCTATATGCTTTGGATAAGTCGGCTTGAGCCACATTATTAAACTTATCCTGCTGTTCTTGTGTCAGTTCATCGACTTTAATCTTAATTGCCAAGATTGCGGCTATACCACCAAAGCCTACTATTGTTGCAACAAGAGACCCTATCCCCCCCGCAGCTTTTCCACCCTGCCCCCCCACCTTTTTAAATGGATCTAAAAGTGCATCCCATAGCTTTTTCATATTGCCCGACTCTTTCGCAACTCTATCGGCTGTCTCTTTGACTTTTTTACCGTTTTTTTGTATTTCCTTAATTTGGTCTAGAGTGTAATGCCCTTCTCTAAAAAAATTGGCTGCGCGTCCTAGTTTTTTAAATGCGCTGTCAGGTAATTTTGTTCCAGGATTTGGTAAATTTTTAATGTTCCAGTTACTGAAACGATAGGGGCTTCTTCTCCCAAAATTTTTACTTAAGTTAGTAAGCCCCTTAGCTAAATCGGCGCTAGCAGGAGTTGAGGGTATTGTCATTTTAATATTCCAAAAAAGGTAGCTACGTTTTGGAAAAGATTATCAAAGATGGCGAGGAAACCTTTAATACCATCTGTAAGGGTGTTGACTATGTCATGTATCACCTTCAAATCTGCATCTAATTTGTTTATGTATCTCTCTATCTTTTCTATTCTTAGCCTAAGTTCTTTGTCGTCATATCCTTTATTCGGTGCCGCTGAAGGATTTTTGTTTTTATCCTGTTTATTATTTTTTAAGTCTGAAATTTGCTTGTTTTGGGCGTCGATTTTTGCTTCCAGGCGAGCTAACGCGGCATCAACATCCGTACATTGACTCATGTATACTTACCTGCTAAATTGTTGATTTTCTTGGCAGTTTGGCTGCAATCACTACAACAGTAAAAAGGGTAGCTGGGTGATTGACATTCATGCTGTCCATCCGGACATCTTCCACACTGAATGCTATAGCTAGCGGGGCATTCTCCCTGTGATTTGTGAATGGTAATACCCTTGTATTTAATTTCAATAGAGCATTTTTTTTCAGCGGTGTTCGGGCATTTGGGACTAGGGGATACCGTTAGACGCCCATTTAAATGTGTGTCTATCCTGAAAAATTGAGACCTACATCCCATCGCCGCTAACGAAACAGAATCTCCATAGGCTAGCCCGCCAATTATTCCCGTGCATGGGCTTTGGAGGAGGTAAGAAGTCCTATCGCAAGGGATAAACGTTACGAGGTAGTCGTATCCGTTGCTGTAGGATATCTCATGATCTCTTACGCTTAATTTGTACGCTCCACCATCTATGTAATAACCTTCTTCTTTGTAACCATTGCTTGCGGAGGCTGGTACCTCTCTGGTGGTTATTTCAATCGGCGCATATTTAGCGCTAAAAGTATATTTTCTGTCTTTAAAGGTGATTGTTATTTTTGGTTTATCACCTTCTTTGCAATGTGTTGCCATGCTCAGTAATCCATAGGGTTAAATGTTTCTGATACTTGGGGTAATTCGTAATCTGTTATCAGTAGGGACTTTTTGAACCTTAATTCAAATACGTAAGCCAAAATGTTTCCATCAATATATACAGACACGCGTTCGCAATTAATTTTTGATTCAGGCTTGTTTGAGATGGTGGTTGACAGATAGGCGATAAATGCTGCGAGGAATGATTCTAGTGTGTTGGTGTATTGGGGGCTAAATCCGACGTAGCCTAACTTAGATAGAGTGAGTAAAGTTGCTGATTGGGTGATATCTCCCGATGGCAGGAATCTTTTTTCTATTACCTGAATTTGTAATCCTGGATTTAATTGCGCTACTGTTCTACAGGTTATTTTCAGATTAGCCAAACCCACAAGGACAGCAAGATTGAATTGCCCTTTTAGACTTAGGTTCGCTCTAAAAGGGACAGATAAAATGCTTTGCGTTCCTAGTGGAATGCTAGGCATTCGCCACCTCAATGGCTAATGCACCGTTGCCAGTTCCCAGCATCATGAAATTCTTTCCTGTGCCTGGTTCTTGAAATATGCTCAACCGGGGAATGCTATTTCCTGGTACGGCCGCAAAATTGCTGCTAGTCCACAGCCAGCATCCTTGCCCTGTGTTGCTCCTCAGCTTGACCCCCTTTTCGGGGGCATAGGTATTAAATTCTGTACAGAATGCAGATAACAGGGAATTTCCAACTGGGTCGGCGGTGAGGTTGGTATTACTGAAGATGTTTATGGCAGTTAACGACCAAGCCGATCCAGTTGATGTTTGATTGATGCAAGCTTTAGGAGCACGGTTTAAAGTCCAGACATCGAAGCTGTTCTCCGGAATTAAGACGCCCAACAACTGAAACGTAGACCCCTGGAGTACTCCAACAAGGCTGTACTCAGTGCCGCCGTTAAACGCGATTATCGCAATGTCACTACCACTGGCGAATATTGTACTGTGTGTATCACCACTGCCATTGCTGCCAGTATTGGTGGCAATGTTCCATGCTGTAAAAAGCTGGTGTGTAATTGCTAGGGCTGTGGTTACGTAAAATCGGTAGTAAACAGTTGCATAGGTTCCCGTCCCCGCTGTCTTGCTAAATACGCAATGTTTTGTCCCGCTGGCGGTGTACTCACTGACAAAAATCAAGCCAGAGCTAATTAAAGAAGATTTAATTGCATCGTATATTAGCGTTTGGGTGATCGATGAGCTAACGCTGGTTCTGTAGATTGTTGCAACTGCCATTACATTCCATCCGGCTTGAGAGCAATGCTTGATAATTCATCGGCACTCAATACCCTTTGGAACGTGTAAGTAAAAACAGTTTCGGTATAAGTGACGCCGCCTGACGTCGAAACGGTTGGATCGCCCACTGTAACTTGTAAATTTCTTGTGGTGTCGTCCCCATACTCTCTCGTAGGGAATTTTACGGCAAGGATTTGGCTTAGTCCAGCAATCATTGATTCTAGTGTGTTCGTTGCTGCTGGGGTAAATTTGTTCGTAGCGGTTGCCTCTACCAAAGATGTTTTTGGTATTTCCAGCTTGGTTACGTCTTGAGTAGCACCAGGTAAAATTTCGGTCAGGGTTCTTTCAGCCATGAGTAAGTTTTATTTAGTATGTATATATAATATATACACGATTACTAAGCCAAAGCTTAGTGGTAAATTTTCATAAAAATAGCCGCGAATATTATATTCGTGATTATAAAAGACAAATATAATTGCGATCGCGTTTCTGGGGTGAAGTGCGATCGCTTTTAGATGAGTAGCATTTGAGTAGCAAAATATTGCGCCGATTAGTACTGGATCGGGTGTTTCTAAGTCATTTCGAGTAGCGTTTGAGTAGTAATCGGTGCAATATATCTTAAAAACCTTACTAATACTATGTTTGTAAAAACTTCGCTATATTAGCGATTAACAGGCAAAGGCTAAAAGGAGCTAAAGAGATGGAAACAAAGCCAAGCAACCCATCGCTAGCACTCACAGAAATTCCCCCTGGCTATCTCAACATCATGGGTTACGTTGATCAGTCAGAAGTCAACGGCCCTGGTTCTCGTGCTGTCGTCTGGGTGCAAGGTTGTCCCCGCGAGTGTTCTGGGTGCTTTAATCCCGACTCCTGGTCGTTTGAAGTTAACCAGCTAATTGCTGTTGATACCCTCGCTGAAAACATTCTCAGCAACCCCAACAACACAGGCGTCACATTCTCTGGCGGCGAACCTTTTTGGCAAGCATCTGCACTGGCCTCTTTAGCTCGTAAGCTGAAAGCTGCTGGGTTAAACGTTATGTCTTTTACTGGGTTCACCCTGAAGCAACTGCAATCTGAATCCGCACCGCCCAGTTCTCAAAAATTGTTAGAACAATTAGATATTTTGATTGACGGGCCTTTTGTGGAATCTCAGGCAATTAATTCTCCCACGTCTCCCGTTTCTTCCAAAAATCAACGAGTGCATGTATTCAATCCCATCTTCCAAGACCAGATTAGCTGGGCCAGCGACCAGATAGAAGTTCACATTCTTAAAGATGGTAACCGCATTGTAACCGGCTATCAAGGTTGGCTAGAATTGACTTGATCAAAGAATGAACAGTGAAAAAAAAGGTATAGCGGTTCTGAATTGAATCAAGAAAGTAGAGACGTTCCATGAAACTTCTCTACTTTTCGCCATGTGCGACTTTTATTAAATTGTCATTTTGAACGGAAAGTAGTAGTGCAAAAAGTATGAAATACTTTATTTTGCTTCAGTCCATTCATCATGATAGTTTTAAAGTCACGCATCGCGTTTAGAAACGTATTGGATTGTTATTAGGTGGAGAAACAGGAGAATAAACGGCAGCAAAAGCACTCCAATTGGGATTAGTACCTTGACCACCACAAATAAATTCCTGTTCTTCGATAGATAACTCCAAGACTTTTTCTGTCAATGAATCTTTGATGAATAGTCTAGATTTGGTTTCCATGATTTTTGGCTCACTGGTGTACATAAACCTTTTAGGCTATCGGACGTCTAATATTAAGCTTGTAAATCCTGAATTCAAGACTTGATGAAGCAAAAATTAAATGCCGATTAGCTTCCTTATATTTCTATATGATTTTCATGTTTTTTTACTCTACTAAAGTAGTAAGTTTCCAAAATATATATATTTATTAAGATGGATGTAACGCACTGCAATTATATTTTAAATTTTATACCTTTTTCAGCCCACAGATGTTATGTCTAAGGTATATTTCAACCTTTAGCTAACTAGAAAATTGCAGACAATTTTTAGCAAACATCGCCTACTCTGGGCAGTTTTACTCCTCAGTAGCGCCTTAGTAGTAACACTAGCCCTGTCTCTTTCTCAAGGTGCAGTACCTTTGAAAGCTCCTGAACTTTGGCAAGCAATTCTCCACCAAGGCGATCCTGTTAAACAGACGATTCTCTGGGATTTGCGACTCCCGCGCATTGTGGCGGCGCTGATTGTCGGTGCAGCTTTAGGAATGTCTGGCGCACTACTGCAAGGAATGTTACGCAATAGTTTAGCCGATCCATTTATCCTCGGCATTTCCGCAGGTGCTGGACTAATTGTGATTCTGATGATCGTTTTGCAAATCTTCCCCATGGCGATTCCCTTAGCGGCATGGCTGGGTGCAATTTTGACCTCTGTCCTAGTAATTTTACTTGGACGCACGGGGTCGGGAATTTCTATTGAACGGTTGATTTTAGGTGGGGTAGCGGTGAGTTCTTTATTGGGTGCCCTCCAAAGTACACTGCTTTTACTAGCCGAAGATGGTCAAATTCAAATCGCGCTGAGTTGGCTGGTGGGTAGTCTGAATGGCCGGGGTTGGCAAGAAATTACAACGGCTGGCCCCTACATTATCGCCGCTTTGCTGATGGGGTGTTTGCTGGCGCGATCGCTCAACGTGTTAGCTTTGGGTGATGATTTAACCGTGGGTTTGGGAGTATCCTTAATGCGATCGCGCCTTTTAATTGGCGGTGTCGCCACTTTATTAGCCGCAGGTGCAGTCAGTATCAGCGGTTTAATCGGCTTTGTCGGACTGATTGTTCCTCACGGTGTCCGTCTAATTGTGGGTACAGATCACCGCTTTGTTTTACCACTCTCAGCGCTGGCAGGTGCGTGGTTACTCATCTTTGCAGATTTACTCTCCAGGCTCGGAGCAGTAGAATTACCAGTAGGTTCTGTCACTGCCTTATTAGGTTCGCCGTTGTTTATCTGGTTACTTTATCGTCGTTCTGGCAGTTTGAGTAAACTGTAAACAGTTGCACTCTTGAATTTTCCTATTTTGAATTTCTAAAAATGCCCCTCGAACTGCAAAATCTCACAGGTGGTTACACCAATACACCAATTATTCAAAACATTAACCTCACCTTACAAACAGGAGAATGGTTAAGTTTAGTTGGCGCTAATGGTTCCGGTAAGTCAACATTACTCAAATTGCTCAGTCGCATTCTTTCGCCACAGCAGGGAATAGTGCTACTCGATGGTAAAGCAATTCACTCTCAACCCCCAAATTTAGTTGCTCAAAAATTGGCATTGTTACCGCAACAACAAACGGTTCCTGTGGGCTTAACAGTTCGGCAATTAGTTGGTTTAGGACGTACGCCCCATCAGCCTTGGTGGCAATGGGAATTAACCGCCGAAGATTGGCATAAAGTAACAGCAGCAATCAAAAAAACACAACTTGAAAACTTAAGCGATCGCCTAATCGAAGAACTATCCGGCGGTGAAAGACAACGGGCTTTTTTAGCTTTATCTCTGGCACAAGAACCAAAAGTTTTATTATTAGATGAACCCACAACCTATCTAGATATTAACTACCAACTACAACTCTTAGAACTACTCAAAGATTTAAATCAGCAGCAAAAACTAACCATCGTCACAGTTTTACACGAATTGAATTTAGCAGCGCGTTACAGTTCCCGTATTGCCTTATTAAAACAGGGTCATCTTCGGGAAGTTGGCACACCAGAAGCAGTGCTAACACCAAACACCATCGCTCAAGTTTTTGGGGTAGAATCTGTGATTATTCAGACGCCTGTGGGGTTGCAGGTTTGTGCCCTATCTCCAGTGTGAATTTAGCTCATTAAAAGCACTTTGTTATTATCCCCAACTGGTTGCTCCACGTTGAGGTTTTTGTTAGCAACAAATGTTTTGGGGAATTGAATGTAAGCCGCCTAACTGATAAAGACAAATATTATTTATCCTTAAAATGATAAATTAAAGTGATGCATAGTGGAAACCTACCCTCAGACAGATGTCCAAGCTAGGGATCTGTAATCAGAAGGCGCATAGGGTCTACGACACTCTAGTGAATATGCAAAGATGTTTTTCAATCATCGAAGTATGGGAAAAGTGACCAAATGTTTGCATTTTATCCAAATGTATGACTCAGTGGTTAGGATTATTGATTTCCTTGGGAATTGAAGTGCCAGTAGTGTTAATTATGTTACTCACTACACAGCAACTGTCTTCTCGTTTGGATATTTGCAGTGCGTTTATTCTAGCCTGCGCGGCAACTCTCTTAACTCATCCCTTAGCTTGGGAAAGTAACCAAATGCTGATGCCTTACATGGAATTTCCTGTCAGGGCAACACTTATAGAGGGTTTGGTAGCGATCGCTGAAGGTATTCTCTATTGGCTGATTTTAAAATTGGGTTGGCAAAAAGGCTTGCTTTTGTCCATTATTGCCAATGCAACTTCGTTTTTAGGAGGTTTGCTAATTGATGAATTGTTTAGATGATCAACATTAATCATTCACTTTGGTTTCTTCTGGGGTTGCCAAAGCTAAAAGTAGAATCGGAATTTCCACCCAAGCATGAACTGCTGCTGCAATTCCATACACAGCACGGGCATTGATGAATGATCTGGCAAAACCGATAAATAACAACGCACTCAGTAGCGTAACCAACCATCGAAACTGCTTTTGTTGGTGCCAGGGGAAGAAACCGTTAGTTGTTCTCCATTGATTGGCGTTATCCCACTGAGGCAACACACCAATAACTACCGCATAGTGCATGGAATGTAAAAGCGATTATCGACGTAATGTAGTTCTGTTAAAATATGGGTAAGCCCAAATGTTGCCAAAGTAAAGGTGTAAGTAGCTAGGGGAAAAGCTACAGATAATATTGCGCTTATCAAGACTAAAACAATCGCAGCAGCCATTGACGCATCAAATTTCTATGATGATAAATCATGATTTTTAGAAAATATTGATTTCCTATAGACCAACATAATACCAATTAGCGATAATCCGGGAATTATCAGGTTTAAAAGATTAAGCCCGTTACTTCCAGAAGGGAATGGTCGGTTATTTTGTGTTTGATAAGCTTTTATTTCTGATTTTCCCGGTTGAGAAGTATAAATAACTTCCTTGTATCTTAAATTGAGAGACTTTTGTTTGATAGCTACAATTTCTAAAACATCAGTGACTTGCTCAATGCCATATTTGTCTGGTAGGGTTCTCAGAGGATAAATCTCATCCTTTGCTGGAATTAATTTAGATTTTTTAGAATCAAACTTAATCAATGATTCTCCCTGCTGATTGGTAATAATATCCTGAAACTTAACGTCAGTCTTTTTTATAGCATAGACATTGCTATACTCTCGATACCCATTTAATTCCAAACATTTATCTTGTTTGATAATTTTGTTATATGTGGGGATAGAGGGATTTGCTGACTTGATATATGCAATTAAGTAATAGTTGGGATATTGGTTAATATTCGCTATTTTAAAACAGTAATCAACAGGAGATGCTCCGGGAGTTATTACATCTGCCCAAACAGCAGGCAATTGGATGCAGGCTAGTAGAGTCCCTAAAACTAATATTTTCTGGTTATTTTTCCGAGATTGCATGAGGCTTAATAAAAATAGCTAACAGTTAACAGTAATAGTTTATCTGAATCATAGGTTTTGTAACCATTCACGGGGTAAAAAAGCGATGTCTACGAAGGTCTAAGCCTACGCCAAAAATTGCTATAAAAATATTCAATGTGTAGAGTGCACCATTCGCAGTGTAACCCACCGCTACGAATGGTGAGTTACTGTTAAATTTTGAATTTTTTAAGACTTAGTTTCCTGTGTTTGTGCGTTGATAACTCCACTCCAGTCATCATTTGTCACCGCCGCTTCTAGTTGACTTCGCCGTTCGGACTCTATTGCATCCACTGTTTCCAACTCTTTAGAGAGGCTACTGTCAGCCATTGCTTTCCGCAACTTTAGCTTTTTCTCCTCATAGGCAAGGCGTTCTGCTGCTGACATCACCGACGAAGCAACTTCCCCCACTGTACTCGCCCACATCTTACTTTCGGCAGCATTACCGGGGGGAGTGTTTTCCAATTCTGCTATCCAGGCATCGCGCAAATCTTCCATTTCTTGACGCTTGGGGAACTTGAATGGTTGCACACGCACAAAAGCGCACTTTTGCTCGCCATTTTGAGCAAGATGACCATTCAAGGAAAGCAAGACATTTCGAGAATAGCCTATGTACTGCGTGCGGCGTTCGGTGTTCAATACCGCATAAACACCTGCAATTTTCCCATTAAGAGCAACGCCACGCCAAGCTTCAAGGGGGATAATTTCTACCCCATTATTTGCTAACTCAGGAGTGACACTCACCTCAGTAGCGCCGTGTTCATCGTCAGAACTGTATAAAAAATTATGCAGTCCCTGGTGGCTGACTGGTACAGCTTGATGTTCAATTGGCAGATTGTTCTGAGTTTCCATGATATTTCCTCTTTGTGCAATTAATTTGCGATCGCGCGGGGCGCCCTTTATCAGGCGATCGCAATCTATAGCCATCCTACTAAATGATTCATCAAACTCTGCTACTCTGGGTGAGCGATGGACACTCGGCCCGCTTTCCAGCGATGGGCTGCGCCCCACCGTAGGTGATTGCGCTATTTTCAGAAGCCGAGGAGCGTCTACGCGCCCAGCGATCGCCAATCAACCGCCAATATTCTCAGAGTATGAAGCAATTAACGCCCAAAAATTGGATTTTTATTCAACAGCGGTTAACACCTTATTTATTTTTACTGCCCGCCTTAATTATTTTAGGTTTAACCGTATTTTGGCCCGCACTGCAAGCATTTTACCTCAGCTTTACCAGCTACCAAGATATTGGTGAAGCCCCGCACTGGATAGGTTTTGCCAACTTCCTCCGCTTATCAAAAGACGCAGTTTTTTGGAAAACCTTAGAAAATACTTTTCTCTATCTTGTTGGTGTTGTCCCAATTTTAGTTGGGCTACCCTTAGGGTTGGCGATTTTGGTAAATCAAAAACTACGGGGGATGAATTGGTTTAGAGCCGCTTATTACACTCCAGTAGTAATTTCAATGGTAGTTGCCGGCATAGCTTGGAAATGGTTGTATGCAGAAAACGGCTTACTAAATCAATTGCTCAAAACTGTGGGGATTTTTCCCGAAGGAATTCCCTGGCTAACTAGCCCAGCAAAAATTTTGGGGATTGTGCCAATTTCTCTAGCCAGCGTCATGGCTGTGACGGTGTGGAAGGGGCTAGGCTACTACATGGTAATTTATCTAGCCGGATTACAATCAATTCCCGCCGATGTTTATGAAGCCGCAGCAATTGATGGCTCAGATAGTATTCGCAAACATTGGGATATTACCATACCTTTAATGCAACCATATTTAGCCCTAGTGGCGGTAATTTCCGCTATTTCTGCCACCAAAGTTTTTGAAGAAGTCTATATTATGACCCAAGGAGGCCCACTCAATAGCTCAAAGACAATTGTTTACTATTTGTATGAGCAAGCATTTAGCGATTTGGAAATTAGCTATGCCTGCACAATTGGGCTAGTACTATTTTTGATTATTTTGGGTTTATCAATTTTGAGATTAGTCATTAATCAGCCAGATAGCAATAATCTCAATATTTGATATGGCACAAAAATATAGATAATTATTTATCTGAACGACACTGCAACAGGATATTTGTCATAACACAACTTTCTACACAATAGTTGAAAATAGTCCATAACATGACTTTTCTCACATTTATATTCGTGACTTACGACTCATGTTTAAATTCAACTCTGATTCTATAGTTGAGGCAACTGGAACCTCAGCCAGAATCAACTAATTTCATTGTGAGAAAAACCTACTATGCGTTTGCACAAATCTCTAATCCTGATTGGTACAGCCAGTTTAATTGCTTTGGGTGGTATGGCAGCAACTCCTGCCCTAGCTGATAACCGCTACGATTATAGAATTAACCGACAATCAGAAATTCGTCAGGGACAAGAAATTCGTCGGGCACAAGAAATTCGCCGCCAACAAGAAATTCGTCGGGCACAAGAAATCCGCCGCCAACAAGAAATTCGCCGGGCACAAGAAGCTCGTCGGTTACAAGAAATCCGTCGGGCACAAGGATCTCGTCGGTTACAAGAAATTCGTCGGGGAACCCGATATTAAGGCAGATTATCCTCTTGACTTTTTAGTTATTTGACAATCCCCACGGCTTCGGCCGTGGTATTATTATTAATCTTGTTGCCTGGGAAATTTTGAAAATCTTCTTTCAAACTCAACTACTCACCATAAGATGGAAACATTCATACTTTTAATCTTCCACTTATGAGATATCCTTCCCAGATCATTATGCTGTTTTGCTTAACTTAGAATTTTAATCAGAAGAGATAGCTTCCCAACCATTTGGCTCTAATAAATGCAAATGCCCATCTGGATATGTTGTGAGAAATAATCTGACCTGAGCATCTAGAGGTAAATTAGAATCTTGACTTGTGACGCCAGTTGCTCCTCCTCGCCGCCTATATTTTACCTCTATGTTTTTTCCTGGTTTGGGAGCATCCGATGGTGGAGCAAAAGAACCGTCAGGACGTTTGCTCCCTGATTCTGGTATCCACCTTTTAACACTTTTGACTTCTACAATAGCGGTAAATTGATGCTCACTGCCCAACTGTACTTTAACCTCACGACTAGAAAGACTTTTAACCTTTCCTACCACAATACAACAAGCCGATTCTTCCAGTTCATCGGTAGATAAAGGTGTCCGGTGAGCCTGTGCAGTTTGTGGCATCGCCAAGATCCCAACTATATTAATTAGAAATCCACTCAAAATGAGAGTCCAAATCATATCAGCTTTTCTCTCAAATGCCTTTGTCTGATACAATTTGAATCTATCAAACATATTCATCATTGCCATTCCTCTTTTCTATTTATTTGGAAAGCTACCAATATCAATTCTGTAGTAATATTTTGTGAGATCACTCAACTCTAACCAAAATTCCCTTGTATCGTTTGCCTGATCTTCTATTACCTCAAGTTTTCCGTTAGGGAAACGAGATTTCCGACCATTTTTCTGCCAAGGATTACAGAGTTTGACCCAATGAAACTTACCTACTTTCTGATCTTCAGGATTCTGAGAGTTTGTTGTCCGAACGGCAAGAACTGAGTAGGCATGACCTGAACTCACTCCATCGGGAGTTTTCTCTTCTACTCCGGTTCCTTTTCCTATGGAACTGTAGGAGCTTGCTGCTACAACCTGACCACCATTCAAGGCTACTTTGATTTTTTCAAAGGTATCCAATTGGGTTTGGGAATAGATTGCTGTCCCCGATTCCCCAGGGAAAATTTGCTGGGCTTGCAGCCATTGCATCATGTCATCTTTAAAGGCTTGATTTTTGAATAATTCGTCAATATCTTTCAGTGTAATTGCATTGCTGTTGCCCTCTAGTTTGTTATCTCTTATATCGATAGATGCTCTGTCATGAGACTGATCGACAAACTTTTGTTTTAAATTGTTTCCTTTAACACCTTTAAGAAAGGTGATCCATTGATCAACCTTATTCTGATCATTCTTAAATATTCCCATTAACAGCTTCATAGAAGAATAATCATCAGGCGTTTTTGAGTATTTTACCTGATCGTATTCCGTAACTGCTCCTGCGTCCCAGGGAAGACTCACTTTATTGGGGGTGATAATCTGTTTTGTATTGTCTTTTGCAACAATGTCCTGCCGCTCTTCATACTGCTTTTTATTCTTGTTATAAGTCGGTCCACTTTTTAAATCCAAGGTGGTTGAGGGTTTGCCCAATAACACTTCAAAGGCATAACTAGACAATCCACCATCCATGTTCTCGTAAGCAGGAGTTTTGCTAATAGGAGCCAGGCCTGTTCCTGTAAAGCAACCTGCTGCATAAGCTTTTTGGATCATCCGCACCCAGAGAGCGCCATTATTATAGAGTTCTACCCCATTTCTATTTATAGGAACAGACTTTTCTACCTTGATATATTGAGGTGTAAATTTTGGGTTTTGGTAGTCTGTCTGATCGACTTTATATAATCTTACCGTAACATTACTGTCTTGATCTTCCCGAACTATCTCCTTAATATAATCAGGCTTTTGGGCAGCAATACTCGCAAGTGCAGCCTCTAAATAGCAATCTCCCAAGCCTGTTTGTCGAACATCATCTGGTGAAGGTTTCCATCTGGGGTCTGCTGGGAAGACAGGAGTATCAACTTTCTTGAACCCTGATTTTACTTCCGTTAAGTTTTCTTTGGCTACCCAGAGATCACCAAGCTTAGAGAAAACGATATATCCACCATCCTTCTCCAGTTTGATACTGACTAGTAAGTCTTGACTTTCCGGCTTTGCCTTTTTCTTTGAGCCGTCATCAGACAAATGATAAAACTCTTTCCCGGCGAGAATTTTGGTTGCTATCCCTCTATCGGTCGCAAAGAAATCAGGATTTGGCAGTAGGGCCGCTGCTTCAAAAGGATCAGAATGGACTGATTTAGCTGATTTAGACGGCGGTGGTGTTATGGCTGTCTCGTTATCAGCCGGAGCAGTTGACGCTATCTCTTCTGGATTGGAGGTTTTTTTGGCTTGTGCGATCTGCTGAAAGCAGCAGCGCTTCGCTATCGCATGCTGTTTCTGTAATAATTGGATCTGTATTGGCTCTCTTATTAGGGAACGACGAGTTAATAGCGCTCCATTTATACAGTTATCATCAAGTGGCTCTGAATTTTCTGACTTAGCCTGTAAATCAGTTGTTTGCTCCGCTTGGGGTGTTGCTGTCTGTATTTTGGGCTGGTGGACGAAGGGACGCGGTGCGAACTGATTCGACATCGGTGTATCAGCGTTCTGGGAAGAAGTTTTAACAGTTCTATGTTCCCTGCTATACATTAACTTAATCCTTTATATAAACAATGAAGTAGTTTAGTAAGTGATTCTACTCTTACTAATTGTAACCTCTGCTTCCTGCTTCCTTCAATTAAAACCGTCTTTCAAACTCCACTACAGCGCGACTGTCATTATTTAAATTTGTGGAAGCACGCAGACGAACTTCGTCGTTTATCCGGTAATTGATACCCCATTGGAAGGGATCGCTGGCTGTTAAAATTTTGATGCTAGAAACGGAAATCTTGGGAGAAATATCTACCCCAGCCTCTAACGCTAACTCTAAACTGGAATTGTTTTTTCCCGCTTCGGGATTTTCAGAAATGATCGTAGGAAATAGACGTAGTTCACTTAAACCCAAAGCACCACCAATCTGGTTAAAAGTTCCCTGAAAGTTGTTGAACACAGCCGTACCAGCGATATTAATTAGACCCAAAGTACTGTCCCCACGTCCCTGGGTATCCACAAAACCACCCCCCAATAATGCAACGATTTCTGTTTGACTGCGTGCTGGACTGCTTTTCAGTTCTAGATTATCGTTGATTTTGCTAGCGGGGCCTTTAACACTAGCTTCGACTCGCACACCTTCTAAAGCTGCTAACCCTGTAGAACCTTGTCTACTGATGCTGATGTCACTACTCTGAATTACATCTAATACCTTGGCAATTAGCCGCACATCTAAGATGGGGTCGCGGGGTTGATTGGCTCTAAAGGTTGCGGTCTGTTCATAGCCACGAACTAGGTTAAATTGGGTTGTAAATAAATTAACTCCACCTTGGGTTAATTTGATAGTTCCTTCGGGTATGGGATCGCTCAAGGAGCCATTAACGATGAGGTTACCGACTGCTTGGAAATTGATAATCGGGGGTCGGGAAATTTTGACTTTTTTGCCTAGGGTTATTTCTAGATTATTCAATTTTGTGATCCCACTGCCGGCATCTGTTTTGTTTGGGTTATTGGCTGTTGTGGGTGATGAAGCGAGATTGCTATTAGCAGGTTGAGTGGAACTGCTAGATTCTGATAACAGCACTTGACCATCAAACAAATCGACCTTACCACCAATTATTGGGTTGAGGACGGAACCAGTAATTTGCAAATTACCGCTAGCACCACCTTGGTACAATCCCTTGAGATTCATGGTTAACTGCTCGAGGTTAACGGTGAGAGGATTGTTTATTTTCCGATCATCGTTGTTGAAGATGGGAATTGCCCCAGCCACCTCTACCTTACCTCGGCTAAATCTACCCTGAAGACTTTCTACTAAGACGCGGTCAAAATCAAACTGCACCTTGCCTGTAACACGTCTCAATTTGCCTGGCAAAGCCTGGGCTGAAAATGTGGCATTATTGACAGTAGCAATGCCATTGACTAAGGGTTGTTGTCTAGTCCCCCGCACCTTGATGTCTACTTCGCCTTCACCCTTCTCAAACACTACTTGGTTAGTTAACAGGTTTAAGACTGCTAATCCCTCATTTTGTACCTTCACATCCAGACTAATTTGATCGTTGTCTGGTTCTACGTCGGCAAAAGGTAATTTATAGGGGATGCTGCCACTAACGTTCACAGGTTCTGGGCCAGCAGCTAAGAGGGTACTGCCAAAGTTCAAACGTCCATTGGCATAACTGAAACTGGCTGTAGCTGACTCTACTTTATTCTGATTGATCGTTCCCTCTGTGATTTGCAATTCTCCTTTGGTTTGGGGATTGGCAATACTACCAGCTAAAGCGGCTGTGGCGTTGAGATTCCCGGAAATTCCTACTGGGAGCTTGACAAAGTTACTTAATGCTTGGATTGGGAAATTATTAACTCGCAACTGACCAGATTGTTCTTTGCCGCCAATGTTACCTGTGAAAGCAACCAGCCGATTTTCGGCTTCAATTCGTAAAGGTTGCAATCGCAATACACCCTTAGAAAAGCCACCTTCGGCTATGACTTTGTCAGCACGATAAAAGCGATTTGGTTCTGTTTCTTTACCTAGGCTAAAGTTTTGACCGTTTAAATTAAACAGCACTTCAAGTCCGTTGGCTGTGGCAGTATCTACAGAAATTTCGCCATTGAAAATTCCCTTGAAATCTGTCAAATCTGGGATTGGCTTGGATGCTAGCCGCTTTTGTTCTTGTTCTGCTAGCAGGGCATCAATTTCATAAAGACGCTGGATTTGGCTAAGTAAGGGCTGATTGGGCAACCCTTGCGGATTGGTGGTCAGATCCGCTGATGTGCCGTAATTTGGTGCTGCTAAACCACGTTGTAGGTCTTGGATTTCAAATATCTGTGCTGCTGAGAGGATATCTTGAATATTTCCTTGGGCGATATTAATTTTTCCTTGGAGTTGTGGACCTTGGGCGGTTTGGCTGATGTTACCACCGAAGGTATAGCGACTATCGCCTTTGGCAAATTCGCTATTTGTGAGGGTGGCTTTGCCCTTGTTGTAGCTGAACTGTGTGCTGAAGCGATCGCCTTTGATGCGACCTATTTCTGGTTTGGCGATCGCTACATTTCCCTTGGCTGCTAATGTCTGCTGATTAAGGAGCAAATCTCCAGTTAACAAGCCTGCCACCGCAGTATTACCCAAGGCAGTTTTCACAGGCAAGGTTAAATTTAAAACCTTTAAGGGGAAATTTGCGACTTTAACTGCCAAGTTATCCCCTTGAGTTTGACCTGTGGCTAAGGCTTCCTGCCACTGTACCAAAAAAGATTGGGGGCGATTTTTGGCGTCTAGATTTACGGCAATTCGGTCTTTCTTTCCTGCCAAATCCAAATTTAAGCCACTGCCCTGCACCAAGGTCACATTACCAGTTAACAGTGGCTCAAATGCAAAGTTTTTCACGGCAAAGTCGCGTAAACCAAGTTTACCCGTAACATTTAGCGTCGGTAATTTGCCTGCCACTAGCCCATTAAAATCAACTTTCCCCACCACACCCAAAGCACTGGGAAGCTTAACTGGTAACTGTTGCAAATCGTAATTCTGTGCTTGGATGCTGAGATTTAACTGAGTAAATTCCGGTATGCCTGGTTTTTGAGCATTGGCTAATATATAACCGCTGGCATTTAAATTGGTGCTAGTAACTTGTTCTAGGGTGAGCTTTTGACCATTCCAAGCTAATGCCGCATTTACTGGTGACTGAAGACCAAGGATACCTTGGCTTAACTGCAAATTCCCAGCCGCACGCAGATCAGCTAATTTAGCGGACCCCACCAAACCAGCCAGTTGCAGCTTACCGCCCAACTGACCTTGCAACTGCTGATTTAACCGATTTAATTGCACACCAGAACTATTAACTAATGCCTGGTAACGACCCTCAGCCAGTTGGATATTAGAAGCTGTAACCGTTCCCCCAGCAACCTTCAACTGTGCCTGACCCGTAGCTTGGATAGTTTGCGGATTGAAGGAATCAACAGACCCTGCTACATTAAACTGACCAGCAAGCCCTCCCCGCAACTGCGGTGGTACTGCCACCAACCGCTGCAAAGGCACGTTATTGGCTTGGATTTGCGCTTGATAGCGACCATCAGCCAGTTGAATATTAGAGGCGGTAACCACACCACCATCAATAGCTAAACGTCCTTGTCCATTGCCATATAAGGTTTTGAGGCTGAAATTCTCTGTGTTGCCTAAAATTTGAAATGTCCCCGCCAAAGGGCCACTTAATGCTGGGGGAGACTGTTTGAATATTCGTCCTAGCCGCACACCATTGGCTACCAATTGGGCGGCAAAGTTTTGATCTTTTAGCTGGATATTAGAAATGGCAACTGTCCCGCCACCAATTTGAACTCCTGCCCCATCAGTGCGAATTGTCTCCAGTTTAAAGGGTGCTGTAGTTCCCGATAGAATCAACCGACCGTTAAATTGTGACCCGGCCAAAGAGACATTTTGCAGTTGTTTTTGATCTACAAAGGGTGTTAGGGGTATACCAGAGGCTTGGGCGACGGCTTGCCAGCGTTGATCAACATAACGTCCATAAGCCTGCACTACACCACCAGCAACATTGACAGCCACATTGCGGAAGGAAACGGTACGGTCTGCGGCGATGATGGTTTCACCACTGGCGGCGTAGGTTGCTCCTGGTGCCTGCCATTTTACTAAAGTTTGGACATTGCTAGTCGGTCCAGTTAGTTGGGCTGTGGCGGAGACTGTGCCCACTCGAAGAGAGGATGTAATGTCATAAACTTTAGCGATCGCATCCCCTGGCAAATTCTTCGCTGTGAAATTAAAATCTAATCGGGGTACTGTACCCAGTCTGATAGTCCCAGCACCCCTGACATCACCGCCTAATGTGGGTGTCCCTTGAATATCATTCAAAGTAATGAGAAAGGCACTAGGCGCAAACTCAAACTTACTACTGAATTTCTGAAAATCAACTCTGTCAATCTTGGCAGTTTTCAGCGTAGTCACAGTACCTGAGAGAACTGGCTGTGCAAGTGCCCCCAAAATCTGCAAGTCTACTTTAACTTCACCACTAGCAGGTACAGGCAGTTTCACCTTGAGCGATTCTGCCGCATTAGCCACACTCACCCCATTTACCCGCCCTGCCAACTTAAAGCCCGCTTTTCGGTCAATGATGCCCGTAGCTACTACAGGAATTTTGCCATAATTGGTAGCCACCCTGTCCAGCCGCACTTCCAGCCCCCGAAAGCTGATATTTCCTTGGGTATTGCTCAACGCTTGGGGTACGCTGGGCACTCGCAGCGTCACCCCTTGCAAAGCTGCACTGCCATCTAATAAAGTCTCCTGATTTGGTATCAGTTGGACTTGTAAGTCACCGTTAACTCGACCTGCCCGCAAAATAAACGGTAACTTAATCAGTCGGGTAATATCTGCCGCTAGCAAGCCTTGTGCTTGCACCTTTAAGTTGCCATCTAGAACCTTACTAGGGCGCATATCACCCTGAATGGCAACATTGCCGCCGCTGTTGGCGATTCCGACTAAATCCAACCTAATCAACTTGTTTTGATTCAGCAATTGGGCTGTGCCATTAAGTTGAGAAAATGCTACAGAGGGTCGGATATTGGGGGATTGGGGATTGGGAGCCAAAGGAAAGAGAGAATTTCCTGCTTGTCCTGCTTGTCCTGCTTGTCCTGCTTGTCCTGCTTGTCCTGCTTGTCCTGCTTGTCCTGCTTGTACTGCTTGTACTGCTTGTCCTGCTTGTCCTGCTTGTGCTGCTTGTCCTGCTTGTGCTGCTTGTCCTGCTTGTGCTGCTTGTCTTCCTTGTCTTCCAAATCCAGCACCTTGCCCCCTTCCGACTCTCCTCTGGGGTAACAGCAGCAATTTGCCATTGCGAAACCGCAGTTTATCCAAATCGGTTTTAATTGGCCCACCTTTCCCAGGTGGCGCTATGGTAGTGGTAATCCAGCTACCTTGCTTATCCTGTTCGATATAAACATCTGGGTTGACTAAGGTAACATCCAGCTTGAGTTGGCGGTTAAAAATTAACTTAACTGGGTCAAACCCCACCTCCGCTGCCTCGATTGTCGCTTTGTCTGGATCTGTGGGTGTTGCTGGAATAGATGAAGCTGCAAACTTTACTCCCGTCAACGAGAAATCTGTGACTCCGCCTAGTTTTACAGGACGGTTGAGTGTAGTGGTAAGACTTGTTTCTGCTAATGGCGCTAACTCTTTTTGCACAAAAGTCCACAATCGCCAAATACCGCCGATAATTCCCACTAGCAGTAGTGCTCCCAAGGTAATGCCACCGCGAGTCAATATCATCAACCATAGACGTTGGCGAGTAGGGGAAGGGGAATGAGGATCTTTAGAGTTAGTCATTGGCTATCACTCTATTAAAGGCCGGATGTAGCTAGCAGATTGCTATTACTGACTGGCACGCTTTCACTATGCTATTTCCAGGATACAAACCAATTGTATATTTTGGGTTGTGGATTATCACGTAGCTCTTGGCATAATGGCTCTAGATTTGTGTTCCCTCAGACCAAAAAACTAGGGGAGGGCGCAGTTTAAAGAAGGAAAACTTTATCAAAAGTGTGCTCGATAATTTTGGTACTGCTAGGCAAATTGGCAGGAGAGGGAAAATTGTAGTTATGACTTTCTCTGCGGTGCTATGTAGAACTTTAAGATGAAGAAGATCTCAGAAAAACAAGACAAATGATTACACCCATGCGTGTTTTTGTGTTAATTTTCAATGCTGGTACTGATAATGAGGGGATTCACACGATTCGAGTAGGCGAGCAAAATAAAATTCTGATGTTCGAGTCAGAAGACGACGCCACACGCTATTCCCTGTTGCTGGAAGCTCAGGATTTCGCATCACCGACAGTAGAGGCGATGGATGCTGAGGAAATCAAGGAATTTTGCGAAGATGCCGGCTATGAATGGGAAATTGTGCCAGAAGGCGGCAATTTAGTCGTTCCCCCAGTAATTAACCTTGAGGAAACCGACTGGCAGCCAGAAGACGAAAATGAGGATACTAGACGCCCCAACTCAATAGCCCCAGCCGAGCCAGAATTATCTAATTCTGAGCTAGACAGCATTCGTCGTAAACTTGAAGGGTTATTGTAATTCGTTAGTCGTCAGTTTCTAGTAACTGACAAATGACAGAGAATAAATTAAGGAAAAATGACAAACTTGCAGGAACGCGGACATCTCCTCACGGAGCAAGTAAATCCTCATAGTCTTAACTTAGACCAGATCAGTTCTCTGGAATTGGTAGAACTATTTAATGCCGAAGACCAAAAGGCAGTAGCGGCGGTGGCGGCGGCAAAAATTAAGTTAGCTGAAGCGATTGATCGCACCGCAGACCAGTTGCACCACGGAGGACGCCTATTTTATATCGGTGCGGGGACGAGTGGTCGATTAGGGGTGTTAGACGCTGCTGAGTGTCCACCTACTTTTTGTACGCCCCCAGAGTTGGTACAGGGGATTATTGCGGGTGGTGCCGGCGCACTGGTACGCAGTTCTGAGGATTTAGAAGACAGCGCCGAAGATGGAGCAGCTGCGATCGCCCAACGACATATTACTCAATTGGATGTAGTAGTGGGTATTACCGCAGGTGGCACAACGCCTTATGTCCACGGCGCCCTCAATGCAGCTCGTCAGCGGGGTGCTCTGACTATTTTTATCGCCTGTGTTCCTGCTGAACAAGTTAGCTGTGATGCTGATGTTGACATTCGTCTGTTGACTGGCCCTGAGATTCTCGCTGGTTCAACTCGCTTAAAAGCTGGTACTGTCACCAAGCTAGCTTTAAATATCCTGTCTACTGGGGTAATGGTCAAGTTGGGCAAAGTTTATGGCAATCGTATGGTAGATGTCGCGGTAACAAATCAAAAATTACGCGATCGCGCTTTGCGAATTTTACAAGACCTCACTGGTTTAAGTCGAGAAGCTGCCAGTCTATTGCTAGAACGTAGTGGCAAATGGGTGAAGTTAGCACTCTTAATCCACTGGACTGGTTTGGAAAAAGAAGCAGGCCAACAACTGCTATCCGCACACCAAAGCAATCTCCGGGCAGCTGTTGCCAGTTACAACAACGACCAACAATCCTGAATCATATTCATGGGTAATAGGTCACCAGCCCATTACCCATTAAACTTTCCAGCCCTCACCAGACATAATCTGTTGTTAGGTGCGAAAACTTTCTTCAATTTCGCCAACATTGCAGATATACCCTACTTTCTTTGAAGCCAGGGCATCGATACTGCCAACCCAAAAATTCAAATCTGTCATTGAGGAAGATTATAATTATAAATGTGCTCAAAGTTTTTTTGTAGGCAACTAAATTTAGCAAAAATTGATAACTTAGAGAGATATATGAATAATATTTAGCACGATAATTAATGCTTCTATTGCTTTAGTTAGATCCTTGTAAAAAGTCCCAAAATTTCAATAATTTTCTGGAAATGAAAAAATAAGGTGTGCTGGAAAAACCTTTTATCAAGTGACTTCATGAAGAAAATTAAATATTTGTATCAATGTCAACACTTCTCCCTAGGCTTAATTTCTCATGACTTTCTTGAAATAGAAAAGTGAAACTGACTGACGGTCACAATCTTCTCTAGCCAAAATTTATTAAGATATATAAAGTTATATGTTGATAATTAACATTTTTAACCAAGCTGAATCTCCAGCGTAAAAATTTTGTGAAATCATTATCTTGATTGGCATAAAATCAGGATTTACACGGATATATTTAAGTCAAAAAACTGTGTATGATGAAATACAATAAATAAATGCATCTTGATTTGAGAATATAGCAATCCCAATTGATGCGAAGTAATATTCGCAGGTGTGTAGATTCCGAGATTACTCCTCTACTGAACTATCCCCCCCGCTCTTCTCAGTCAAGATAGAGGATTGCTATATACCAATGAAGATAAAGTACATAGCAACTATTCAAAGTAGTTTGCTAGATGTATTTTCATTAATTAAGATGCTTACTAATCACTGTATAGCTAGCGTGGGTATTCTAAGGGCTGACTTGTTAATTAAAGGTACAAAGTATGACCCACCCGGAACTGACAGAATCTAATAATTTACTAAATGAGTTTAAAACCTGTACTCAACTCCAATACAATGGCAATTTAAATATTAAGAGTTCCAAGGGATACGAATGGACTTTTTACTATCGGCTCGGCAGGATAGTTTGGGCTACAGGAGGAACTCATCCCTTCCGGCGTTGGCGGAGACAGATGTCTCGAAATTGCCCCCAGTTTGATTTAGATAAAATGCGGTTTCGCTCTGAAGATTTAGCAATCGATTACTGGGATTATCACCTCCTGGGAATTTTATATAAGCGGCAGAAAATTCAGCGCGAACAAATTAACGCTATTGTCGAACAAACCATCGCCGAACTGTTATTTGATCTAGCTCAGAAATCGAATTTTGCATCTATCACTTGCCAGCGTAACCCAGTAGCGATACTAGAAACACCAATGAGTTTCACAAGCGCAGACTTGTCTATGAAACTCATGCTGGACTCATGGAAAATTTGGTCAGAATCTGGTCTAGCCAGTTTTTCTCCTGACTTAGCACCAGTTTTGCGGAGACCAGAACAACTCCAGCAGTTGGTAAGTCCAGCTGTATACAAAAACTTTGTGACTCACATCGATGGCAAATACACTCTGCGGGATTTAGCCGTGAGAATGAAGCAGAATGTATTGCCAGTTGCTCGTTCATTACTTCCTTATATCCTCAAAGGCATCATTGAACTGGTAGAAGTACCTGACTTGCCCTTAGCCATGACTGAAGTTGATCACAACTCTACCACCGCACAACCAATTAAGCCAATCGCTCCCTTGGTAGCCTGTGTAGATGATAGCCCTCTAGTCTGTAAAATGTTAGAGGAGATTCTCACTGCTAATGGACTGAGGTTTATGAAGATTCAAGATGCAGTGCAAGCTCTACCAACCCTGATTCAGGATAAACCAGACCTGATTTTCTTGGATTTGGTCATGCCGGTTGCCAGTGGTTACGAAATCTGTACTCAGTTGCGACGAATTTCTGCTTTTGCCAATACACCAGTGATTATTTTAACCGGCAGTGATGGTCTTTTAGATAGAGTTCGCGCCAAGGTAGTCGGTTCTACAGATTTTCTCACTAAACCAGTGGTAGCTGATCGGGTCATGGGTATAGTGCGTAAGTATTTGCCTATGCCTATTCAGGCTCCCTCAAGAGTTGCCAGCACAGCTAATTTAGAGCCTTGCAAATAGGGTGATTTGTCGTCAGCAAGTTAGATTAACACCTCTTCCCCCCTAAATATTTAGGCTCTGTTCTAACAACGAACATTTTTAGTCTCAGTTGAATTTAATTTCAGCGGTTACTAACACTATTTCAATTTAGAATATGTATGTGAAGTTATATTAACTACGTGCTTTTCCTGATGTAAATAGATAAATAATGTATCACAATTGGATAAAAGCAAAAACTAGCATTTATCTAAATTATGATTGCATATTCAATGTTTAGTTCTGGCTCCGAGAATAATTTAATAGGTAATTACCATGAATACTGTTTTAGTTGTTGAAGATGGCTTGACTGATATGGAAATTCTCAAACGCTACTTGCAACAGGCAGGTTATTCTGTGATTGGTGCCACAAGTAGTGAAGAAGCACAAGATAAAATAGATATTGCCAAGCCAGATGTAATATTTCTTGACGTACTTTTACCGGGTAAAAGCGGCTTTGAAATTTGCCGAGAACTGAAAAATAACCCGAATACTAGCAAAATACCTGTAGTTTTCTGTTCTACAAAAAATAGTGAAGTAGATAAGATATGGGGAAATATGTTGGGCGCTGAAGCTTATCTATCAAAACCGATTGATCAGGCAGAATTAGAAGTTACTCTCAAGCGGTTGCTCAACTAAATAAATAGCAAATAAATTACCCAAAAAAGTCACTATTAAATTTTAGATGATATTTGCAAATAGTGACTAAAAATGAATCAGTTAAGACAAAGGATAAATAACTTTGGATACCAAAGAAAAATTTTTAAGCTTTAATTTAGGAGTCAGAGACACAGCGGTAATCTCGCTACAGCACATCACAGAAATTTTACAAGTATCATTGACAGAAATTTGTGGCGTTCCTCAAATGCCTAATTGTGTATTAGGTATCTATGGCTGGCGGGGTGAAATGCTTTGGTTGGTTGATTTAGAGGAGATGCTAGGTTATCCACCACTTTTACAAGGTTCAAATTTCCTCTCAAGAATGATGGCAATTGTGCTAGAAAGTGAGGGTAAATATTTAGGTCTTTTGGTACGGCAGTTGATGGATATTGAGTGGCTGGATACCCAACAGATGAAACTACCATCTACGGAATTATTTTACCCAGCAATGACACCTTTTTTGCAAGGGTATTTTATTAATATTTCTGAGGAGATGATTTTTAGTTTGGATGCCTTAGCAATTATCCAATCACCCCTCTGGGTAACTCATAGTTGAGCATTTGCTGAATGATTAATCGAGCATGGGTAAAAAAACCATGCACTTTTTAGCCTGAAAGTATCAAATTATTACTATTAACAATTTCTGAGGTTTAGAAAATGACGATTTTATATAGCAACAGCGCAGAAGGTGAAAATCTGGTTGCTGAAACAGAAAACTTAGAACGTCAAAATGGCGGCACTAACACAGCAAAAACTGCTAGCGATGAATTATCTACATTAAATGCAATTGCTCAGAAAATTAAAATATTGCGGCAACAGTCACAAGCCATCGCCACTCAGATGCGCCAAGCTTTGGACAAAGATACATTACTTAAAGTTACTGTAGCACAAGTTAGGGAGAAAATTTCTGGTGATCGCGCATTGATCTATCACTTCACTTCCTCTGAATCTGGTACTGTGTTAGCAGAATCCAGAACCCTAGGTTGGACACCGGCTCTAGGTGAAAGTCTTCCAGGCATTATTTTTGGTTTATATACTAGTCAAGACTATGTAGAACCTGTAGCAATTGACGATATCAATCAGATACAACTTACCCCCTATCAAAGGCAACTGCTGGAGAAATTTCAAGTCAAATCTAGCTTGAGTTTACCAATTGTGATAGAGGGGAAAGTTTGGGGTTTATTGGTAGTAAATAACTGTGCCTCAGCCCGGCGGTGGCAAGAGATAGAAATCACCCTATTATCTCAAATTGCGACTGAACTCATCTATAGATTACAGAGCTTTGAATTTACCAAAGAACTGGAACAGCGAACGCTGGCGAGAAAATCAGTAGGGAAAGTTATCAGTAAGATTTTACGGCTACCAGACGTCGATAAGATCTTTCAAACAACTACCCAAGAAGTGCGGCAATTATTGCGATGCGATCGCGTCGGTGTCTATCGCTTCAAACCTGACTGGAGTGGCGGATTTGTCGCCGAGTCAGTGGGTAATGGTTGGGTAAAAATGGTAACTCCAGACTTTAAGATGGTCTGGGAGGATTCTCACTTGCAAGAAACTCAGGGAGGACGTTATGCCAAGGGTGAAAGCTTTATCGTCAATGACATCTATCAAGCAGGTCATGCTCAATGTCACATTGATATTTTAGAGCAGTTTGAAATGAAAGCTTATATAATTGTGCCCATATTCTCTGGGGAACAATTATGGGGCTTGCTGGCAGCTTACCAAAATTCTGGTCCTCGTGACTGGCAATCTTGGGAAGAAAGCTTTTTGGCGCAAATCGGCTTGCAATTTGGTGTAGCGATTTCACAGGGAGAATATCTGGAACAAGTGCGATCGCAATCTGAGCAACTAACTCAGATCGTCGAACAAGAGAAAGCTGTTACCAAGATAGTCAATCGCATCCGTCAAGCCGCAGATATGGAAAGCGTCTTCAAAACAACCACTCAAGACGTACGCCAATCTCTAAAATGCGATCGCGTCGCCGTCTATTGCTTCAATCCTGATTGGGGTGGCGAATTTGTCGCTGAGTCAGTGGGTAATAATTGGACAAAACTAGTAGGCCCCGGCATCAAAACTGTTTTGGATGATACCCACTTACAAGATACCCAAGGCGGTCGCTATGCCAAAGGCGAAACCTTTGCTGTAAATGATATCTATAAAATAGGCCATGCTCCCTGCCACATTGAAATTTTAGAGCAGTTCGACGCGAAAGCTTACGTGATTGTCCCCATATTCCTGGGGGATAAATTGTGGGGGTTACTGGCAGCTTATCAAAATTCCGGGCCTCGCGAATGGCTTCCTTGGGAAGTCAACTTTTTAGCTCAGATTGGCTTGCAATTTAGCCTAGCTAAGTCACAAGTCGATTATCTAGAACAAGTGCGGTTAAAAACCGAGAAACTGACTCAGATAGCTGAACAAGAAAAAGCTGTCACCAAAATAGTCAACCGCATCCGTCAAGCTTTAGATGTCGAAGAAATCTTCAAAACAGCCACCCAAGAGGTACGCCAGTTACTGCGATGCGATCGCGTCGGTGTCTTTCGCTTCAACCCAGACTGGAGTGGCGAATTTGTCGCCGAATCAGTCTCTCAAGGTTGGGTAAAACTAGTAGGCCCGGATATCAAAACCGTCTGGGAAGATATCCACTTGCAAGAAACCCAAGGAGGTCGATATGCCAAAGGCGAAACCTTTGCAGTTAATGACATCTACCAAGCTGGCCATGCTTCTTGCCACCTTGAGATTTTAGAGCAATTTGAAATCAAAGCTTATGTGATAGTTCCCGTATTCTCTGGGGATAAATTGTGGGGATTGCTGGCAGCTTATCAAAATTCCGGCACTCGTAATTGGCAAGAAAACCAAGTCACCTTGCTAGCACGCATTGGCGACCAGTTGGGACTGGGATTACAACAGACCGAATATTTGCTACAACTACAAGCACAATCAGCCAAACTAGCAGAAGCAGCAGCCAGGGAAAAGGCAGCCAAGGAATTACTCCAACAACGATCTATTCAACTCCTAACAGCCCTCAGACCTGCCCTCAAAGGTGACTTAACAGTCCGGGCGCCAATAACAGAAGACGAGCTAGGCACGATCGCCGACGCTTACAATAGTACCGTCCAAGCAATGCGGCAAATTGTACTTCAGGTACAGGGAGCCGCCCAACAAGTTGCCCAAACCTCCAGCACCAGTAATACTTCACTGGCAGGACTAACTAATTTGGCAGAACAACAGTCCGCAGAAATTACTACAGCCTTAGGTGATATTCAACAAATGCTAGACTCTACCCAAGCTGTGGTAGCTAACGCCCAATTAGTGCAAATAGCGGTGCAACAAGCCAATAAAACTGTAGATTCTGGCGACACCGCCATGAACCTGACAGTCAAGGCCATCCAAGCGATTCGTGAAACCGTCGCCCAAACCAGTAAAAAGATTAAACGCCTCAGTGAATCCTCACAAAAAATCTCCAAAGTGGTAAATTTGATCAGCAATTTTGCCACACAGACAAACGTCCTAGCTTTAAATGCAGCCATTGAAGCCACCCGTGCCGGTGAATATGGTAAAGGCTTTGCCGTCGTCGCTGACGAAGTTCGTTCTTTGTCACGTCAGTCAGCAGCAGCAACCATCGAAATAGAAAAATTAGTCCAAGAAATTCAAGCAGAAACCGGGGAAGTTGCAGTGGCAATGGAAATAGGCATTCAGCAGGTGGTAGAAGGTACTAATCTTGTCAGTGAAACCCGTCAAAACTTAAACGCTATTGTTTCTGCAACTGCCGAAATTAGTCAGCTGATCGAGCGAATTACTGAAGCAACCCAAAATCAAATGGTGCAATCTGTTACAGTCACTACCTCAATGAAAGATGTAGCGGAAATTGCTAACAAAACATTTGCCGAATCTCACGAAATTTCTGTTGTCTTCCAAGATTTATCAGGGATGGCACAAGACCTATTAGCCACAGCCAGCAAATTCAAAGTCAACTAAATTATCAAATTTTGGATTAAACTTCAATAATTTGGAACTTTTGTAGGGTGCGTTACGCTCTCACTAAGACACCCTACAAAACTCCTCCTCTTAAACTTACTCTGCGTCTGGAGCGTGTCTGCGTGAACTAAATAAAAATATTTTTGTCAAAAAAAATCTAAATTTCTAATTTTAAAATCACCTAATCCAAAATCAAAAATATGATTACAGATATTTCAATTCGCGAGCAAGGCTACAGCTATTTCTTAGCTGAAGCACCAGAATTATTACAAATAATTGAACAAGAACTGTTTGGATTATCAGAAGGTTATAGCACCGCCAAAGTGCATAACCTCATGCGGGCAACTCATACAATTAAAGGTGGAGCCGCTAATGTTGGGCTAGATATCATCAAAATGATCTCCCATTCTCTAGAAGATGTGTTTAAGGCTCTATATAGCCCAGATGTGGTAATAGATGCCGAATTGCAAACACTCCTACTGCAAGCTTATGAGTGTCTTAGCCTGGCACTAACCGCAGAACTAACAGCAAATACTATTAATAGTGAAGAACTACTTCAGAGATCAACAACAGTATTTGCACAGTTGCAAGAAAAATTAGGTGATGCTTTTGGTGCAGATGCACATATTCCCACATCCGAAGAATTGGGGTTTGATATTGTCCAGTCTATCTTTGAAGTCGGAGTACAGCAACGCCTAGAAACTATCGCTGAGACTCTTAAAAATCCACCAGATAACGCCGAGTTCGTTAATTTTTTACGTTCTCAGGCTGAAGTGTTTCTCGGCTTGGCACAATCTTTAAATCTACCTGGATTGGGTGAAATTTCCCAAACCGTTATGGCAGCATTGGCAGCAAATCCCAGCCAGGTATTACAGATTGCAGAAATCACCCTTGCTGATTTACAACAGGCACACAAAGCAGTGCTGGCAGGCGATCGCACGAGTGGAGGCGCACCTTCTCCAAGTTGGCAAAAACTGACAACAGTGGTAACAGATGAGTTATCTATTACACCTACCACAAAATCTTTTGCTAACATCTTTCTGAATAACACAGTAGATTTTTACAGATTTTTAACTCAACCTGGAACTCTGAAAAATGAGCCGATAAAACCAGCAAATGCCAAGTTTTATTTAAAAGTTATTCGCTACATTTTTGGCTGGTTTAATCACTATATGGAAATACCAGAGTCAGAATTGCGTTTAACTTTATTGATTCCTCGGACAGAGCGAGAAGAGCCGGTAATTTATGTGGAAAATTGGCTAAACCAATTTTTGACTTTTGTCCAAGATGAAGAGGATAGCCAGAGCCTTTGTATTTATCGCCAAGGTGTGGTTTTAATCATCCTCCTTGCCGTTGCTAAATTTCAGTATTCGGTTGAGAAAACTCACGGCGCTATCCCAGTAATCAAAACACTACGAAAGCACATTCGTCAATCGGCAAAAGAATATAAAAATTCTCCTCCTGTTACTGCTCAAGAAAAAAATTGGCTGAACAGTCCCAAGTTACAAAAATTATTAGTTATCAAAGAAATATCTACCTCTACCTATGCAGCAAGTACCGATAGTTTGGTAGAAGCAATATGGGGAGATGAATCTGGTCTAAATTTGACTGATGAAGTCACTGTAAATCACACTGTAGAAGATGTGAGAAATGATGAGTATTTAGAAAGTGTTACATCATCAGCTATCAGTGAGCAGATAGTTACAACTATTCCCGAAACAGGGATTGAACTTATTCCTGATAATGCGACAGAAATCAACCAGCAAATAGAAGAGAAATCTTTAGCTACTCCAAATAAGAATTCTCGGCAACCTTCATTTGTACGAGTCGATGTAGAGGGACTACAACGCCTCAACTACTTGACAGGAGAATTGCTGATTTATCAAAAACGACGGTCTTTACAGAATGAACAGATCCAAGAATTAATTGAGCGCTTAAGTCAGCAACTTACCCGACATCAAACAATTTTAAATCAATTGCGGGATTTGCCATTACAGATGCAAAATGTGGCAGTGCAAAATAGCCAAAATGTTGCTGCTGTCAACTTTGACTCGCTGGAAATGGATGCATATACAGAATTTCAACTAACATTGCATGAAGCAATTGAGGAGACGCTACAACTACAAGAGACTACAGAGTCTCTGGACTTACTCGTAACACAAGCTTCTCAAATTAGTGACAAAACACATAGTTTAACTCTTGGTATTATAGATAATTTAGTAGAGGCGCGGATGTTGCCTTTGGGAAATATCCTTAATCGCTTCTCTCAGATGGTAACTAAGCTGGGAAACGTTTATGGGAAACTTGTAGAGTTGAAGCTGACTGGTACACAAGTACTTGTGGATAAAGCGATCGCCGAAAAGCTCTATGATCCCTTATTACACTTGGTGCGGAATGCTTTTGATCACGGTATTGAACCGCTACAAATTCGCCGTGAGCTTGGCAAACCAGAACAAGGGTTAATTCAAATCTCTGCCTATAATCAGGGGAGTCAAACGGTTATCGAAGTCCGGGATGATGGACAGGGGTTGAATTTAGAGACTGTTCGCAAGAGAGCTATTGAACTTCGTCTCATACCATCTGATGATGAAGCTGGAGGCTATGTTCATCACCCGACTGAAGCTGAACTTTTAGAACTGATGTTTTCACCGGGGTTTTCCACTGCTGGGAAGGTCAGTGAAATTTCTGGACGCGGTATGGGGTTAGATATTGTGCGTACTCAGTTGCAAGCACTTAACGGCTCGATCTCAGTTCAATCATTACCTAACCAAGGAACAACATTTTTACTCAAAATTCCTTTTTCTATGACCACAGATAAATTAATGCTAGTCCAAGCTGGGGGTGTTGTTTATGCTTTGCTGTTAGACAGCATCGAAAAAATCTTGATTCCCTCTGCTCAACAAATCAGGGAATTTGAAGGCAAAAGAGTTTTGCATTGGAATACAGACCAAGATGAACAGATGGTCAGCATCCGGAAGTTTTCGGATTTAATATATTACAATGGCTCAATTGTCAACAGTACTACCCTAGATACTCTATCAAGTACTGTTGAAGCCGGAATCATGAAAAATCCCGTGCTTTTACTGCGGCGAAATCAAGGCATCATGGGTTTAGAAGTTGACCAAATCATCGGTGAACAAGAATTGGTAATCAGACCTTTAGGAAATGCGATCGCACCGCCAAAATATATTTATGGTTGTAGTAGCTTGGCCAATGGCAACCTGATCTTAATCATTGATGGCACTTTACTTGTAGAGTCTAAGGAGATGCAAGCAACCCTTGAGCCTCATTCATCAAAGAAACAAGCCTTACCAATATCGGGTTATCCCACTTCATCCACACCCTTACTTGCTGCATCTACTGCCACAGAGACTAGAGAACCCCAGCTAAGTCATGATGTAGAAGCAATCAACAAATCACCAAAAGTGGTTTTGGTGGTAGATGATGCCATTAGTCTGCGGCAAACCCTGTCTCTCACTTTACAAAAATCTGGCTATCAAGTAATACAAGCACAAAATGGTGTGGAAGCTTTAGAACAGTTGCAGTTGCATCCTGAGATTGAAGTTGTTGTCTCAGATTTGGAAATGCCGCGCATGAATGGTTTTGAGTTATTAAGCCATATCCGCCAAAGCCAAAATTTAGCCAATATGCCTGTAATAATTCTCACTTCTCGCAGTGCTGAAAAACATCGTCAATTGGCGCAAGAATTGGGTGCAACCGCTTACCTAACCAAACCTTATTTAGAGCATGAATTTATCTCTATGGTCAATGCTTTAAGTAACAGATATATAGATCAATTAAATAGTACAATTATTAATGCTTAATTGTTATAAAAGCGAAATAAGCAGGAAAATTAAATTAAAATAAATTTCGTAGTCAGGACTTCAGTCCTTAAAATGCTTTGCTATCGCTTCGGTAGTTCTTCGCCAAACTTAATTAAAAGTGCGATCGCCATACTTACAAGCATAATTAATGTCATACTCAAAGCTGAACCAAATCCCCAGTTTTGAGTAGCTCCGAGAAACTGGTTATAAACTAACCGCGCTGCTGTCATACTCGAAGCACCACCAAGTAATTCGGGGTCAACAAAATCCCCTAAACCGGTGATGAATACAAGCATAGAACCAGCAGTAATTCCTGGTAAAATTTGGGGTACGGTCACTTGCCAAAAAGTTTCCACTGGATTTGCACCTAAATCAGCGGCTGCTTCTAGCAATTGCTTATCTAGCTTTTCTAAAGAGGCATATAAAACTAATACCATGTAGGGCAATAAGCTGTAACTCATACCAATTAATACAGCTGAATTTCGGTTAAGTAATTCTAAAGCAGGTAAGCCTAAATTAGTTAATATACTGTTCAATAAGCCAGTCGGACGCAAAATTGTAATCCAAGCATAGGAGCGCAATAAAGAAGAAGTCCATAAAGGCAAGACAAAGCCTAATAGGAGCAAATTTCGCCAGCGTCTTGGTGCCATTTGAGCAATCCAATAAGCCACAGGCAGACCCAATATTAAACAAATTATTGTAGTACTGACTGCTAAAAAAAGTGATTGTATTATTACTTGTAAATAAAGGGGGTCAAGTATCCGAATGTAGTTACCTAATCCACTGGGATTGACTAGATCTCCTGGACGAATGTCTGGTACTAAACTCAACTGAAAAATAATCAATGTTGGCAGCACTAGCAAAAGTAATAACCAAATGCCGGATGGTGCAAGTAACGTCAAGGGTGAGAGCCAGTCTAGTTTTGGGCGGATTTTTTGGAGTTTGGCAATTTTGCCAGGAGAATCTAGGGGAGAGTTATTAATTTGTGTAGACACGAGCCTGATTAATAGATTTGTAATTTAAGTTAGCTGCTGGTTAATTGAGTCCAATAACGCTGGTAAAGTTCTTCATATTTTCCTAAAGGAGTCACGCGTTCGCATTTTTCTAAACTTGACTCTGGAGGGAATAAATTTTCATCTTCTTGGAGTCTTTTTGGTAATAAATCAAATGCGGCGCTATTCGGTGTAGCAATGTTCAAACGTTCAGTGAACTGGGCTGATACTTCTGGTTGTAAAATCCAGTTAATCCAAGCATAAGCACCAGCCAAATTAGGCGCATCTTTGGGAATTACCAGATTATCAGTCCATAATGTTGAACCACTGCGAGGAATCACAAATTTTAGTTTGGGGTTTTCTCTGGACATTTTCACCGCATCTCCTGAGTAACACATTGCCAGTAGTAAATCTCCTGCCAAAAGTTGGTTTTGCCAAGCATCGGTGTCGAAGGCAGAAACTGCTGGTTTCAGGACTTTCAACTTTTCATAAGCTTGTTTTATTTCTGTTTCATTTTGCGAATTATAAGAGTAACCCAGCATCCGCAATGTTGCGCCTATTACCTCCCGGACATCATTGAGCAAAGTCATCCGCTTATTCAGTTTTTCTTTGTTTTGCCAAAGATAATCCCAGTCTTCTGGTGCGGTTTCGAGTTTTTCAGAATTATAAATTAACCCTGTTGTCCCCCAATTAAAGGGAATGCAGTATTTGTTGTTAGGGTCATAACTAGGATTTTGAAATCGGGAGTATAAATTATCTATACCGACTAAGCGATCGCGATTTATTTCTGTTAATAAATCTTGATCCAACATCTTCTGCACTGCACTATCAGATGGATAGATGATGCTGTAAGTACCACCTCCCCCGACTTGCAGCTTCGCCAGCATGACATCGTTGGAATCATACACATCTGCCAAAACTTTCATGCCAGTTTGGGCGCTAAATGCTGCGAGTAATTCTTGATCAGTATATTGCGACCAGGTAAAGATATACAGTTGGTCACGTTGACCAGCACTAGGAGAATTAGCTCGGATATTAGCAAGCCTCCAGCCACAACCAGCTAGCGACAAGCTCCCAAGTGCTGTTATCCCTTGTAAAAATTGCCGTCTGTTAGTCATTAGTCATTGGTCATGAGTTTTTTAGTAATTCTGGAAAATATTGACTAAACATCTATAGACTATGAGCTTTTGACTCTTGACTAATTGCTAAACAGTCAGTTTCTGTCCACCAAGCGTAGATGGTTGTGTCACGATTTGGCAAACTACCAAAGGTATTGGGTTGCAAAACACTGATGCTGATGCCGTTAGTCAACTCGACAACATAATTAACGTGAGTACCCAAATACATGACGTTGACAAGCCGTCCTTCAAAGCAGTTTGTTGGTATATTGGGTTGATAAAGCGAGAGCTGAATTTTTTCTGGGCGGACGCTGACTACAACTACTTGCGATAATTCAGTTGGTGTATCTTCAGAGCGACTGACGACAATTGTGAGTCCAGTTTTTGTGACAATTTTCACGTAATTGGAGTCTACCGCCGCGATTTCACCGCTGAATAAGTTTGTATCACCAATAAAATCAGCAACAAAGGATGTCTGAGGATGTTCGTATATTTGGCTAGGAGTACCGATTTGCTCTATTTTGCCTTGATTCATGACGGCGATGCGATCGCTCAAGGACAGTGCTTCCTCCTGGTCGTGTGTCACCATAATAAAGGTCAAGCCCAAATCTTTGTGTAAATTCGATAATTCGACCTGCATCTCCTTACGTAGTTTTAAGTCTAACGCCCCCAATGGTTCATCCAGCAGCAAAACTGCGGGACGGTTGACGAGGGCCCTGGCTAAGGCAACTCGTTGCTGTTGACCACCAGAAAGTTGATTGGGAAAGCGCGATCGCAAACTTTCCATTTTCACCAGCTTTAAAGCTTCTGTAACTCGGTTGTCAATTTCTGATTTGGGTAATTTTTTTAACCGTAGTCCAAAAGCAATGTTATCCCACACATTTAGGTGATTGAACAGAGCATAGCTTTGAAATACAGTATTGACAGGTCGGCGGTAAGGGGGCACATTAGTCATGGACTGACCCCGAATCAATAACTTGCCAGCGTCAGCCGTTTCAAATCCAGCAATTAAGCGCAGTGTGGTAGTCTTGCCACAACCGGAGGGACCCAGGATACTAAAAAATTCTCCTTGTCTCACATCCAAATCTACTCCATGTACTGCCGGTTCTTGGTTGAAAAACTTGAACACGTTCCGCAGTTCAACATCAAGTGGCTGAAAATTTGTTATCCCCCTCTGATTTTGCATCACAGTTTGAGCCATAATCCTCAGTAGAATGCCGTGATCTTACGAGACTTAGTCTATTAATGTAGTCTATTAAGCAGACTACAGATGACTCTTTGGTTTATTGTATCCGCCAAAAACAATAGATTAGGAATATACACCCCCATTGTTTTATTTTCAATACCGGGTAGCATCTACGAAAAATTTTATACAGATATTGCTGATCACAGAATCTTTCTTGGTCTTATGGATATATTACCAACATCGCTACTTAGCATCAAAAAAGATACACGTACCGTCGGACGTGGATTCCAGTCAATATTTTTAATTGTATTTACCCTATTGATGATGTCGGGAATAGGGACTCGTTTGGCATATTTGCAAATTTCTGAAGGGACAAAACTCCGGCAGCGTGCCGAGGCCAATCGGATTCGGATGATTCTCAAACAGCCGGAACGGGGCAATATCTTTGACCGTAAAGGCAAACTTTTAGCTAGTACTCGCTATCCCCGGTCTGTATATTTATGGCCGATGGCACATACTAAGCCCTCATGGTCAGTTGTGGGGCCACGGCTAGCAAAAATTCTCGATATTCCCCAATCCGAGATGGAACAGAAACTAGAAAAAGCTGGTGCTAACTCTTCTTCTCTCATCCGCATTGCTCGCGACCTGAATGAAGCCCAAATTACAGTATTAAAGGAGTATACAAATGAACTCTCAGGCGTAGAAATCAATACAGAAGCCGTTCGCTACTACCCCCACGGCGATAAATTGGCTCATATACTCGGCTATACCCGTGAACTGACTGCCGAACAGTTAGAAAAAAGAAAGCAGGAAGGCTACCGTCTGGGAGATGTGATTGGTCAGATGGGGGTGGAAAAAGCTTATGAGCAAACCCTACGGGGAGAATGGGGTGGTCAGCAGGTAGAAGTGGATGGTGCTGGTCGCCCAATCCGGGTTGTGGGAGATAAACAGGCAAAGGCTGGTAATGATCTACACTTAACTATAGATTTGGATCTGCAAAAGGCAGCTGACAAAGCTTTAGGAAAATACCAAGGTGCGATCGTCGCCATCGATCCAAATAACGGTGCTGTCTTAGCAATGACATCTCACCCCACCTTTGACCCAAATATCTTCTCCAAGCAAAAACTCTCCGAAAAAGACTGGAAAAGCGTCCAAGGTAAAGATCATCCTTTGGTTAATCGCGCCCTGAGTGCCTTTCCTCCCGCCAGCACTTATAAAATTATCACCACGACAGCAGGGCTGGAATCGGGCAAATTTTCTCCTGATACAGTACTACAAACCTTTGGCTCCCTGACCATCGGTGGTGTGACCTTTGGTGAATGGAATCACGCCGGATTTGGCCCGTTGGGATTTCCGGAGGCGATGGCTATGAGTAGTGATACTTTCTTCTATCAAGTTGGCAGGAAAGTCGGTGGCCCTACTTTGATCGAATGGAGTCGCAAATATGGGTTTGGTCAAAAAACTGGTATTGAGTTTGTTAATGAAGAATCCAAAGGCTTAGTTCCCGATGAAATCTGGAAACAGAAAGTTTTTAAGATCCCTTGGACTGTAGGCGACACCATTAATATGTCAATTGGTCAAGGTGCTTTGCAAGTCACACCCCTGCAAGCAGCAATTATGTTTGCTGTGCCGGCTAATGGTGGTTACCGAGTCAAGCCGCATTTGCTCAAAGACCATGAACAAGCAAAAAGCTGGCGAGAATCCTTAGAAATGAAGCCGTCAACGCTCAAAGTTCTCCGCGACGGACTGCGGAAGGTGGTGAGTGATGGCACCGGTAAACGCTTAAATGTGCCATCAATTGCTCCTGCATCGGGCAAGAGTGGTACAGCTGAAGCCGGTGCTGGTCGCCCAAATCATACTTGGTTTGGTGCCTATGCCCCTAGTGATAAACCAGAAATTGTGGTTGTGGCCTTTGGTGAAAACTCCGGCGATCATGGCGGGACTATTTGTGGTCCAATGGCTTTGCAAGTGCTAGAAGCCTATTTTCAGCATAATTACCCTGGCAAATATCAGAAAGCCCAGTCTGGGGAATCAGAAACTGAGACTCATAATTCCGCAAATACAACTGACGACTAAATCAAGGAAGTTTGAGAAAGGATCAACTTTTCCCATTACACCAGTAGTGTAGAGACGTTGCATGCAACGTCTCTACATGGAGAAAGAATTTCTGTTGTGTGGCTCATTTACCTGAAAATCGCCGTAAGTTGGGCTTTGATGATTCCTCTTCCTTCGCTAATTCAGCATCCGCTCTAGAGCTAAAATTACCAGGAAAATACCTACTTGTAAGTCTCTGGCTAACTAGTAAGATATATTAAGCAGATAGAATATTAGATTTCACTCGATTCTATGCATTAGAAAAAATTTAGCAAAACTGTGCTCTCTTGATTAATTGTCCGCTAAATACCGAGCAGGAATATAGCACAATTGTAGATAAATAATGCTAATTTTGAAATTTTCTTTAGTCTTATGACCTTGTTGCACCCATCTCCACTGAGCGGACAAAAAAATACACGTACAGTTGGCCGGAATTTCCAGCCGCTATTTATAATCATATTTACCTTGTTGATGATTTCGGGAATAGGCGTTCGTTTGGCTTATTTGCAAATTGTTGAAGGAGCAAACCACCGAAAACGGGCAGAGTCCAACCGGATTCGGATGATTCCCAAACAGCCTGAACGAGGGAACGTCTTTGACCGCAATGGCAAACTTTTAGCTAGTACACGCTATCCCCGGTCTGTATATTTGTGGCCGATGGCACATACTAAGCCTTCATGGTCAGTTGTGGGACCGCGTCTGGCGAAAATTCTTGATATCCCCCCATTAGAGATGGAAGAGAAACTAGAAAAGGCTGGTGCTAACTCTTCTACTCTCATCCGCATTGCTCGCAACCTGAATGAAGCAGAAATCACGGCTTTGAAGGAGTATACAAATGAACTCCCAGATGTAGAAATTCATACGGAAGCAGTTCGTTATTATCCCCACGGTGAGGAATTGGCCCATATACTCGGTTACACCCGTGAACTAACTCCTGAACAGTTAGAGAAAAAGAAGCCGTTAGGCTACCGTCTGGGAGATGTGATTGGTCAGATGGGGGTGGAAAAGGCTTATGAGAAAACCCTACGGGGTGAATGGGGTGGTCAGCGGGTAGAAGTGGATGGTGCTGGTAGACCACTCCGGGTTTTGGGAGAGAAACAGGCAAAAGCTGGTAAAGACTTGCACTTGACGATAGATTTGGAGATGCAAAAGGCTGCTCAAAAAGCTTTAAAGAATCGCAACGGTGCGATCGTCGCCCTTGACCCAAAAAACGGTGCTGTCTTAGCAATGGTGTCTTACCCCACCTTCGACCCCAATATTTTCTCTAAGCAAAAACTCTCCCAAAAAGATTGGAAAACTGTCCAAGGTGACGAGCATCCTTTGGTCAATCGTGCCCTCAGTGCCTTTCCCCCCGCTAGTACTTTTAAAATTGTCACCACCACAGCCGGGCTAGAATCAGGTAAATTTTCCCCTAACACTGTGCTACAAACCTACGGTTCTTTAACTATTGGCGGTACCCGTTTTGGTGAGTGGAATCATGCCGGATTTGGCCCCTTGGGTTTTGTCGGGGCGATGGCTATGAGTAGTGATACTTTCTTTTATCAAATTGGTCGGGGGGTTGGCGGGCCAGCTTTGATTGAATGGACTCGCAAATATGGATTTGGTCAAAAAACTGGCTTTGAGTTTACCTCAGAAGAAGCAAAAGGTTTAGTTCCTGATGAGACTTGGAAGCAGAAAGTTTTTAAAATGCCTTGGACTGTAGGCGATAGCATTAATATGTCAATTGGTCAAGGTGCTTTACAAACTACTCCTCTGCAAGTAGCTGTGATGTTCGCTGTACCTGCTAATGGTGGTTATCGTGTCAAGCCGCATTTGCTCAAAGATCGTGAAGACGCAAGCATCTGGCGAGAGTCGCTAAATATGAAGCCGGAAACTGTCAAAGTTCTCCAACAGGGGCTGCGGAAGGTGGTGTCTGATGGTACGGGTAAGACTTTGAAACAGCCAACAGTTCCTCCAGTTGCTGGTAAAAGTGGCACAGCGGAAGCTTGGAGGCGTGGGGTGAAAGAAAATCACGCTTGGTTTGGTGCTTATGCTCCCGCTGATAAACCAGAAATTTTGATTGTCGCTTTTGCTGAACATTCTGGGGGTGGCGGTGGCAGTGTTGCTGCACCGATGATTTTAGAAGTGATGGAAGGTTATTTTTCGCGGAAGTATCCAGGGAAATATAAGAAATAACTTCTAATATCAAGTTCGGCGAATTACTTTATATTCCTGAAGAACCCCACCCCGATAAAGCTGTGCTTTATCTCCCCTCCCCGCAAGCGAGGAGGGGTTTAAGTATCGAATTGAACCGGACTTGATATCACAACAAAATCCCCAAGTTTAAGTAGAGCAACGTAAATAATTAAAGGTTTGTAGTGAGGGCTTCAGCCCTACTTTGAGGGCTGAAGCCCTCACTACAAGCTAATTTCAATATTTCTTACTTTACAAAACCCCATACGATTCAGTTAAAAAATCGTAGGTTGGGTTAAACGAAGTGAAACCCAACAATTTAGGACTTAACGGACAGGAAATGTTAAATATGGGGTATGGTTTGTGTGATTAAAAGTTTTAATTCGTGCGTTAGGGAACGCACGCTACGGGTAGGATGCGTAAAGAGACGCATCAAAGAAATCATCCAAAAATCTAAAATCTAAGATTGAATTATTGGGGCTGAGTGGGTCTGAGATTTCTGGCTTTGTAGAATGTTTCCAAGCTATCGCGATCGCCAACAAAACGCCAGTGCCAAGGTTCATAACTCACACCTTGGGGATTATCTTTGGGAAAAGACAACTCAAAACCGAAACGAGCTGCATTTGTTTGTAGCCACTGATAAGCCTTAGTATTGTCGAAATTAGCTTGGAGATTTGTTGCTGGTACTGCGCCGTCACCAATATCCGCAGCGTAACCTGTATGATGTTCACTATGACCAGGAGGAGCGCTGAGAGCGGCTCTTTGTGCTGGGGTTTGATTGCGCTGGGCACCAACAGCAAAAAACAACTGCTCTTGCTCTTTAACTGAGCGAAATCCAGAAATTGGTACTAAAATGACACCCGCACTCCGCGCTGCTTGCGACATCGCCTGAAACTTTTCGGCAGCAACTTTTCGCATTCTCATGCGTCCATCTGCGGAAATTGCAGCTAGTTCTGACTCAACTGCTTCTGGATATGCCAAATGCCCCAATATAGTATCGTTATTATTCCCAGGTGTATTGACAGAATTATCAGTTTGTGTATTTGGTGCAGATGCTGTACTAGCAGGCGTTGGTTGAGAATTATCTGTTTTTTTGGGTACAGTCACGAAAAACAAAAACCCACTAATTACCGCCAGCAGCAAAAATCCCACTAGTCCCCCAATCAGCAAAACCTGGGCTGGCAAGCGGATCTTGGTTGCTACATCTGGATGATCGCGTAAAGCCACTGGAATATCATCGCCAGATGAAGCCGATGAGTTTTGCGGTTTTCCAGGAACCCCAGCCTTATTCAAAAATTAACTCCTGTATTTGTTGAATTACCATAACAGATTATGAACTAGACAAAAGTGACTTTAACAGGTAACATCTCACATCTGCATTCCTAGGCTTAATTTTGATAAACCTGCTAGAACTATACGTCAAGCTGGGGGGATTAGTCTTAGTAGGATTTATGCTGGGACGTAAACTACCTCACACGGTGCCCACCCGCTTAGGTCAGTTTCTCTTTTGGGTGGGAGGGCCTATCAGTATCGTATCTTTTTTACGCCAAGCCGATTTATCGGGGCAGATTTGGATAGCACCTGCGATCGCCTATTTAGCCATGTTACTAGGAGCCTTTCTCGCTTGGCTAGGAATTAAAGGTCAAGCTTATTTCACAAATACCATCCCCCAACAACCAACTCAGGGTACTTTGATCCTAGCAGCAATGGTGGGTAACACAGGCTATTTGGGCTTTCCCATTACCCTAGCAATGGTAGGCAAGGAATACTTTGCCTGGGCACTCTTTTACGATTTGCTGGGGTCAGTTTTCGGATCTTATGGCTTGGGTGTCGCCCTAGCAGCCAATTTTAGCAGCAGTGTGAGTAATTATGGAGAGACAGCTAAAGCCATCTTAATTAATCCTGCTTTGTGGAGTTTTGGATTTGGGTTACTATTTCGCCAAGTAGCAATTCCTAGTTTAGTTGAATCATGCCTAGAGATATTAGCTTGGACTGTGGTGGCTTTGTCCTTAGTCTTAATTGGGATGCGACTCTCACGGCTGAACTCTTGGGATAAATTTCCCCAAGCGGGAATCAGCTTGATCATTAAAATGTTGTTAGTTCCCGTGATTTTGGGGAGTTTATTACCATTTCTCGGTGTAACTGGCGACCCAGCCAAGGTAATTATCCTACAAATGGCTATGCCTCCAGCATTTGCCACGTTAGTAATAGCTGAAACCTTTAATCTTGACCGTGACCTTGCAGTTACTGCCTTAGCAATGGGGGTTGTGGTATTGGTAGTTACTATCCCAGTCTTGCTATGGCTGTTTTGATTTTAGATTTTAGATTTTTAGATGGTGAATCAATCACAATCAAAGATTATGGCGGTCAACAAGAAAGTGGTGAGTTCAGAGCTACCACTAATTGTCTTGAATTTTTAATTTTGAATTTTGAATTGGAGCGAAGCGACTTGACTGACCTTTGCTGTGATTTCAGCCGGATTCATATTTTCGTAGTGTTCAAAGGGTTGGTGAATCCAAGGGTTATCTGGTAGGTAATCAACATAGAAATCCGGGGCGATAACTGAACAGGCTTTATACCAAAGTACGGCGGTGCGAATTTCCTCAATTAGGGAATCACTATTTTGCTTTAGCCAGGGAACAGTCTGTTGGAGGGTGATTCCAGAATCTACCAAGTCATCTACTAAAAGAAGCCGCGAACCTAACTTTTCAGTAGTCATAGTCAAGTGGCAAGAAACAATTAAACTGCCTCTTTCTTGCTTGCCACTGCCACTGTAGGATGAGGTTGCTAAAATTGCCAGCGGTTGATTGTATATACGTGAGAGAATATCTCCTACTCGCAGTCCCCCTCTAGCGAGACAAACAATCTGGTTGAATTGCCAACCGGATTGATAAATTTGAACTGCCAATTGTTCAATCTTGTGGTGATAATCTGACCAAGAAATGTAAAGGTCTGGCATAAGGCTATAGTACTGAAGGAAAACGCAAATCTTTTATTTTAATATGAGAGCAGGGTAAGATGAACGATTCTGTTGCTGATGGCGATGCCCAAAGAACTCCTGAAAGCGAAAAATTGGACTTTAAAACCAAACTAGCTTATGGTGCAGGAGATTTAGGCCCGGCGATTACTGCCAATATTGCCATATTTTATCTGCTAGTGTTTTTTACCAATGTCGCTGGTATCCCGGCGGGTTTAGCTGGCAGCATTTTGATGATTGGCAAAATCTGGGATGCGGTAAATGATCCGTTTGTGGGGGTACTGACTGACAGAACTGAGTCCCGGCGCTGGGGGCGTCGTCTACCTTGGATTTTATATGGCGCGATTCCCTTTGGGATTTTCTTTTTCTTGCAGTGGATTGTACCGCGATTTAGTGCCGATCAGAGTAGCAATATTTGGCCTTTGTTCTGGTATTACGTAGGAATTGGGGTGATATCTCAGGTGTTTTACACCGTTGTGAATTTGCCCTACACGGCCATGACGCCAGAACTAACTCAGGATTATGACGAACGTACTAGCCTCAACAGCTTTCGCTTTACGTTTTCCATTGGTGGCAGCATCCTATCTTTAATTTTATCGAAAATTATTTTTGACAATGTTAGCGATCGCCAGCAACAGTTTCTCGTTTTAGCCGCAGTCTGTACGGTGATTTCGGTTTTATCCTTATATTGGTGCGTTTTTGGCACGCGCGATCGCATTTTGGCTTTTGAAGCTAAACGCACTCAAGTTGAACAACCCCCATCTATTCCCATCGGTGAACAGCTAAAGATTGTCTTTAGTAATCGACCTTTTCTGTTTGTTATTGGGATATATCTCTTTTCTTGGTTAGGTGTACAGATAACAGCCAGCATTATTCCCTACTTTGTGGTCAACTGTATGCGCCTCAAAGATTCAGATGTACCTACAGTGATGATTGCGGTGCAAGGAACTGCCCTTGGTATGCTATTTGTTTGGAGTTATTTGAGTAAAAAGGTCGGAAAGAAAGTTGTTTATTTTCTGGGAATGATTTTATGGATCATCGCCGCCGCCGGACTATTTTTCTTACAACCAGGTCAAATAGGTTTGATGTATTTGATGGCTATCATGGCAGGTTTTGGTGTTTCCACAGCTTATCTCGTTCCCTGGTCAATGATTCCTGATGTCATTGAATTAGATGAACTCCAAACTGGACAACGTCGGGAAGGAATTTTTTATGGTTTCATGGTTTTGCTGCAAAAATTCGGTTTAGCTTTTGGGCTATTTGTCGTCGGCAATTCTTTGCAAGTATCTGGTTTTAAAGAGGCTGTAGTTGGGCAAAGTACCCTTCCCATACAACCTGAGTCAGCACTGCAAGCTATCCGCATTGCTGTTGGGCCGATACCGACAGTTTGTTTAATTTGTGGTTTGGTTTTAACCTATTTTTATCCTATTACCCGCGAGATGCACGCAGAAATGCTGCTAAAACTCAAAGAACGCCGGGAGAATATGGCGCAATAACAAATAAATGGATATAGAAAAGGGTGCGGATATGATACCCGTCACCCTGGTGGAAAGGGTAAGTATATTGCTGAAGGTTTTCATCTTGATTCGGGATTAAACGCGAATTGGTAGAGTCAGATGCACATTTATAATTTGCTTACTGACCCAAGATTCTACTTCATTCTCTTTAACAATATCTGCCCCTTTTTCCTGATAAGTGGCGATATTTTTCTGATATGCTTTTTCAATTTGCTGGTAGTTGTCTTGTTCTACTTTTGGTGGTAGTACAACAATTGCCAGGGGAAAATTAGGTTGATTATTCTTTACATCTAAAATTCGCCAAAACATCGCCTTTTAGTCTCTATGTCTGCAAATAAAAAATCCCAGTTGCTCAAGTCTTTTGATTAAGCAACGCCGAATATTGTGACGAAATATAACGATTAGATTAAGAATAATAAACTTTTCTAATGTAAATCTAAAAGAGATTTTATTATAAAAAGTATAACAAATGCTAATACAGTACATTATCTGTTGTTGGGCATTAATTTTAGGTTAAAACACTAACCTATATAAAGATGCCATGTTTTTTTAGGTTCTACGTAAAAACTAAATATTTAAGGTAGAGAATTTCATGAATAAATATTTAATGAAGACCATAAATTATCAAGATTGGAAGATTGAGATATATCAGTGGTTTGCCAAGAAAAGATTTGAGATTATGTGCTACAGCCCAAGTGGTCACAAACTAAACCTCTCAGAAATCTCTCTGCGCTGTTGGTTTAGGGAAGAATTTGCTATTGATGAAGCTAAAGAATTTATCGACTCTATTAATAGCAGTGAGCAAAATATTAATCTCATACCAATAGCGAATTGGGATTACTTTGAATTGTCCAAAACTAAACAAGTAGATTTATCAAAGTTGTCTGGTTCAAGTCACCTGTCGTGGCAAAGCGATCGCCCTTTAGCGCCTGTCTCGGCAAACAAAGAATTCTCGTAGATTAAGCTACTGGGATCTAAATCAAAGCCTTGATTGCTTTCTTAAACTCAGAAGTGCCAGTGTAAAAAATTTAAAATTTTGGATTCTGGCATTAGGTTAATCTAAGATCCAAAATCCTTGTATTGAGTGATTCAGCGGATGTAACCCAATACTGAAGCACTCCAGCCAATTAAAGCACCACCTAAAACCAACCAAGCAGCATTGAGGCGGAAGCGAAGGGCGAAAACTGCGGAGACGATCGCGATCGCCACGGCGAGAAAATCTAGATAAGGTGCTTGTGGTAACGTTAAAGTAACTTTTCCTAGTTGCAGGCTAGTAACTACCATTAACGCCACAGCACTCACATTCACAGCATCGAGAAATGCCCTTGTCCAAGAAGAAGCGCGTAACCGGGGAATCAGGGGATTCAGGGCAGCAACGAAGAAAAACGAGGGCAGAAAAATTCCCAAAGTTGCGACAATTGCACCGGGTATGCCGGCGAGGATATAGCCAATAAAGGTAGCGGTGGAAAGTACCGGGCCTGGAGTAAATTGACCAATGGCGATCGCATCTAGTAACTGTTGTTGCGTCAGCCAACCATATTCTTGAACTAATCCCCCTTGGAGAAACGCCACCAGCAAATAGCCACCGCCAAACAAGACACTACCGACTTTCAGAAAAAACCAACCCAACTGCCACAAAGGAACAGATACATTAGTTACCGATGCCGCAACTGCTGCTGTAGCTTTCAACGTCGCACCAGTGGTTAAGCTAGCAATCAGCAAGTTAGCCTGGTCTTTGGGTGTATCACCACCATGCAACCAAAGCATCCCCAATAACCCCCCAATTAATAAGGCAAACACTTCATTGACTTGCCAAAATAAAGTTAGCACCGTCACAGCTACAGCAATCACCAGCAACTTCCGCGTTTTCACTGCCTTTTTTGCCAAGCCCCAAAGAGCATTGAGGATAATAGCTAAAACAGCCGGTTTAATGCCATAAAGTAAAGGAGCAACTTGTGGCAAAGTGCCATAAGCAACATAAACCCAGGCAAACCCACCTGTAATCAAAACCGCAGGCAAAATAAAACAGACACCCGACACAATTAGCCCCAACCATCCTGCATAGATATATCCCACATGAATCGCCATTTCAGTGGAATTTGGCCCAGGAATCAAGTTAGTTGCCCCCAGCAAATCTAGAAAATGCTCCCGTGTCAGCCACTGACGCCGCTTAACTACCTCATCTTCGATCATCGCGATATGGGCAACTGGGCCCCCAAAGCCAATAATGCCCAGTTTGAAAAAAAGTTTGGCAAGTTCGCCCAAACGACTTAGTCGCAAGTTATTCATTTTTGCTAGGCAAATTATTGCAATCTACTTTAGACTAATTCTGAGAATTAAAGCCTTGGTCATTTATTCTAAAAGATGTAAGATTGTTCCTCACCGAATATCACCTAAGGCTGAGAATGCCTAGCTTTGCTCTACCTGCTTGGCAAGATATTTCTCCAGTAGAAATTGCTTGAGATGGGGTTGCTCTAAATTAATACCAATCTCTTGCGCTTTATCCGTGATTTACTCATAAGTTAAATTTTGATTAATAGCAGTAGCAATCAAGGCAATACCGCCTGCCCTTGCTCCCGCTGCACAGTGGATTAAAACTGGCTTGGGTAAATTTTCAATCTCTTTAATTGCGACTTCTGTTAATTCCTGATTTGCTTCTGTAGGCTTTAAGGGAACATTTGCGTATTCCAATCCAGCCGCAGTGGCTCGCTGCTGTTCGTCATTCAAAAAACCCGTTTCGTCAGGGGAACGTAGGTTCAAAACAGATTTAAATCCATTTTCTGCTGCCTGTTGCAACTGCTCAGGAGTTACTTGTCCCGTGATGCTCACGTCGTCACTAACTTTTTTGCTATCTGTCATAAAAATACATTTGCCTCTCTCAGTGGTGGCATTGATTCAGAATATGCGTTGACTATTAACAGCTAACGCATATTCTGCAACAGAAAATTAGATATTGGCGTGCCACCCCAGATTGCTAAACAGCAACAGGAGCAGCAAATTTGGCATATCGCTCAATGTAAAATTCTTGAGAATGTGCGATCGCTTGCACCGATGTCCGCTCCTTCAGTGCGTGTTTCCATTGGCGGATACGGGTAAATTCAGGGGGAATCCCAAAGCCGCGATAGTTCTTCAGCGCAGGCCAGCGCTCAAACCAGGGGTAAAAAGTGAAATCGACTAAACTAATAGATTCACCAAACCAATAAGGCCCTTCCCCAGATAATTTACCTAAACCTTCGTTTTCAATAAATTCCAGATGTTTGTATAGTTCATGTTTGGCTTCTTCTTGCTTTTGGGGATCTGGGCTACGTAAGAGATTAGAAAAAGCCGACACAAATCTAGTATTAGCAAAATCAATCCAAATGCGAGCCTGTGCCCGACCAATAGCACTGCTAGGTAACAGCGGCGGATGAGGAAACACCTCATCTAAATACTCATTAATCACTGCCGATTCCCAAACACGATGCTCTCCATGAGTAATTGCCGGGACTTTGCCATAAGGGGAAATATCTGTAAACCCTTCAGGCTTGTTTTGCAAATCAATCTCAATCAAATCAAAATCAATGCCCTTCTCTTGCAGCACTAAACGCGAACGGTGAGCATAAGGACAAACAACTGCACTATAAATCTTGATTTCAGACATATTGAACTTCCTTTTTTTGTGGATATGAAACTTTCAATTAGCTTGGTAAATTGATCCAGCACCGTTAGTTGAAAAAATTGATTTGATGCCAACGCCTCCCGTAAGGGATAGACAACTCAAACAGCATTGCAATATTTAATCCAAAATCTCAATCTCAGATTAGAGCCAAGGCACTTCTTCCGGCGCGTAGCGAAAGGCACGGAAGACCGAATTTTGCTCTCCAAGAGCCACCGGTGACTTCTCACCAGGAATATTCCGAGATGCAAAGTGGGGGTTGATGTATTCCCAAACAATTTCCCCGGTAACTGTCACCTCAAATATCCGACCATAAGCACCTTCTGTAATCAAAGTATTGCCATTTGGTAGACGCTGTGCTCCTGATATATATGAACTAAAGAAGTTTTGGGGTGGTTTGTCTGTGTACTCCCAAACTATCTCTTTCGTTTGGCGGTTGACCTCAATCACGCGGGAGAAATTGAGCGCAGTGTGACGGCGATGTGCGCCATTGTCAAAAATCAGGATGTTGCCATTAGCTAATTCGTTGGGAAAGTGCTGCTGTGCTAGTACGTCATCCCCCAACGTCCAGATGATCTTTCCTGTTTGGCGATCGACAATTACAACTGTGGAGATATTACGAAAGCTGACCACAATATTGCCGTCAGCAAGTTCGCCTACAGTATTGCCATGAGTCCATTCATGACGATGATCTTGGGGAGTGATCCTAAAAGTCTCCGGATCTAGGTGTTCGTAGGCGTGCCAAGTCCATACGATTTCACCTCCAGGAGTCACTTCATAAAGTACATCCGCATAGATATCACCGTCTGCTTCAGTTCCCGTTACCCCACCTTGAATAAGGGGAACCAAAGACTGAGGAATCTTCTCAATGGCAAGTAAAATTGTGTTGCCATTTCGTAGTCGGCGGCCATCGTGATGGTGGTCTGGATGCTGATATTCCCAGATAATATTTCCTTGGGGATCTGCTTCTAAAACAACGCCGCTTTTGAATGCAGACCACAACGGAAAACGTGGTGGGTTTTCTGAGGGAGTCTTACCGTTATAAAAGAGGTTGCCATTAGGTAGAAGATAACCATATAACCCCGGTGGATATGGTAGATTCCACTGATGTAATACTTCTCCTTCCAGATTCAAAAGATAGACTTCACCATCACCAGTCAGCGGCGTAAAAAGTGTATATCCTTTGAATACTTTTTCCGGGTTGTAAGCCTTTAAACCAGTACCCCGGCGGCGAATAGTATTTTGGTCAACTGATGATTTTGTAACAGTCATTTTCTACCTACAAAGTATCTAGATTTTTACCTAACTAACCTTTGACAACAAACTGAGAACTCAGATTCTCAGTCTGCTGACGCAGAATTTATCTATCAACTAGAGATTTTTCTTTCCCCAGATTATTTTGACTAGAAGATTTTCTGGAAAGATTCTTTTATTTCACTCAGCACTCTCTATGGTGCAGGATTCGGGTAACGAACATGAACTGCATCCAACTCTGCCAAAATGTCTTTATCAAGAACTACATTCACACTTTCCAGATTTTCTTTGAGTTGTTCTATTGTCGTCGCACCGATAATTGTGCTGGCAACAAACCAACGACTCCGCACAAAGGCTATAGCTAGTTGTGCCGGACTCAATTGATAACGCTGGGCGATTTCTACATAAGCTGCTACTGCATCTTTGACAATTGGTTTCAGGTAACGCTGACCAAATCCTTCAAATAAAGCAACGCGTGTATTTTTTGGTGTGCTATTTATATATTTGCCAGTTAAGAAGCCGAATGCTAAAGGACTATAAGCCAATAAGCCAACGTTTTCATAATAAACGGCTTCTGCTAAAGCACCATCAAATACACGGTTCAGTAAGTTGTACGCATTTTGAATGGAAACAACTTTGGGCAAACCTAATTGTTCGGCAATGTAACTAAATTGCACTATTCCCCAAGGGGTTTCGTTACTCAAACCGATATAGCGAACCTTACCCGCTTTAATGACATCAGCAAATACTTCAAGTTGTTCAGCAATGGGAACCGTTTCTCCTAACTGGTATGGGTCAAAAACTGTCTGACCAAAACGTGGCACGTAGCGGTCTGGCCAGTGAATTTGGTACAAGTCGATGTAGTCTGTCTGCAATCGTTCTAGACTATCATCTATAGCTTGTTTGATATTATTACGGTCGATTGCTTGAGAACCATCACGTAACCATTTAAATCCCCGACCTGGTCCAGCAATTTTAGTAGCAATAATCAGTTGATTCCGTTGCTGATGCTTTAACCATTCCCCAATATAACTTTCTGTAAAACCATAAGTTTCGGCACTGGGAGGCACTGGGTACATCTCAGCCGCATCAATAAAGTTTACTCCTTGAGTAATGGCATAGTCTAACTGCTGGTGGGCATCTTCAATTGTGTTTTGCCGTCCAAAAGTCATAGTACCAAGGCAAATTTCAGAAACTTTTAGGTCACTCTCACCAAGTTGGTTATAT